>NZ_FOJJ01000001.1:0-300000 GCF_900111775.1 Desulfuromonas acetexigens | reverse complement strand
CTCCATCGCCTGCTTGAAGAGGGTCCGGTCCTCGGCCATTTCGATGGCCGGCAATTTGGCGCCGATGAGTTCCACGCCGAATTTGTCGAGGGTGCCGTTCTTGGCCACGGCCACCGCCGTGTTGAGCGCGGTCTGCCCGCCGAGGGTCGGCAGCAGGGCATCGGGACGCTCCTTCTCGATGATGCGCGCCAAAACCTCAGGGGTCACTGGCTCCACATAGGTACGGTCGGCAAAGCCGGGGTCGGTCATAATGGTGGCCGGGTTGGAATTGAGCAGTACGACTTCGTAGCCCTCTTCCTTCAACGCCTTGCAGGCCTGGGTGCCGGAATAGTCGAACTCACAGGCCTGACCGATGACGATCGGCCCCGCGCCGACGATGAGAATCTTTTTGATGTCCGTACGTTTGGGCATATTTTATCTTTCATTCACGAGGAGAAAGGTTAAAGGACAAAGGATAAAGGAAAAGCTATAAGTACCTTTTTCCTTTTACCTTTTTCCTTGAGCCTGCTTTGCCTCTGCCATCATCGCGATGAAGCGGTCGAAGAGATAGCGGGCGTCGTGGGGACCGGGGGAAGCCTCGGGATGGTACTGGACGGAGAAGGCCGGGAGCGTCCGATGACAGATCCCCTCGACGGTGTTGTCGTTGAGATTGACATGGGTTTGTATCGCGCTGTCGGTGATGGAGGCGGCATCGACGGCGAAGCCGTGATTCTGCGAAGTGATCTCCACGGCGTGCTGATCCCCCTGCAAGACCGGCTGGTTGCCGCCGCGATGGCCGAACTTGAGCTTATAGGTTTTGCCGCCCAGGGCCAGGCTGAGCAGCTGATGGCCGAGGCAGATGCCGAAAATCGGCTTCTTGCCAAGAATTTTGCGGATGTTTTCCTGAGCGTAGTGGATCGGCTCGGGATCACCGGGGCCGTTGCTGAGGAAAACCCCGTCCGGATTCATCGCCAGCACCTCTTCGGCCGGAGTCTCGGCGGGAACGACGGTGACGTCGCAACCGAGACTGACCAGATTGCGCAGGATGTTGCGTTTGATGCCGAAATCGTAAGCCACCACCTTGAAGCGCGCCGGCGCCTCGGGGCGCGTATAGCCCTGGCCCAGTTCCCACAACCCTTCGTCCCAATGGTAGGGGGCCTCGCAGGTCACTTCCCGCACCAGGTCGCGGCCGACGATGGAGGGCGCCGCCTTAGCCTTTTCTACCAGGCTCGCGCTATCCGTATCGACCGAGGAGATAATCCCGGTCTGGGCGCCGTGGTCGCGGATGTGGCGGACCAGCGCCCGGGTGTCGATCCCCTGGATGCCGACGATGCCGTTCTCCTTGAGATAGGCGTCGAGGCTCATGCGTGCACGCCAGTTGCTCGGCACCTCGTGGTATTCCTTGACCACGAAACCGGCCAGATGTGGGCGGGAGGATTCCACATCCTCGGGGTTGATGCCGCAGTTGCCGATCATCGGGTAGGTCATGGTGACGATCTCGCCGCGATAGGAAGGATCGGTAAGGATCTCCTGATAGCCGGTCATGCTGGTGTTGAAGACCACCTCGCCGGTGACTTCGCCGGTGGCGCCGAAGGATTTTCCGTGGAAGACCCGGCCGTCGGCCAGGGCCAGAATGGCTTTCATTATGCGTGGGACTCCTTTTGGTGGGCGAGCGCCCGTCGAAACGCCATCGGTCGCGCTTCGACGGGCGCTTATAGTCAGTGATTTAACGCTGATAGACGACTTTGCCGCCGACGATGGTGCGAACCGCCGCGCCCTGGACGTTCCAGCCATTAAAAGGTGTATTCTTGCTCTTCGATTGAAACTTGGCAGCTTCGACCGTCCATTTCAGCTCCAGGTCGATCAAAGTCACATCGGCGACAGCGCCGACACTCAGGGTGCCGCGGGGAATGCCGAGAATCCCCGCGGGCGCGGTCGTCAACTTAGCGACCATGGCGCCGAGGGAAAAAACGCCGTCGCGGACCAGGGCCAGGCTCAGCGGCAGGGCGGTTTCCAGACCGACAATGCCATTCAGGGCAACGTTGAATTCGACATTTTTCTCGTCGATATGATGGGGAGCATGGTCGGTGGCGATGGCGTCGACGGTGCCGTCGGCCAGCCCCTGGCGCAGAGCCGCCAGATCCTCGGCGGTACGCAGCGGCGGATTCATCTTGGCGTTGGTGTCGTAACCGCGCACCGCTTCTTCGGTCAGGGTGAAGTGATGGGGGGTCGCCTCGCAGGTCACCTTGACCCCGCGCTTCTTGGCGGCGCGGACGATCTCCACCGAGCCCTTGGTGGAAACATGGGCGACATGCAGCCGTGCGCCGGTGAATTCGGCGAGGAGCACGTCGCGGGCGGTAGCGGCATCCTCGGCGACCCAGGGAATCCCCTTGAGCCCGAGTTCGGTGGCGACGAAACCGTAGTTCATCACCCCTTCGCCGACCAGGGAAAGATCCTCGGCGTGGGAAATCAGCGGCAGATTGAAGGGCTTGGCATATTCAAAGGCGCGGCGCATCATCTCGCCGTCGCTCACCGGCTTGCCATCGTCGGAGAGGGCGACGCAGCCGGCCTCTTTAAGATCCCCCATCTCACTGAGGGTGTCGCCTTTCAGCCCCTTGGTGATGCTGCCGATAGGAAAAACGTTGGCCGCCCCTTCCGCTTTCGCCTTTTCGATGATGTAGCGGGTAACCGCCTTGTTGTCGTTGATCGGGTTGGTGTTCGGCATGCAAGCCACCGAAGTAAAGCCGCCGGCGACCGCCGCTTTTGTGCCGGAGACGATATCCTCCTTGTACTCTTGGCCGGGATCGCGCAGATGGACGTGCATGTCGATCAGTCCCGGGGTCACCAGCAGCCCGCCGGCGTCGATGACTTCGGCGCCTTTGCCGTCCAGGTTCTTGCCAACCTGGGCGATGCGCCCATCCTGAATCAGCAGGTCAAGGGTATCGTCGATGCCGTTGGCCGGATCGATGATCCGGCCGCCTTTGATAAGAATGCTCATATCCGTCACCTCTTTAAGAAAAATCGTCAATAATCAGGATTCGCTCGCTTCGCCGCCGGCCACCAGATAAAGCAGAGCCATGCGCACCGCCACGCCGTTTTCCACCTGGTCGAGAATCACGCTCTGCTTCCCGTCCGCCACATAGGAGGAAATTTCCACCCCACGATTCAAGGGGCCGGGATGCATGACAATGGCGTCGGGCTTGGCCAGGGCCAGGCGCGCCGGGTTGAGGCCGTAGAGGCGGGCATATTCGCGCAGGGTCGGCAGCAACGTCTTACCCTGGCGCTCCAGCTGGATCCGCAGCATCATGACGACGTCGGCATCACGCACCGCGTCGTCCATGTCGGTGAAGACCTCGGCGCCGAGGCGCTCGATCCCCGGCGGCATCATGGTGCCGGGGCCGCAGAGACGGACCTTCATCCCCATCTTGGTCATGGCGTAGAGGTCGGAGCGAGCCACCCGGCTGTGGGTGATGTCGCCGACGATGGCGACGGTCAACCCCTCGAGTTTGCCTTTGTGCTGACGAATGGTGAGCAGGTCGAGGAGCGCCTGGCTGGGATGCTCGTGGGCGCCGTCGCCGGCGTTGATGACCGAGCAGTCAATACGCTCGGCCAGATAGTGCGGGGCGCCGGAGGCCGAATGGCGCATGACGATAATGTCGGGCTTCATCGCCTGGATGTTCTTGGCGGTGTCTTCCAGCGTCTCGCCTTTGGTCACCGAAGAGGTGGAGGCGGTCATGTTGATGGTATCGGCGGACAAGCGCTTGCCGGCGATTTCGAAGGAGGTGCGGGTGCGGGTGCTCGCCTCGTAAAAGAGGTTGACGATGGTCTTGCCCCGCAAGGTCGGTACTTTCTTGATCTCGCGGCTGTTGATTTCCTTGAGGCTGTCGGCGGTATCGAGAATCAGTTCGATGTCTTCTCTGGAGAGCTGTTCCGTGCCAAGGATGTGCTTATGGCGGAAAGACATGGGGGCCTCCCTGCTGGGCTGTTAGGGTTTGACGAGACGGACTTCGACCGGGTTGTTGTCGCCGGAGAACTCGACGAGAATTTTCTCCTCGCGGGAGGTCGGCACGTTGCGCCCGACATAATCAGCGCGGATCGGCAGTTCCCGGTGGCCCCGGTCGATGAGCGTCGCCAGCTGGATGTTTTTCGGCCGACCGATATCGATGAGGGCGTCCATGGCGGCGCGGATGGTGCGGCCGGTGAAGAGGACGTCGTCGACCAGAACCACCTTGCGTCCGTCGAGGGGGAAGGGAATTTCGGTCTTGCCGAGGGGCAGGCTGCCGCGGGAACCGAGATCGTCGCGATACATGGTGATGTCGATGGTCCCCAGAGGAACCTCCTCCCCTTCGATCTGGGCCATACGGTCCCGCAGCAGGCGGGCCAGGTGGTCGCCGCCGCTGCGAATACCGATCAGAACAACCCCCGCCGTCCCTTTGTTGCGCTCGAGAATCTCGTGCGCAATCCGGGTGAGAGCGCGACTGATGCCGGCGCTGTCGAGAATCACCGTTTCGTTGCTAGCCATGCCCGAATCTCCTTTGGTTCGTGGTTACGGCACAAAAAAATACCTTCCCGCCGGTGGGCGAAAAGGTATGAGTGTACGAATTGCGGAACTGGATTTTCTGCATCTTTGCCACCCTTGCTAATCTCTCGGGATTAACGTTAAAGGGATAAGTCGAATTTTCGGAACTATAGCAACACAAAATCCGTCAAGTCAACGGAAAACGCTCGGGCGGAAATTACTCGATGGGACGGCCGAGACGGTTCCAGCGAATTTTTTTCAGCCAACTTGCCTGCGAGTCCCAGGACCAGTATTTGATGAAGGCCAGCCCCTTGATCTTCGATTCTTCGACAAAGCCCCAGAAACGGCTATCGTAGGAACGATCGCGGTTATCCCCCATGACGAAATAATGCCCCTCGGGAACCTCGATGGCGGGCATAAAATCCCGGGGACCGAAACCGGGGGCGACGATATTATTCTCTTTATGGATTTCCTGGGGGATCTGGTAGGGCTCGCCGTTGACCAGAACCTTTTTGTCCAGAACTTCTACCGTGTCGCCGGGAAGGCCAACGATGCGCTTGATGAAGTCGCGACGCTGGAAGAAGTTTTTTCCCTCATCCTCGGGGAATTCGAAAACGATGACATCCCCCCGCTCAGGATGGCGGATGGTCAGGTAGCGGCCATCGACGAAGGGGACCTGCACGCCATAAAGAAACTTGTTGACCAGCAGATGATCGCCGATCAGCAGGGTATCTTCCATGGACCCGGAGGGAATCTTGAAGGCCTGAACAACGAAGGTGCGGATGATCAGCGCCAGGATGGCGGCGACAAAGAGGGCTTCGGCATACTCCCGATACCAGGGTTTTTTGACCGCCGTCGGGGTGGAAATTTCGGATTTCGACATTATTTCTGCTCTTTCACCTTGAGAATGGCGAGGAACGCTTCCTGAGGCAGTTCGACGTTGCCGACCTGCTTCATGCGTTTCTTCCCTTCCTTCTGTTTTTCCAGCAGTTTCCGTTTACGGGTGATGTCACCGCCGTAGCACTTGGCGGTAACGTCCTTGCGCAGCGCCTTGACCGTCTCGCGGGCGATGACCTTGCCGCCGATGGCGGCCTGGATAGCCACCTCGAACTGCTGCCGGGGGATAAACTCTTTCATCTTCGACACCAGATCCCGTCCGCGGTATTGGGCCTTGTCGCGATGGACGATGAGGGAGAGGGCGTCGACCAGATCGCCGTTGATCAGCACGTTGAGACGCACCAGGGCGCTTTCGCGGTAGTCGAGATGCTCGTAGTCGAAGGAGGCGTAGCCGCGGGTGATGGACTTGAGCCGGTCGTAGAAATCGAGGACGATTTCGTTCAAGGGCAGCTCATAAACGACCATGACCCGATTGGCGGTGAGATATTTGATCTCCCGCTGGATGCCGCGTTTTTCCTCGCACAGGGCGAGAACGGTCCCGACGAATTCGTTGGGGACATGAATCGAGGCGAGGATGAAGGGCTCGTCGATGCGTTCGATGAACTGCACCTCGGGAAGCTTGTTGGCGCTCTCCACCCGCAGGTGTTCCCCTTTGACCGTGGTCACGTTGTAAACAACGGTCGGCGCGGTGGTGATGAGATCGACGCCAAACTCCCGCTCCAGGCGTTCCTGGATGATTTCCATATGCAGCAGGCCGAGAAAGCCGCAACGAAATCCAAAACCGAGAGCCAGGGAGTTTTCCGGCTCGAAGGAAAAAGAGCTGTCGTTGAGACGCAGCTTTTCCAGAGCGTCGCGCAGGGAGTCGTACTCGCCGGTGTCAATGGGATAAAGGCCGGAAAAAACCATCGGTTTCACTTCTTTGAAACCGGGTAGCGGGGTTTCGGCGGGCCGGTGCAGATGGGTGAGGGTGTCGCCGACCTTGGCGTCCTGCACCACTTTGATGCCGGCAATGAGAAAGCCGACCTCGCCGGCGGAAAGTTCCTTCATCTCCACCGGATGCGGGGTAAAGACGCCGACCTTGAGGACCTCATAGCTTTTTTTATTGGCCATGAGCTGTATTTTGTCCCCTTTTTTCAGGCAACCGTCGAAAATCCGCACGAGAACGATGACCCCCTGGTAAGAGTCGTACCAGGAGTCGAAAATCAACGCCTTGAGGGGCGCATCGGGGTTCCCTTTGGGGCGGGGAACCTTCTTGATCACCGCTTCGAGGATCTCGTGGATGCCGATCCCTTCCTTGGCGCTCGCTTCTACGGCGTCGGCGGTGTCGAGACCGATGATCTCTTCGATCTCGGCTTTGACCGCCTTGGCGTCGGCGCTGGGCAGGTCGATTTTGTTGAGCACCGGAAAGACTTCGAGGTTCTGGTCGATGGCCAGATAGACGTTGGCCAACGTCTGCGCCTCGACCCCCTGAGAGGCGTCGACCACCAGCAGCGCCCCTTCGCAGGCGGTCAAAGAACGGCTCACCTCATAGGTGAAATCCACATGTCCCGGGGTGTCGATGAGGTTGAGAACATAATCATGGCCATCGTCGGCCCGGTAGTTGAGGCGCACGGCCTGGGCCTTGATGGTGATGCCGCGCTCCCGTTCCAGTTCCATTTTGTCGAGGAACTGTTCGGTCTTTTCCCGGTCGGTCAGGGCGCCCGTGGTTTCGAGGAGACGGTCGGCGAGGGTCGATTTTCCGTGATCGATATGGGCGATTATGGAAAAATTTCGGATATACTGTTGGTCCATAAAGGGCTTTTCGGCTTGATGTTAGGATTAAAGACGCAATCCCGTAAAATAGTGAATTCGCCGACTTTTGTAAAGGACAAATGCGGTGTGCGGCCCCGTCAGGGATTTTGGGGAGACTCCACCCTCCCCGTCCAGAGGAAGGATTCCCAATAAAGAAGGCGATTTTTGTCCTTGCTTTATCCGTGGCTTGTCGACATGATTTGAGGCCTGGAAACCGCATTTTCCGGAGGTTTCAAGCGTTGTGAACAATATCATCTCCCTCATCGCCGACAGTTGCCGGATCCACAGCGACCGGGTCGCTCTGCGGGAAAAGGTCGCCGGCACCTGGACGGGACTTTCTTACGCCGACCTCTGGAGCCGAGTCCGGACGCTTGCCGCTGGGTTGCGGGAGCATGGTTTTGCCCCCGGCGCTCACGCCGCCATTCTCGCCCCGTCTTCGCCGCGCTGGGTGCTGGCTTATCTCGCCATACTCCACGCCGAAGGGGTCGTGGTGCCAATCGACAAGGAATACAAGGCGGGGGAACTGCGCCATGTCCTGAGCGACTGCGAAGCCCGCCTGATTTTCACGACGCCAAGCTATCTGGAATCCCTTTCGGAACTGCGGGAGAGCCTGCCGCACCTGGAGCGGATCGTGCTGCTGGAAACCCTTCCCGAGGATTCCCCGCCGCGCCGGGAGCTGGCTCAGTCCATCGATGCCCTGCTCGATGAGTGGCAACGACTGCGCCGTGATCTCGATCTGCCGGAAGCCCGCAGTCTGGCGCTGGAGGAACTGGCCCATCGCGTCTATCAACTGCTGGCGCCCCACCATCCTGCCACAATGAAGCTTTCACCCGCCGCCGGCGGACGGACTCCCCCCTTCTGTACGCGGCGCAAATCCCAGCAATCCCCCTGCTTGCTCACTTTCGACGAACTGCTGGACGGGGCGCCGACGGATTCTCCCGAAATTCCCTCTGACCGGACCGCCGTCATCCTCTATACTTCCGGCACTACCGGGCGCTCCAAGGGGGCCATGCTCAGTCATGGCAATATCGTCTCGAATATCCAGTCGGCGGCGGAACTCTTTCGTCTCGACGCCGACACTCACACCCTCTCTTTTCTCCCCATCAACCATGTCTTCGAACAGGTCTGCGGGGTTCTCCTCCCCCTGTCATTGGGGGGCTGCGTCTCCTTCGCCGAATCCCTGAAGAAGCTCGGGGAAAACCTGACCGAGGTCAAACCGACCTGCTTCCTCGGCGTTCCCGCCCTTTACCGAATCTTCTACGACCGGATCATGAAAGGTATCCAGAGCAAGGCCCTGTCCCGCACCCTCTTCGCTCTTCCCTTCACCCGGTCCCTGGTCGCCGCCAAGGTACGCAAGTCTTTTGGCGACAACACCCTCTTCGTCAGCGGCGGCGCCGCCCTCGACCCGGAAATCGCCCGGGGTTTTCAAAGTCTGGGACTCAAACTTGTGCAGGGCTACGGCATCACCGAGACGGCGCCGGTCATCTGCGCCGAACCCCCCGATGCCCCGCGCATCGGCACGGTCGGAGTGCCTTTGCGCGACGTCCAGGTCAAAATCGACCAGCCCAATAGTGAAGGGGTCGGGGAGATTCTCGTCCGCGGGCCGAACGTCATGCGCGGCTATTACAACAATCCCGAGGCGACGGACGAGGTGCTGACGGAGGGCTGGTACCGTACCGGCGATCTCGGTTCCCTCGACGACGACGGCTATCTGACCATTCGCGGGCGCGCCCGCAACCTCATCGTCACTCCCAACGGCAAGAACGTCTATCCCGAGGAAGTCGAACTCGAACTCCTGAAGAGCCCCTATATCGCCGAAGTGATGGTCTACGGACACAAACTCTCGGCCAGCGCTGAAGAGGTGCATGCCCTGATCTATCCTGATGCCGACACCTTGGATGGCCTGGCGCGCTCACGCAATGAGACGGTGCTCTCGGAAAGAGAGATGGAAGAGCTTTTTCGGCGGGAAGTGATGAATGCGGGAAAACAACTGGCGGATTACAAGCGGGTAAAAAAATTCACCCTGCGCGAGGATGAATTCCCCAAGACGACGACCCGGAAGATCAAACGCTTCGCCGTCGAGGCCCGGATTCCCATCCCGGAACCTCAGCGAAGTGCGGAAGAGGAGAAACATTGAAAAAAGGCTGTGAATTGAAAAAGGACTGTCCCTTTTACCAAAAATTCCACCAGCGGCGGAGTAATGTCTGGCAAGGAATTTTCAATAGTTTCTGTCGCGGGAAAACGTCCTATCTGTGCCATCGCCGGAAACATTTCCTTGATACGGGGGTACATGCCGGCGCCAACCTCATGCCCACCGGCAAGCCGGTCCCCGGCTCCTTTCTGCTCCTCCCCTAGCCTGTCCCAGGCTCACCCCGCCAGGCGATAGCGGTCGATCAGTTCTTGCCGAAGCCGACGCAGGGCCGCATCCAAATCCTCGAAAAGCGTCCCCACTTCCGCCAAACGATCTTCCCGGGCACACGTTTCCAGTTGCCGGGCCAGTTCCATGGCCTCTTCGGCCTGAAAAAATCCAACGACCGACTTGATGTTGTGCGCCACCATTTCCAGTTCGCGACGATCTCCCTGATTTCTGCCCCGCCCCAGGTTTTCCAGGGTTTCGGGGAAATCCCGGAGAAACTCCAGGGCCATGTCGGCCAGCAGATTGCCCTTATCCGCAATCTGTGCGCCAAAATCAGATCGGGAAGTTCCACCACCTTCACGCGGGTCGGCGGACTGTCGCAAGAAACGTTCAACCACTTCATAGAAGAGTTCGGGACGAATCGGCTTGGCGAGATATTCATCCATCCCTGCAGCCAGACAGCGTTCCCGGTCCCCCGCCATGGCGTGGGCGGTCATGCCGATCACCGGGATATCGCGACCCCGCTCCCGGTTCAGTTGGCGAATGGTGCGGGTCGCCTGCAAACCGTCGACCTCGGGCATCTGAACATCCATGAGCACCAGATCGAAATCCCCCTGGGCGACGGCATCAATGGCGGCCTGGCCATCACTGACCAGGGTCAGTTTCCAGTTTTTGTTACGCGCCAGTGCCAGGGCCAGTTTCTGATTGAAGGCATTATCCTCGGCCAGAAGTAGATGATAACCATTTCCTTGCACCTGCGAAAGTGTCGGCTGCCCGCCGTCATCGACGGGATCGGAATGGGCTTCATCCCAGGCTTGACGGGTGAGGCAACTCGCCAGCGCCAAGAGGATCTGCCGCGGCGCAACCGGCTTCAGCAGATAATCGCGCAGGCCAGCCTCCTGGCAACGGGCGATCTGAAGTCCAGGGTCGACAGTCGTCAACAGCAGCAGGATCGGCATCTGGGCATCCAGGTGTTCTCGAATGATCGTCGCCGTCGTCAAGCCGTCCATCCCCGGCATGGTGCCGTCGAGGATCACGCCGTCGAAAGGCGCCTGACGATGACGGGCTTCATGAATCCTCTGGATGGCTTCGTCCCCGGCCGCGCAACTCAGGCTTTCGGCGCCCAGCCGGCGCAGCTCCTCAACGAGCAGAGCGGCGCTCAGGGGATGGTCGTCGACCACCAGCAACTTCTTGCCGAAAAGAACTTTTGGCGGCATGGGAGCTTGGGCCGGGGAGACGGCAAAGGGCAGTTCCACGGTGAAGGTACTCCCCTGCCCCGGCGTGCTGCGCAGGGAGATGGTTCCCCCCATGCCTTCGGCCAGGGCCTTGCTGATAGCGAGCCCCAAGCCGGTCCCACCATATTTACGACTGGTGGAAACATCGGCCTGACTGAAATTCTGAAACAGACGCTCCTGGGCCGATTCAGAAATGCCGATGCCGGTGTCGCTGACGGCAAAGCGCAAACGGCAGTCGCCATCAGTGGACTCGGCCATTTCAACCCGCAGCACAACCTCGCCCTTTTCGGTGAATTTGATGGCGTTACTCAGCAGGTTGAGCAGAATTTGCCGCAGGCGCAGGGGATCACCGAGCAATCCGTCGGGAATTGTGGGGGAAACGACGAAGAGAAACTCAATACCCTTTTTATGCGCGGTGACCGCCAGGCTGCGCATGACCGTTTCCACGCTCTCCCCAAGGGAGAAGGGTACATTTTCGAATTCGAGCATGCCCGCCTCGATCTTGGAAAAATCGAGGATATCATTGAGTAGCCCGAGGAGCGATTCCGCAGAAAATTTAACGGTTTCCAGACAATCCTTCTGGTGCGGACTCAAGTTGCCGTCGAGGGCCAGATCAGTCATACCGATGATGGCGTTCATCGGCGTGCGAACCTCGTGGCTCATATTGGCGAGAAACTCCCCCTTGGCGCGATTGGCCGCTTCCGCCGCCCGAGAAGCGGCGATCAGATCGTTCTGCATCCTTTGCCGAGTCCGTTCTGAGGCGGCATATTGACAGAAACCGAGGCCGATGGCCAACAAGCCGAAAAGCCAGATCAACACATGATTGAAGCCCTGGCTGAAAATTTCGCTCCGTGCCTGCTCTTCGTAGGGCTTCATCGGCACGACGACGGTGAGCCCCCCACAGAGGTCACCAGGGACAAAACCGTGCTTTTCATGACACTGGAGACAGCCCGCCTCCCCTTTGAGGGGGGTCATCAGCCGCAGTACGCGCCCCTCCGACCGTTCTTCAATCGTTGAAACGTCCGGCTCCCCTTGCTGCAACAAGCCGAGAGCGGCGCTCTCCCAGTCATCCGGCTGATTTTTGGGATTCAATGGGCGACTGCTGGTCATGCCGGTTTTGATCCCCAGGCTGGGATCTTCCATGGCATAGACCATCTGACTCATATATTCGGGATTAACCAGGGTCAGGGTCTCCCCCGTTTCGGTACGGATATCCCGGTCGGGAAAGTCGCTAAGCAGGGGGTTGGGCTCAATGCCGGTGGCGAGATTGACATAGATGCCGCCGTAGTTGGAGCCCCAACGACGGTAGAGGACATCCTTGGCGGAGAGGGTTCGCGCTTGGACCAGTGCCAGCTGTTCCAGATTCTTACTGGTGGCGTGGGCGGTCCAGGCCAGGGAAGCGGTGATGAGCAGCGTCCAGATGCCGACAAACAGGAGAAGATATTTGATCAGATACCTCGGCAACGACCTTTCGCCGGGGAGTGACTGTTCAAGAAACATCGGAGATTCCAGAGGGGGGTGAACGAAGCGAATGGATCGGAATCCGGAAGGGAAAACCCTGATCGAAGAACCGGATCGGCTTAGCTAAAATACACTAAAAAGAATTTATGTATAGTGCAAAAACTCGCCGTCCCCATCCGTTCAGAAGGGTCGATAAGCCTCGGCCAGAACGGTCAACAGGGCACATCCGGCCTGGGAAAGGGAGGGCCCGAAGGCGACGACACCATCCTCATGCCCGAGCATGACAAAGACCCGACGGCGACGGTTTTCGCGCTGGGCCAGCAGATCACGGACCGCCTGGGCCATGGTCGGCGACCCGTAATCGGCAACCGCCGGGGTCTGAGGCAATCCCAACCAGCGGGCGGCCTGCCAGATATGAGGGGAATGGACATGAATGACCGCCCGAGTGCGCTGATCGAGGGCGTAAATGCCGGCATGGGTCATCGCCTCGGAAGAAGGCTGAATGGGGCCTTTAGAGAGGATCCGATTCTCGTGAGGGATCCAGTCGGTCACGGTGGCGAAATGCTCGGGCCCCAGTTCCGGCAGGGCCCCGGTCTGGGTGCCGCTGATGAGAAAGGGATAGCGTGCGCCGCCCGTAGCGGGTAGCCGTACGCTCAGATTACCGAAGCCGAAGCCGCCGTACCGTTTCGGGTCTTCACCGATCAGATCAAGGCGGTGCAGAATTCGGCGCCAGGCGATGAGATCGGCGACGGCTTCCGGAGCAACCGGGGCCTCCGGTTGGTGGGAAAGATGATACTTGATGACTCCTTCTTGTTCCGTCACGTTTCTGTCCCCCCCTTGTCTTAGAAAACCCCTTGTTACATCTCTAAATACTCAGCGGTAACGCCGCCGGTGGACGTTTTTCATCCGCGCCTTGTTATCGGCCGAACAATCCTTGAAGGGCGTCCTTCATCAGTTGTTTCGCTGGTTCAAGCTTCTCCCCGGAGGTTCCCGAGGGGTCCAGTTTCTCCATAACCTTCTCTTCGAGTTTTTGCCGCAATTCTTCTCCCGCCTGCTCCTTGAGCGCTCTCGAATCGAAAACGAAGCGGGGCCGCTCCAGCGTTCCCCCCAAGGTCAACGGAATACGCGTCCAGCCCTGCTCATCACTGAAGTAGCCTGCAACCTTCCCTTTCTTATCCAGTTTGGCGCTGAGATGGGGGGAGAGTCGCGCGGCCAGGTCGAGATTAAGTCCGCCGTCCAGACCAATCGTGCCGGTTGGAGTCAGGTGCAAATCCTGCCCGCTCATCTTTCCGTTGAGGTGCAGTTGCCCCTGGCGAATCCGGTAATTTCCGGAACCGTCCTTGAACGAAAGGTCCTTCAGTTCAGCGAGACGCAGAAGATCGGCAAAGCCTTGAGTCAAAGGGGAGGCGGTCAGGCGACCGTTGACGAAGGAAAAATCACCTTCGGCGGTGAGATGTTCGCGCAGGGTCGCGGCCTGGGTCCCGCGACCCTGGAAGTCTGTAGCGAGGGAGAGCGCGCCCAGCACCGTCCCCTGGGCCCGGGGGGCAAAAAGCCTGGTCAGGGTGTCAAGAGCCAGGCTGCTCAACTCGACGCGCCCTTGATAGGCCAGCCCCTTGCGGCTCAAATCGACGGTTCCCGATTGTTTGAAAGTACCGCCCGCGACCTGGCCGGAGAGCGTTTCGACAGTCAGCAGGTTTTTGTCCAGACGATAGAGCAGCAGCAGGTTGTCGATCGGCATCCCTTGATAGATGGCCTGCTTGATGCGCATTTCTCCATCAGCCTTGATCGGCAGATCGAAGGGGCCAACCTCTTGGGAGACCTGCGCCGGCGGAGAGTCGGGGGGGGAAGCCTTGCTCACTTCGGCTTCAGCGGGCTTCTTTGTTTCCAGTAAGGGATCGACCCGGAAGCGGTCGGCGGTTACCGAGCTGGTGATGGCGATCGTCTCGGCAAAAATGTCGGGGATCTGCAGATCGATGAGGGCCGAATCCTCGCCCAGGGCAAGCTGAAGCTTTTCCGCCGTCAGCTCCTGCCCTTGCAACTGAAGACGACCGTTCAACACTGGACGCAGCCCGGCGGCCGCCCCCTGAAGGTTGGTCAACTGAAAATCCCCTCTTTGCAAAAGGCCCTGGGGATTGTCGACGGGGCCGGCGAGTTCCACACGCGCGGTCACAAAGCCTGCCGGATCGAACGCCTGCAGAGAGGAAACGAGCCCGGCGGGAAGGGCATTTAGGGCCGAACGCAATTCCAGATCGGTCAGGCTTAACTGCAAATCAGCCTGCGGTGTCTTCTTGTCGAGCCCGGTCAATTCCCCTTGCAGATCGAGAGGGATGCCGTTGAGGTCGACACGCATACGGTTGACCGCGAGTATTCCGGCGGAGGTTTCATAAAGGAGATCGTAATCGACCGCCAGACGGGCTTGGGCGATCGGCGCTTTAGGCAGGGCGTTGAGGTTGACGGCGATATCGCGCAAGGTCAAGTTGCCGCTGCTGGACAGGCTCTGCTCCTGCGCGGCGACAGACAACGTGAGATCGAGCTTGAGTGAGCCGAGATGTCCGGGCAGATGCTCGCGAAAATAGGGAAGAAATGCGGTCAGATCGAGGTCGCTGAGTTGGATGGCCGCTTGCCCCGCGCGGTCTTTCGGGTTCAGCTTTCCATCGACGGAGAACTCCGCGCCGTTGAGGCGGGCTTTGACAGAAAAGGGAAATGCCTGTTCCAGGGAGATATCTGTGGCTTCGACGTTCAGGTTGTCGATCTGATAGCGGTAAGGCGCCTGAGCGTTGATCTGATAGTCAACGAAAGACATTTCGCCACCGCCGACCGCCAGTCTGGAAACAAGCAGGTCGATCGCCTGTCCTTCATCCCGGTCGGCGGAAACCGGCGAGGGCGATGGCTCCACAGCCGCATCGGAATCGTCAGTCGTCTGCAACCAATCGGAAATATTGAAGCTGCCGTCGGCAAGCCGAATCAGGGTAATGCGGGGATTTTCCAGGCGCACTTCATCAACCACCACCTGCCCTTGCAGCAGAGGCCAGAACTGGTAGCGCAAAACCGCCTGGTCGGCCCGGATCAGCGGCTCGTCGCCAGCCTTCTCAAAAATCACCAGGTCGTCGAGACGAATGCCGCTGAACAGTCCGATTTTCACATCACCCAGCGTCACCTCGCGAGCGAGCGCCTCTTTCGCCAAGGGCAGCAGATGGGCCTTGATCCTTTCCGGGGTGATCAGGGTTTTGGCCAACAGCGTCAAGCCGACGGCTAGAAGCACCAGAACAATAACGAATATCCCCCACCATTTACCGCGACGAGTCATCCTCTCCTCCAGTAGATATGAGCAATTCATTGATCCGGGCGGGTGAAATTCCACCCAGTTCAAAAAGTACGGGCCAGTGACGGGGGTCGACGGGAAGAACCGAGAGGCGGTTACCCCGCTTGAGGACAGCCATGTCGGATAAGAGCGGGTGCGCCTTCATCGTCTCTCGGGAGACCGGCTGAGGAAAAGCCATAAGGGCCTGCACATCGACCATGTACCAGATGGGATTATCGACGGTGGCGCGAGGGTCGAAATGATCGCTGTCGGGATCGCGGGCGGTATGATCGGGATAGCCCGCGCGAACCACTTTCGCCACTCCGACGATGGCCGGCGCGGGAACATTGCTGTGGTAGAAGAGCACGCCATCGCCGACATGGATCTCGTCGCGCAGAAAATTGCGGGCCTGATAGTTGCGGACGCCATCCCAGGGGCTCGTCCGCTCAGGAGAGCGCAGCAGATCATCGAAAGAAAAGCAGTTGGGTTCCGATTTCATCAACCAGAATTGGGGCATGAAAAATCCTTGAATAAAAAAATGCTTTTTGACTTCAGTCAAGGGGGTTGCGCAAGGTCTTTGTTAATGTACACTTCATCACGGCTAACGCGAAGATTATACACGCAACAACGCCATATTCGCGAATTTTAATCTTATTTTCAACCCTCGACACCAAGGAGCGAACACCATGGGTATTCTCGACTGGCTCGGCTTATCGAACAAGAACACAACCTCAACCACCACCGAAAGGAACATCCCCATGTTTTGTTACCAATGCGAGCAGGCCGCCAACGGCGGCTGCACCAAAATCGGCGTCTGTGGCAAGAAGCCGGATGTCGCGGCCTTGCAGGACCTGCTGATTTTCGGCCTCAAGGGCGTCGCCTTCTGGGCCAATGAAGCGCGCAAGGCCGGCAAGAAAGACGCGGAAGTCGACCGCTTCATGATCGAAGGGCTCTTCACCACCGTCACCAACGTCGATTTCGATCCCGAAGCCATCGCCAAGATTTTGCGCAAGTGTGGCACCATGCTGACCAAGGCCAAGAATCTGGCCGGTTCCGTAACCGGCGCCATCCCCGAGGCGGCGCAGTGGCAGCCTGCTTCCACCACGGATGAACTGATCCAACAGGGCGAAGCGCATGGCGTCAAGAGCGTGGAAATCGATCCCGACGTCAAGTCGATGCAGGAAACCCTCATTTACGGCATGAAGGGCTATGCGGCCTACGCCGACCATGCCCTGATTCTCGGCGCCGAGAACGACGAGATCTACGCCTTCACCCACAAGGCCCTCGCCGCCACCCTCGACAACAATCTCGGGCTGATGGACTTCGTTACTCTCGCCATGGAGTGCGGCCGCATCAACCTGGTCACCATGGAGCTGCTGAACAAGGCTCACACCGACGCCTACGGACATCCGGTTCCGACTCCGGTTCAACTCGGCACCAAAGCCGGAAAGGCGATCCTGGTCACCGGCCACGATCTGAAAATGCTTGAAACACTGCTCAAGCAGACCGAGGGCAAAGGGATCAATATCTACACCCATGGCGAGATGCTCCCCGCCCACGGCTATCCCGGGCTGAAGAAATATCCGCACCTGGTCGGCAACTTCGGCGGCGCCTGGCAGGATCAGGCCAAGGAATTCGTCGACTTCCCCGGCGCGATCATCTTCAATACCAACTGCATCCAGCGTCCGGCGGACAGCTATAAAGACCGCCTCTTCACCTGGGGACTGGTTCAGTGGCCCGACGTCAAGCACGTCGAAGGCTGGGATTTCTCGGCGGTCATCAACAAGGCTCTGGAATGCGACGGCTTCCCCGAGGCTCCGGGTAAGGAGATTCTCACCGGTTTCGGCCATAACGCCGTGCTCGGCGTCGCCGACAAGGTCATCGACGCGGTCAAGGCCGGACAGATCAAACACTTCTTCCTGATCGGCGGCTGCGACGGCGCCAAATCGGGCCGCAACTACTATACCGAGTTCGCCGAAAAAGCGCCCAAGGATACGGTCATCCTGACCCTGGCCTGCGGTAAATACCGCTTCAACAAGCTCGACTTCGGCGATATCGGCGGCATCCCCCGCCTGCTCGATGTCGGTCAGTGCAACGACGCCTACAGCGCCATCCAGATCGCCGTCGCTCTGTCGAAAGCCTTCAACTGCGGGGTCAACGATCTGCCCCTGTCGATGATCCTCTCCTGGTACGAGCAGAAAGCGGTCGCCATCCTCCTGACCCTGCTCCACCTCGGAATCAAGAACATCAAACTGGGACCGTCGCTACCGGCCTTCATTACCCCGAACGTGCTCAACTTCCTGGTCGAAAACTTCAACATCGGCCCCATCACCACGGCCGAGGAAGATCTCAAACAGATTCTTGGCTGATTGAAAAAGTAACAACGCAAAAACGCCCGGTGGAAATCCACCGGGCGTTTTTGCGTTCGAGACCGATTTTCCGACGAATTACTTGAATTCGGCGCGGCGGTTCTGGGACCAGGCGGCTTCGTTCGAGCCAAAGGCCACCGGCTTTTCCTCGCCGTAGCTGACGATACGCAGGCTTTCCGGAGCAACGCCAAGAGAGACCAGGTAGTTGCTGGCGGCACGGGCACGGTTCTCGCCCAGGGCCATATTGTACTCGTCGGAACCACGCTCATCGCAGTGACCTTCGATAACGATGTTGGCGCTGGGGTTGGCCTTCATCCATTGAGCGTTCTGCTGAAGAATGGCCTTGGAACCTTCGGAGAGGACATAGCTGTCAAACTCGAAGTTAATGGTTTTCATCCCCATCTGGTCATTGCCGACACGCAGGTCGCTCGCCGAGGATTGACGGCCCGAATTGTCCACCGGAGCCGAAGCAACGGGAGCAGCGACGGCAGTGGGAGCTTCGAGGTTTTCGGCGACCTGGGTTTTCTTGGCGCAACCGAAGGAGACAGCACAACAAACGATCATCATGGCCCAGCAGAAGACATTCTTTTGCATTGCTTTGTTACCTTTCCAGTGTAGGTTGATTGAACCGCCGCACACGCGGACGGAGTGAAAAAACAAGCGCAATATTAAACAGAAAAGCCCGTGACAAGGGCGTCTGTCATGAAAGAGAGATATTTTGAGGATAGGGGCCCGGAGCCGGACCAAAAGGGCTAGGCAGGAGGTATGAAGATGGTCGTGTGACCTTCAGGCAAGATAAGTTTCGGCATGGAAGGATAAGACAGGCGCGACACCTGAAGTCTTTCCGTCAGGACAAAATTGGCACAAGGAACGGGGAGATCCATCCCCTGCCCCTTGACTTTACAATGGGCGGCTTGCGGCTTGGTGTCGCCATCGAGCATGACCGCAACCTTGGCTATAACATCCTGCACGGGGACGACAAAACCATCGTAGCTCACGCTACTCAGGCGCATGCCAACGATGGTGAATAAGAGTGCTATCGCGAAAAATTTTCGCAGGAGTCCGTTGTTGATCATCGTCCGATAAAAAAGTCAAAAATGGTAGGTAATTTGCGAAAGCGGATGGAAATTACCACTTCTAATGACATTGTCAATAGAATTTTTTTTGACCTTTTCCAGGGGCCGGTCATGCACAAAAAATACACTTAAAAACGAGATGTTGCATAAATCAGAGTGAAATCGCGAACAGCCATTTGCAGCGGCTGTTCGCGACCGTCAGTCGATCAATTCAGCAGTTCGAGGGCGCGGCGCAATCGCACCAGAGTACGTGTCTGACCCAGCACTTCGACGACTTCGTGGATTCCGGGACTGGTTGTGCAGCCGACCAATGCGACGCGCACCGAGGGGCCAAATTTACCGAGCTTGAGCCCGGTTTCGTCCATGACGTTTTGAAAAGCAGCGACAATACCGTCATGGGACCAGTCGGTACAGGCCTCTAAATGGCGAATCAACGCCTCGAACGGTATTCTCTTGTCGGCGGTAAGGAACTTGGCCGCCGCTTCGGCGTCGAACTCCACCTCCGACCGATAATAAAAGGCCGCACCTTCGGCCATCTCCACCAGGGTTCGCGCCCGTTCCTGCAAGGTTTTCACCACCGCCGGCAAATCCGGACCTGCCTCGGTGGAAAGCCCCTGTTTGGCGAGAAATTCGGTGAGCAGTGTCGCCAACCGGACGGGGTCGCCGGTTTTGATGTAGTGGGCGTTGAGCCAAAGCAGCTTTTCGGGATTAAAGACCCCAGCTGCCCGTCCGACCTGTTCGAGGGCGAACTTTTCGATCAATTCATCCATGGAGAAGATCTCCTGATCCCCGTGGGACCAGCCCAGGCGCGCCAGATAGTTGACCAGCGCTTCGGGGAGATAGCCCTGCTCCTGGTAGGCCATCACCGAGGTCGCGCCGTGGCGCTTGGAGAGGCGGCTTTTGTCGGCACCGAGAATCATCGGCACATGGGCAAACTCGGGAATCGGATAGCCAAGGGCAGTATACATGGGAATCTGCCTGGGGGTATTGTTCACATGGTCGTCGCCGCGAATGATCAGGTTGACCCCCATTTCCGCATCATCGACCACCACCACGAAATTGTAGGTCGGGGTGCCGTCGCTGCGCTGGATGATGATGTCGTCGAGCTCTTCGTTGCGGAAGGTGATCGGCCCCTTGATGCGATCGACGAAGGTAATCTCCCCCTCCTGCGGGGATTTGAAACGGACCACAAAGGGGGCATCCGCTGCTGGCGGCTGCTTCCGCTCACGACAGGTCCCGTCATACTTGGGCTTGCCGCCGCTCTTCATGGCCGCTTCGCGCTTGGCATCGAGCTCTTCCTGGGTGCAATAACAGCGGTAGGCCAAGCCTTTATCGAGCAGTTCTTGCACCTTCGCTTTATAAAGATCGAAGCGATCGGACTGGTAATAGGGCCCTTTGTCGTAACTCAAGCCCAGCCAGGTCATGGCCTGAAGGATGGCATCGACCGACTCCTGGGTGGAACGAGCCACGTCCGTATCCTCGATCCTGAGGATGAAGGTGCCCTGCTCTTTTTTCGCCAGCAGGTAATTAAAAAGCGCCGTGCGGGCGCCGCCGATATGCAGATAGCCGGTAGGGCTGGGGGCGAAACGAAGACGTAAATCCGACATCAAACTCTCCTGTGGTTTCGGCGCGTAAAAAGGGTGAAAAATTCGAGCCCGCCGTAAGCGAGCCCGATTTATACTGCATCCCCTGGGGATTGACAAGGGGCATGGGGGATTGCCGGGTCAGGACAGGACCACGCCGGCGTAGCCGACAACCGCGGACTGATCACCGGTAATGTCGCCCGAATTGCCGTAGCGGACCATGTCCGCCCGGCTCGCTCCGGCAAGGCGGGCCGCTTCCAGCATCGCCACCGTCGGCAACACCCCACACATGCTGATGCGCCCATCCCGAACCGTACGATAGAGACCTTCGGGATCGAGAGCGAGAATCCGCTGCAAGGCACGTTCGTCCTTTTCCCGGGCAACGGTCCCCGGTTCGTAATGGGTCATGTCGGAACTGGCGACCATCAGCACCTCGCCGGAATGCGCCGCCATAACCCGGGCCAGGGCGGCGCCGAGTTCAAGCAGTTTTTCAAGGGAAAGGTGCCCCAGACATAAGGGGACGATCCGGCACTCGGGCGCCAGCACCTGCAGAAAGGGAAGTTGTACCTCCAGCGAATGCTCCGCCAGGTGCGCCCGGGGATCCGCCGCCAGGAACGAACAGTCCGCCAAAAGCTCCCTGGCAAGATCCTCGTCGATGGCGACGGAGCCCAAGGGCGTCTGCCAGTTGCCTGCGGGAAACAGGGCCGCGCGCGCTCCCAGGCCATGATGGTTGGGACCGAGGAGGATGACCTTCGAGGGAATCTGTACCCGAGCGAAAGCGGCACCGGCAATCGCCCCCGAATAGACATACCCGGCATGGGGCACCATGACCCCCAGCGCCGCGATTTTCGCATCAACAACGGGGCAGTAGCTTTGAATCAGGTGTCGCAGGGAATGGGCGTCAGCGGGATAAAACTGGCCGGCCACGGCAGGACGTCGATTCATGGATGCACCTCTCCAGGTCAGAAGCCAAGGGTCGCGATGATCATACGCGTGCCGATCACCAGCAGCATCAGCGCGAATATCCTAACGAGTTTAGCGTGGCTGAAACGTCCGGCAAAGCGAACGCCGAGGCGGGCGAAGATCATGGTGAATGGGATAACCAGTCCGGCGGCAAGAAGATTTACATAGCCGAAGGAATGCGGAGGCAACAGCGGGTGGTTCCAGCCGTGATAGATGTAGGAGAGCACCCCGAAAATCGCTGAAATGACGATCAGGGCGCTGGAATTCCCCACCGCCAGATGCATCGGCATGCGCAGCCACATGAGCATTAGCGGCACCACGATAAAGCCGCCGCCAGCCCCGAAAAAGGCGGAAAAGAGCCCGCCGATCAGGCCGATCAGGAGCAGGCGCCCCCAGGGACGGAAGTCCGATTCCTCGGGGGGAAGTCGGGGATCGGAAAAGAACATCTTTCCCGCCGCGAGAATCTGCATCCCCCCAAAGAGTCCCTTCAGCCAGTCCCCGGACAAAGAGGCAGCAAAAGCGGCGCCAAGGAGGGCCCCGCAAATGCCGCCGACGGCCATGCGCATGACCTGCCGCCACTGGACGTTGCCCCGTCGGCGATGGCCCAGGGTGCTGCTGATAGCGGACGGGATGATGACGCAAAGACTGGTGGCGAAAGCGGCATGAACAACAATCTCGGAGGGGAGGTTTACCGCTTCAAAGGCCCAGAGGAACAGGGGAACCAGGATGATGCCGCCGCCGATGCCGAGCAGACCGGCGAGCAGACCGGCCAGCGAACCGGTTAAGGCGAAGAGAAGAAGGACCTGAGGAGCGAGCAGCGACATGGGCACCGTCCGAAACGAAAAAAGCCGACCCATAAGGACCGGCTCTTTTACTGATGATGGAGGCCCCGACCCGATTTGAACGGGTGATGGAGGTTTTGCAGACCTCTGCCTTACCACTTGGCGACGGGGCCGAAATTTTAAACAGGTGCCTGCTTAAGGCCCGGCATTAATATCAAAAACGCCCGCTTGCTGTCAAGGGGAAAAGAGAACTAATTCATCCGACAACGGTGACTTTCCCGGGAAGATGAGTGGCCGGTTAATCCCCCTTCAACTTGCCGGTCACCGATCGCATCTTTTTGGCCATGGAGTGTTCTTCCCGATCCCGGCGATCATCGATTTTGATCAAGGTCGATACCCGGCCGGCACCGGCAGCGAAAGGAGATTCATGCATTTGCCGCAGCAACAAAAAAATCTTGTCCAGATCCCCCTCGATGATCGTTCCCATGGGGGTCAACTGATAATTGAGACCGCTCTTCTCGACCAGACGCAGACAGCCGGCGACAAATTCCGAAACGCCGGCTCCGGCCGTACCCAGGGGCGTGACACTGACTTCGACAACTGCCATGACAATCTCCTTAACGACTGATTTTGATCCACAGATGACGCTGATCGCCGCCTGCCCGCAGGACGTTGTCGCCGTTGTCGCCGACGGAATGCCCTTCAAGATGACCGCCGAGATCGATCCACTCATCGAAGGGGGCTTCCACCCGCGTAGTCAGCTGCGAGAAATCGATGGCGCCGCTGTCGGTCGGCGTCGACTGATAGGGGGAAATATCGAGAACGACCCCCTCCCCTTGCAGATTCGGCCGCACCAGAAAACCCTCGGCCAGATCCTGGAAGTCCGTCACTTCGACCAGCCCGCGCCGGTGCCCGCCGACATAGGCGCGGATACGGGCATAGGGCCGCCGTTGCCCGACCTCGATCAACGCCGTTTCGCCATCCAGCACCTGTACGAACTGCTCCGTACTCTGGTTGCGGTTACCGAGGATCCGACTCCCCACTTCGATCCCGACTCTGCCGGGGGAGGTCGAAAGGAGGGAGCCGCCCCCTCGCCCAATGGCGGCACTCGACTGCTCCTGACGCACGGCGATGCGCAGCATCACGCGGGGGTTATCCAATTGTACGACGAGTTTTTCCACCGCGGTCATATCCTTGGTCGGTGCCCGTACAATCAGCCGGTTATCCAGGGCGCTCACCGCTCCGCCACTCCCCAGCATGGATTCAAGGACAGGCAGCAACTCCTCGGCCTGACGATGCTTGAGTTCAATGACCCGCACCTCGCCAGTCACCGCCCAGACCCCTTGAGCGAGAACAAAAAGCAGAAAAATCGAACCTATAAACCTGAGGAGAGACATGATTACTCCCAAAGATCGACAATTTTTTTGAAAAGTATACCCGAATGTTACCCCAAGCAAAAACAGGCCACGGATTAGAATCCGTAACCTGTTGATTTTATGGCGGCCCCGGCGCGATTCGAACGCACGACCTACCGCTTAGGAGGCGGTTGCTCTATCCAGCTGAGCTACGGGGCCGAAAAGGGGCTTATTTATAACCCAGTGAATAGCGATTTGCAACCCCCAGGCCGCCCATCAGAACTTGAGCAGGCTGAAGACCTTTTCTTGCGGTAGCCGTTTGCGCCCTTCAAGAAATTCCAGTTCGGCCATAAAGGCGCATTCCACCACCTCGGCCCCCAGTTCCTGTATCAGTTCGACAACGGCGGCCATGGTACCGCCCGTCGCCAGCAGATCATCGGCGACCACCACCCGATCACCGGGTTTGAAAGCATCCTGGTGGATTTCCAGGGTGTCGGCGCCGTATTCGAGTTGATAGGTTTTCTGCAGGGTTTTATAGGGGAGTTTGCCCGGCTTGCGCACGAGGGTGATACCGGTGCCGAGCTTGTACGCCAGGGCCGCTCCAAGCAGAAAGCCGCGCGCCTCGACCCCGACGATCTGGTCGATTTTGGCGCCGATGTAGCGATGGGCGATCAGGTCGATCATCCGGTTAAAACTCTTCGGGTCTGCCAGCAGGGTCGTTATATCTTTGAAAATAATCCCCTTTTTAGGAAAGTCAGGGATATCGCGAATGATTTTTTTCAGATCTTCCACGGGGTCGAGTCCTTCGTGCGAGGGTGGGATAATGGTCATGCAACCTCAGGCCTCCGGTGGCGAAAATCGTCCCGCAGCCTGGTGCTCCAGGCGAATTTTCTTGAGCTTTTCGAGACATTTCGCCTCGATCTGACGGATTCGTTCGCGGGTGACGCCAAAGCTGCGACCGATAGTATCGAGTGTTTGCGGATCGCGGTCGTCAAGTCCGAAACGCAGGGTCAGGATTTCCCGCTCATTTTCACTCAAACCTTCGAGCCAGCTGCTGACCAGAGCGTACTTGTTCAAATCTTCGATCAATCCCGAAGGATCGACCGCCGTCGGATCCTCGATGGTATCCATGAGGCTGTAATCGTTGTTCTCGCCCATGGGATGTTCGATGGAATAGGTCTTTTTGACCAGAACCATCAGCCGACGGACATAGGCGTTTTCCACCCCCATCGCTTCGGCGACTTCATTCACGTGGGGTTCGCGATTGTATTTATGAACCAGTTCCCGGCTGATTTTGATGAGCTTGTTGATGTCGTCGGAGACATGCACCGGCAGACGAATGGTGCGGCTTTGATTGACCAGGGCACGCTCGATCGATTGTCGAATCCACCAGGTCGCGTAGGTAGAAAAACGACATTCCTTGCTGAGTTTGAAACGTTCGACCGCTTTGATCAAGCCGAGATTACCCTCTTCGATCAGGTCGAGAAAAGGCAGTCCGCGATTCATGTAGCGCTTGGCGATTTTAACAACCAGGCGCAGGTTGCTTTCGATCATGCGGTTGCGAGCCTGCTCATCCCCCTGACTGATCCGGGCGGCCAGCGCCCTTTCGTCCTCGGCGGTGAGTAGCGTGGTTTTCTGGATTTCCTTCAGATAGAGCTTGATGGCATCGTCCGAATGTTCTTCCTCCGGCTTCTCGGGGATTTCCTCCTCCACCTCTTCATCTTCGTCGACCTCAGCTTCGATCAGATCGCCTTCGGACTCCTCGGACAAGTCAGCTTCCGGTTCCTCCTCGAATTTGTACTGGTCATTCATTTTAGACGTGCCTCCACCAGGAAAAAGCCATTAAATTCATGAAAGTCTATGAAAGAGAGTCTATTAAGGCAAGTAAAAAATAGGGTTTACCGCTTCCTTGCCGATACGGATCTCAAAATGCAGTCGCGCCTGACCGCCGCTGGGCGGCACGCCACTGAGAGCGATGCGCTGGCCCCGAACCACGTCAACACCGTTGGCGACGAGATTTTGTTCGTTATAGCCATAGACGGTGTAATAAGAGTCGCGATGTTTGATGATGATGAGATGGCCATAGCCTTTGATGCCGTTGCCGCTGTAAATTACCCGCCCCTTCGCCGCAGCCATCACGGTCGTCCCGCGCGGGACGGCAAATTCCACCCCACGGTTGATGTTTCCCGCCCGCTCGCCGAAATGCTTGACGATCTTCCCCTTGACGGGATAGGCGAAGAGCCCCTTGGTGGGAGATTTGGGCGGTGGCGCCGGTTTAGATTTAGCCGGGGAGGAGGTTTTGACCGGGGAAACGGATCGTGGCGGGACTTTAGGCTGCAGCTTCGCGACAGCTGATTCCGACTTGGCAGCCTTGATCGTCTTCGGGACGGTCTGCACACGGGAAGCTTGAGGAATGTAGAGACGCTGTCCCACCCGCAATCGGGTCGGGTCGGAAACGCCGTTGACCCGTGCCAGTTGGGTAGGATCGACGCCGTAGGTCTGACTGATGCGATAGAGGGTCTGCCCCTGTTTGACCGTGTGATAAACCCCCTTGCGGGAAGCACAGCCGGCCAAAAGAGAAAAAATCAGAACGAGAATGAACGCGCGAATCGGCATGATGCTCCAGAAAAACAGGGACTACCGTCAAGGTAGCGGAATCTGGTGCCGATCGTCAACCTGAGGCGGGAGAAAGAGAAGCACGGCGGATCTCAGAAAACGTATTTGATGACGAGAAAACCACCGATGAGCAGGACCATGAAGATCAGGGTGAGCAGGTTGAAATATTTTTCGATGAAATTACGCACCGCCGGACCAAAACGGTAAATCAGAGCGGCGACGAGAAAAAAACGCAAGCTGCGGCCGATGACCGACGCTAACACAAAGACAGGGAAGTTGATTTCAAAAACCCCGGCGCCGATGGTGAAGACCTTGTAGGGGATAGGGGTAAAGCCCGCGGTAAAGATCGCCCAAAAATCGTAGGAAACGAAGAGCTCTTGGACTGTGGCAAAAATCGCCTCGGTAAATCCCGGAACATAGCGAAAGAAATAATCGGAGACCGCCCCCCAAAGGCTGTGACCGATGCCGTAGCCAAGCATTCCCCCCAAGACCGAGCCGACGGCGGTGAGCAAGGCATAGCGGAAGGAGTGGCGCGGCGTGGCGATACACAGGGCGAGAAGGAGCACGTCGGGAGGGATGGGGAAAAAGGAACTTTCGGCAAAGGCCAGGCAGAAGAGGGCCAGGGTTCCATAGGGGGTTGCCGCCCAATGCAGAACCCAGTCGTAAAGACGACGAATCATTTTCATGAAATTCAGGCTTCCTCGCGCCAGCCGAGTTTCCCCAGAAGCGGAACAAAACGGCAGTCGACCAGTTGTTCTTCGGAAAAGTTGTTTTCGCCGACACGGGTGATGCGTTTGAGCACCTGCACCCCCATGTCTCCGACGGGAATGACCAGTCGCCCGCCGATGGCCAACTGACGCAGATAACAGTCGGGAACACTCGGGGCGCCGGCGGTTACGACAATGGCGTCGAAAGGCGCTTCTTCCTCCCAACCCAAGGTACCGTCGGTCACCTTGATGTTCACCGAACCGCAGCCGATACCGTCAAGAATCCGCCGGGCACGGCGGGCCAGGGCCGGAATCCGTTCGACGGAAAAAACCCGGCCCGCGAGTTTCGCCAATACCGCCGCCTGATAACCCGAGCCGGTGCCGATTTCCAGCACCTTCTCTTTTCCAGTCAAGAGCAGGGCCTCACTCATCAGACCGACCATGTAGGGCTGGGAAATGGTCTGTTTCTCGCCGATGGGCAGGGGAAAATCACCGTAGGCCTGACTCGCGAAGGCATCCTCGACAAAAAGGTGGCGGGGAATCTGGCCAACGGCGGCAAGAACCCGGGGATCCTTGATCCCTCGCGCCTTGAGTTGCCGGTCGACCATATTGCGCCGGGCGATGGAATAATCGCTCATGCCTCCCCTTCTCCTGACTCGCCCAAGGACATCATCGTTTCGAGATTCCAGGAAGCAAGAGTCTGAAACGAGCGATAGTTGGTCAGGTCGAGATGCAAGGGGGTGATGGAAACGTACCCGGCGCCGATGGCATGGAAATCCGTCCCTTCGATATTGTGAAACCCCAGTTCGCCGCCACCGATCCAGTAATATTTTCGGCCGCGGGGATCCAGCTTCTCGACAATCACATCCTCGTAGATGCGTTTTCCCTGGCGGGTGACCCAGACTCCCCGATAATCGGGAACGGGCACGTTGATGTTCAAAAAGGTATCTGCGGGGAGGGTTTGCTTTTGCATAATCTCGGCCAGACGGGCGGAAAAGGCGGCAGCCCCCTGAAAATCCTCGTAGCGGAAGGAATCCCCGGCAAGAGAGACGGCGAAGGCGGGCACACCCATCAACGTGGCTTCCATGGCAGCGGAGACCGTCCCGGAATAGGTGATATCATCCCCCAGATTACCCCCTTTGTTGATACCGGAAACGACCAGATCCGGACGTTTTTCCAGAAGACCGTGAATTCCCAGGTGAATACAGTCCGTCGGGGTTCCGTCCACGGCGAAAAAACCGGGCCGGACCTCCTCGGCGCGCAGGGGTGAATGCAGGGTCAGGGAATGTCCGACCGCACTCCGCTCCCGGTCGGGAGCGACGACGGTAATCTCGCCGATCGTGGAGAGTTGTTCGGCGAGGGCAAGAATCCCGGGGGATTGAATCCCATCGTCGTTCGTCACAAGAATCCGCAAGCATACCTCGCAGAGGGGGAAACTAATGAGAGTCGGGAGTACTGGAAAGCGAATCGCGCAGACGTTCCAGATCACGGCGAATTTCGTCGATAATCCGGCGGTTTTTTGCGGACTGGACCGGAGGAGGGGCGTCCCCTCCCCCGGCGGTCTTTCTGTTCAGAATTTTCTTGGCACCGGCAATAGTCAGACGTTGGCGGTGGAGAAGATCTTTGATCAGCAGCGCCGTCTCAATATCCCGGCGCCGGTAAAGACGCTGGTTGGATCGGCTTTTCTGGGGGGAGAATACCGGAAATTCCGCTTCCCAATAACGTAGGACATGGGCCTTGATCCCCGTGATTTCGGCAACTTCACCGATTTTGAAGTACAGCTTGTCGGGAATTTCGGCGGTCATGGCATCACGTGGTGATGTTACCCCTCGTTGTTGATGGAAGCCTTCAGAACCTGGCTGGGTTTAAAGGTGAGAATGCGCCGAGAGGTAATTTCAATTTCATCCCCCGTCTGCGGATTACGCCCACGACGGGTGGCCTTTTCTTTAACAACAAAGTTGCCAAAACCGGCGATTTTGATCTTTTCACCCTCTTCAAGATTGGATTTCATGATGTCGAACACCATTTCGACAATGTCAGCGGATTCCTTCTTGGAGAAGCCGGTTTTGAGGTACACGTTTTCTATCAGATCCGCCTTGGTCATAACTCCTCCGCGTAAAAATTTACACAGGTCCTTGAATTTACGGACTTTTATAACACAGCCTCAGGGGCTAAGCAACCGCTTTTTTCAGCGGATCTCGGCGCCGAGGTTTTTCTCCAGAGTACGAATAAGCTTGCCGTGGATACCCTGTATTTCCTCGTCGGTCAAGGTTTTTTCGAGGGACCGATACCGCACGCGAATGGCCAGGCTCTTCTTCCCCGCCGGGACCCCCGCACCACGGTAGACGTCGAAGAGGGTAATCTCCTCGATACTCTTGTTCTTGATTTCTCCCAGGGTCGACAAAACCCGTGCGGCCGGAATCTCCTCATCAACCAAGAGGGCACTGTCACGGCAGACATCGGGGTAGCGGGAGAGCGGACGGAAGCCAGGATGCCCCAGGGTCTGCTGAAAGAGCGTGGTCAGGTCGAGATCAAGCAGATAGACCATTTCGTCGATATCGAACTCCCGCAGGATCCGGGGATGAACCTCCCCCAGGGTGCCGAGCAGTTCTTTGCCGCAGCGCAGGGCGCAGGATTTTCCCGGATGCAGGAAAGGCTCACGGGAATCAGTTTCCCAAGCCAAGGCGGGGAGCGTGAAAAGCCCCAGAATTCCTTCAGCGAGGCCCTTGATGTCGTAAAAATCGACGTCGGCCCGCTCCTGCGCCCAACCTTCCGGCGCACGACGGCCACAGAGAGCGACGGTCAGGCGCAGAGACTCGTAGGGAAGTTCCTGCCCCTCTACTACTTGAAAAACCGGCCGCAGTTCGAAAACCCGGGGATCGCTGTTGCGATAGGCAAGATTACCGGCGACGCTCGTCAATACGCTGGGAACGAGCGACGTGCGCATGACCGCCTGCTCCTCGGTGAGCGGGTTGAGGACTTTTACCGTTTTACGTCGGACATCGTCGCCGGCAAGACCGATACGATCCCAGGCACTTTCGGCGATGAAGGAGTAATTGATCATCTCGGAAAAACCGGCCCCCACCAGATAGTCCCGCACCCGGCGCACGAGCCCGACATGGGGGGAATCCTGGTGACTGACCAGTGCGCCGCTCGGCATGGTCACCGGAATCCGGTCGTAACCGTTGAGTCGGGCGATCTCTTCGATCAGGTCGATTTCCCGTTCCACGTCCGGACGGAAGGAGGGAACCTCGACGGTCAAGGCGCCATCATTCTCAACCCGGGTGACAAAGCTGATGGAATCGAGAAGTTCTTTGACCGTCTTTGCCGAAAGCTCCAGGCCAAGAACGGCGTTGACGCGGGCAACGGTCAAGGGCAGGGAAATCTTCGGTAAAACTTGCGGATAGACATCGATCCGGCCGCGAGCGACGGTGCCGCCGGCCAACTCTTGGATCAGCGCCGCTGCCCGATCGAGAGCCAGGGGAACCATGTCGATATCGGCGCCGCGTTCGAAGCGATGGGAGGATTCCGTGTGAATCCCCAGACGTTTGCTGGTCCGGCGAATGGTGGTCGGATCGAAATAGGCGCTTTCCAGAAGCACATCGGTCGTTTCGGGCTTGATCTCGGAATTCTCCCCCCCCATGATGCCGGCCAGAGCCACAGCCCCCTCACCGTCGCAGATGGTCAGGTCGGAACTTTTGAGTTCCCTGGGCTGGCTGTCGAGGGTGGTGAAAAGCTCCCCCTCCCCCGCCGGTTTTACGACAATGCGCCCTTCGCGGAGCAGATTGAAATCGAAGGCATGCAGCGGATGCCCCAGTTCGAGTAGAACGAAATTGGTGACGTCGACCACGTTGTTGATGGAACGCATACCGACGGATTCCAGACGTCGTACCATCCACTCCGGCGAGGGGCCGATCTTGACCCCCTTGATCAAGCGCGCAGCATAACGCGGGCAGCGCTGAGGGTCGTCGATGGTCACCGAGGTTTCCGCTTCGATGGGAGCGCCTTTCTCGTTCACTTCCGGGATCGGACGCTTGAGGGGACGGCCGGCCATGGCCGCAACTTCCCGGGCAACGCCAACGACGCTCAGGCAGTCGGGACGATTGGGGGTCAGACCCAACTCAAAACGCACATCCTTGAGACCCAAAGCCTCGAAGACCGGCTGGCCCAAGGGCAGGCCCGCAGGCAGGATCATGATTCCTTCCGCTTCCTCGGCCAGAGCCAGTTCTTTTTCCGAACAGAGCATCCCCATCGATTCGACGCCGCGAATTTTCGATTTCTTGATGGCGAAATCCCCGGGCAAAATCGAACCAACCTGGGCCAAGGCCACCAGATCGCCGGCACGATGGTTTTTTGCGCCGCAGACCACCTGCAGGGTTTCCTTGCCGGTTTCCACCTGACAGAGGGTCAGGCGATCCGCCTCGGGGTGGGCCTCGACGGCAGCCAGACGGGCAACGATGACCGTGTCGAGATCGGCCCCGATCTTTTCCATGGCATCGACTTCCAGTCCGGCCATGGTCAGGCGATGGGAGAGCTCCTCTGAGGTGAAATCGAAATCGACATATTCTTTGAGCCAGTTATAGGTAACGATCATTTGTTCAAGTCCTTTATCAACCAGTCCTTACCAACTTAGCGATTAACGGCAAATTTTTTAGAACTGACGCAAAAAACGAATATCGTTCTCGAAAAAGAGCCGCAGATCGTTCACCCCGTATTTAAGCATAGCGACCCGCTCCAGACCCATGCCGAAGGCAAAACCGCTGTAGGCCTCGGGGTCGTAATGGACGGATTTGAAGACTTCGGGATCGATCATCCCGCTGCCGAGAATCTCCAGCCAGCCCGATTGCTTGCAGACCCGGCAGCCCTTGCCGCCGCAGATGACGCATTGAATGTCGACCTCGGCGCTCGGTTCGGTAAAGGGGAAAAAGGAGGGACGGAAACGCACCCCGACCCCGGCCCCGAAAAAACGGTTGATGAAGGTGGTGAGAATCCCTTTGAGGTCGCCGAACGAAACCTGGCGGTCAACGAGAAAGCCTTCAATCTGATGGAACATCGGCGAATGGGTGATATCGGAATCGCGGCGATAGACGGTGCCCGGAGCAATGACTCGCACCGGCGGCGGCTGCTTGAGCATGGTTCGGATCTGAACGGGCGAGGTATGGGTGCGCAGCACCACGTCTTCGGAGATGTAGAAGGTATCCTGCATGTCCCGAGCGGGATGATCCTTGGGAATATTCAGCGCCTCGAAGTTGTAGAAATCCTTCTCCACCTCGGGCCCCTCAGCGACGCCGAAGCCCAGGGCCGAGAAGATCTCGACGATTTCCTCGGTGACCAGGGTGATCGGATGCTTGGAACCGGCGAAGCAAGTCCGGCCCGGCAAGGTGACATCGATCGTCTCTTCCTTGAGGCGTCGCTCGATATCCTGCGCCCGCACTAGCTCGAGACGCGATTCGATCAGCGCTTCCAACTGTTCCTTGACATCGTTGGCCAAGGCGCCAATCACCGGCCGTTCGGCTGCGGGAAGAGCCCCCATGCTTTTCATAATGGAGGTCAGCTCGCCCTTCTTGCCCAGGTAGGCAACCCGAACATCCTGCAAGAGCTTTTCGCTCTCGGCCTCTTCCACGGCGCGTCCCGCCGCATCCAACATCGCCTGCAACTTTTCCTTCATAGCCGTCCCGATCCGGTTATAAAAAACGATGGAAGCCGCGCAGGGCCTCCATCGCCAGTTTCTCAGAAAAAAAGAGAGATGGAGCCAACCCCATCTCTCTTTTCGCTTCCGCTCGATTTAAAGCTGGGCTTTGGCTTGGGCGACGACCGCGCTGAAACCTGCGGGATCGGTAACCGCCAACTGGGCGAGCACCTTGCGATCAAGGCCAATCTCCGCCTTTTTCAGGCCAAAGACCAGACGGCTGTAAGATACGCCGTTTTCGCGGGACGCCGCATTGATGCGGGCGATCCAGAGTGCGCGGAAATCGCGCTTCTTGACCCGACGATCACGAAAGGCATAGTTCAGAGCCCGGTCAACGGCCTCCGTCGCGCTACGAAACAATTTGCTCCTGGCGCCACGATACCCTTTGGCCAGCTTGAGAACCTTGTTTCTTCTGCGTCTCGCTTTGAATCCACGTTTTACTCTCGGCATGTTTTACTCCTTGCAGTGTTGTGATGAAGCGGCAATGCCGCCGCCGGATCTGAAGGGGGAGACTATTTCCCCTCAGTTCACGGACTTGAGCCGATCCTGGTTGGTCTTTTTACAGGTACGGAATCAGGCGGCTGATATTGCTGGCATCAGCCTTGTGCACCAGAGTCGCCTGACGAAGTTCGCGTTTACGCTTGGTAGACTTCTTGGTCAGGATATGGCTGGTGAACGCCTTGTTACGCCGAATGTTGCCGGCGCCGGTCTTGCGGAAGCGCTTGGCGGCTCCCCGATTGGTCTTGATTTTGGGCATGACCCCATCTCCTTTTATGGTTTAGAATCCGCGCGACCCGATGTCGCGGGATCCGGACTGCTACTTTTTGGGAGCGACGACCATAGACATAAAGCGTCCCATCAGCCGTGAGGTGCTTTCTACCACACCGAGATCCTGAATTTCCTGCGCCACCTTTGCCAAGAGCCGCTGGCCGAATTCGGGATGGGTCACTTCGCGACCACGGAACATGATCGTCACCTTGACTTTGTTGCCTTCCTCAAGGAAACGGCGCGCATGCTTGACCTTGAACTGAAAGTCGTGCTCATCGGTCTTGGGACGCATCTTGACTTCCTTGAGCTCGACCTTGGCCGTCTTTTTCTTGGCTTCCGCTGCCTTCTTGCTCGCCTCGTACTTGTATTTGCCGTAATCCATGATGCGGCAAACGGGAGGCACGGCATTGGGGGAGACCTCAACCAGGTCAAGGCCACGCTGCTGGGCGGCTGCCAGGGCATCTTCCAGGCTCAGAATTCCGAGCTGTTCCCCCTCGTCGTCGACCACCCGAAGTTCCCGGGCGCGAATGGCCCGGTTGATGTTGGTTTCTTGCTTAGCTATGGGAACACCTCCTAGTGATATTGACGACACTCATCCTGGACGAAACGGATAAATTCATCGGGGGTCATGGAATCGAGGGTTTTCCCGGTACGATCCCGGGGGGCAAGGCGCCCTTCCTGCATCTCCCGGTCCCCAACGACCAGCATGTAGGGAATCTTGTCCAACTGCGCTTCACGAATCTTGAATCCAAGTTTTTCGTTGCGCAGATCAGCCTTCACCCGAATTCCAGCCGCAGCCAGTTGTTCTTGCACCTGGGCGACATAGTCGGCCTGATTATCGGTGACATTAACGATGACAGCCTGTACCGGGGATATCCAGAGAGGGAAGTTGCCGGCGAAATGTTCGATCAGAACACCGATAAACCGCTCAATAGCTCCCAGAATGACCCGGTGCACCATGACCGGCCGATGTTTTTCGCCGTCGCTGCCGATATAGGTAAGATCGAAGCGCTCTGGCAGGGTAAAATCGCATTGGATTGTAGCACACTGCCATCTCCTGTCAAGGGCATCCTTGAGCTTGATATCGATCTTTGGGCCATAAAAGGCGCCGTCCCCTTCGTTGATTTCAAAGGGCAATCCGGAATCCTCCAGGGCCGCCATCAGTGCCCGAGTTGCCCGCTCCCAATCGGCGTCGCTGCCAATCGATTTTTCCGGACGGGTGGAAATTTCCATCTCGTACTCAAAACCGAAGATGCCCATGACATCCTGGACAAACTTGATCACCCCCTTGATCTCGGCATCGAGTTGTTCGGGGGTACAGAGGATATGGGCATCGTCCTGGGTGAAGCCGCGCACCCGCAAAAGGCCGTGCAACACCCCGGACTTTTCGTGACGATGCACCGTGCCCAGTTCGAAATAGCGTAAGGGCAGATCGCGGTAGGAGCGCATCTTCGACTTGTAGATGAGCATGTGCGCTAGGCAGTTCATCGGCTTGATGCCATAGCTCTGCTCGTCGATCTCGGTGAAATACATGTTTTCCCGGTAGTTTTCGTAATGACCGGAAGTTTTCCAAAGCTCGGTGCGCAGGATCTGCGGGCCCATGACGATATCGTAACCCCGACGCAGGTGCTCGCGCCGCTCGAAATCCTCGAGCAGGGTCCGCAGCAGAGCTCCTTTGGGATGCCAGATTACCAGCCCGGCGCCAGCCTCTTCACTGAAAGAAAAGAGATCGAGTTCCTTACCGAGCTTGCGGTGATCGCGCTTGCGAGCTTCCTCAAGGCGAGCCAAATAAGTTTTCAGCTCTTTCTTGTCAGGAAAGGCAGTGGCATAAATGCGCTGCAACATGGCGTTCTTCTCACTGCCACGCCAGTAAGCCCCGGCCACGCCGGTCAATTTGAAGGCCTTGATAAATTTGGTGGAGGGCAAATGCGGCCCGCGGCAGAGATCGACAAAATCCCCCTGCCGATAGAGAGAGACGACGCCGTCCGGAAGATCCTCGATCAGCTCGACCTTGTAGTTTTCGCCCATGCCCCGAAAGAGGACGATGGCCTCATCCCGAGGAAGTTCTTCACGGATGATGGGGAGGTCGGCAGCCGCCAGTTCTTCCATCTTCTTTTCAATGGCTTCGAACATTTCCGGCACAAAAGTCAGCTTGGTGCTGTAGAAGTCGTAGTAAAAACCATTTTCGATGGACGGCCCGATGGTGACCTGGACATCGTCGCCATAGAGGGCTTTCACCGCATGCGCCATCAGGTGCGCGGTGGTGTGACGATAGACATCCAACCCTTCCGGAGAGTTGAGGGTGACCAACTCGACCCGGGCATCCTGATCGAGAGGACTATTCAAATCCACCAGCTTACCATCGATACGAGCAGCCACCGCCTGACGAGCCAGGCCCTCGCCGATCGACCGGGCCACATCTAACGGGGTACTTCCGGCGGAGAATTCTTTTTTGGAACCGTCGGGCAGCTCGATTTGCACCTGACTCATCGGTTACTCCAGGAATGAAAAGAGGCATCCGGGGATGCCTCGTCCATGATTCAATTCGGTTGCCGGTCTTGGTAGGCACGGGCGGGATTGAACCGCCGACCCCTACCGTGTCAAGGTAGTGCTCTCCCACTGAGCTACGTGCCTACAACCGAAACGACGTATATCTAGCAAAGGCGCCTTGCCCGTGTCAAGGGATTTTCCTTAACAAATGCGGATTTTTAACGACGGAGGCCTCGAAATCGAGGAGCCGCGACTTGGTCGTTATCCCTTCCCCGCCAGAGTAGCCGGTCAAGCGTCCGTCACGCCCGACAACCCGATGACAGGGAAGAAGGATGGGATAAGGGTTGCCGGCCATAACCCGCCCTACCGCGCGGGCGCGGCCAGGATAGCCGGCGCGCTGGGCCAAGTCACCGTAGGTCAGGGTCGCCCCCAAAGGAACCCTGGCCAACTCCCGCAGGATGGCAGTGGCAAAGGGGGTGAAACGGGTCCAATCGAGAGGGAGATCGAAGGCACTGCGCTCGCCCTGAAAAAATTCCCGCAACTGGACGCAGGCGGCAAGCGCCGGTCCCGCTTCCGTCCAGGCATGGCGCGGATATTTTTGCCGCAACGCGTCTCGGGCCTGGGTTTCGTCTGCCATCAACAGCACTTCCCGAATCAAGCCTTCGCCGACGACGACCGTGATAAAGCCGACAGGAGTCGACAAGCCCTGAACTTCGTAGGATGGAATTTTCATCGTTTCAGCACCTTTCGTTTGATCAGGCTCAGGGCTTGCTCGGTGTAAGGCACCCGTAAAAGCATACAGCCCAAGGCGAAGATCAGACAACCGACCCCAATCGTGCCGCCCAGTACGCTCCCCTTGAGCCAGATCCGCCCAGGTTCGAGCCAAGGCACGAGGCGCAGCAGCACCCAGACGGCGGCACCCATGACGGCAGCGGCCGGCAGAATGCGCGCCAGAGCGGAAGTGACGGAAGCAAGCCCCAGCCGTCCCATCTTGCCATGCAAGGCCCAGAGCAGGGCGCAACTGTTGAAGACCGAGGAGAGCGTCAGCGCCGCAGCCAGACCGACATGGCCGAAGGGACGCATGAGCAGTAGTCCCAGGGCCACATTCATCAGTAGCGTCCAAAAAGAAATCCACACCGGCGTTCGCGTATCCTGACGGGCATAGAACGCCGGGACGATGACGCGGCTGACCCCGACAAAAAAGAGTCCTGGTGCATAAGCGGCCAGAGCCAGAGCGGTCTGGCGTACATCCTCTGCGAGAAATGCCCCCTTCATAAAGAAAAGACTGAAAATCGGCTCGGCACAAAGATACAGACCGACCGAGGCGGGAATGGTAATCAGAGCGATCAGAATCAGAGCGTAGTGCAGGGACTCGCGAAAACCCTGATCGTCACGGTTTCCCATTTGCCGACTCATGGCGGGAAGCACCGCCTGAGCCAGGGAAACGATAAAAATCCCCTGGGGAAATTCGAAAAGCCGCTGACTGTAATAAAGAAAAGAAACGCTCCCTTCCGGCAGAAACGATGCCAGCAGACGGGAAACCACGACATTGATCTGATAGATGGCAACGCCGATCAATCCGGGGAGCATCAACCAGGCAATTCGTCGAACCCGAGGATGACTGAAACGAAAATCGGGCCGCAACCGAATGCCGAGACGGCGCGTTACCGGTATCTGGATGAGCAGCTGCAGAACGCCGCCGACCAACACCCCTACCGCCAGGGCGGTGATTCCCACTTCGAAACGGGAGTGAAGCCATACGGCACAAAGAATCATGCTGAGATTGAGCAACAGTGGCGACACGGCGGGAACAAAATAGTGCCCCATGACATTAAGGATGCCCGTCAGCAACGCCAGCAGGCTGACAAAAAAGATATAGGGAAACATGATCCGATTGAGAAAATCGGTCAGTTCGAGCTTGCCCTCGACGGCGCCGAAGCCGTGACCGACGAATTCAACCAGCCAGGGAGAGCCCCAGATCCCCGTCAGGGTGACGCCGGTCATGATCAGAACCAGCAGAGTCATGCAGATATTCGCCACCTCCTGAGCCTGCTGCCTCCCCTCTTGATGATAGACCTCCGAAAAGGTGGGTACAAAGGCGGCGGTCAGTGAGCCTTCGGCGAAAAACCGGCGGAGCAGGTTGGGGATGGTAAAGGCGACGAAAAAGGCATCCGTCCCGAATCCGGCCCCGAAAAGCGCCGCGACTACCATATCCCGCACCAGGCCGGCGATACGGCTCAAACCGGTAGCCAGCCCTAAAACCCCTGCGGCACGGGTGATGTTTTTTCTTTCCGACATGCGGCCTCCGAAGTCAAGTCAACCAACTCCAAGGGGGAAACCCACGGGGAAAATATCCCCGCTATCCGCCAAAGAGATTTATAACTAAGTAAAATTTGTATTATTTTATCTTAATTCAGTTGATTAACATGTTAAGGTGCTGATGTTAAAGAACTATTCTTTACATATTGGAGAGTTTTTAACTTGACGGCGGACTAATGTGATGTTATAAAGCTGCCGTCATGTAAAAATTAATCACACCCACCGGAGGATAAAACCTTGGCCAACCACAAATCCGCACTGAAGAGAAATAAGCAGAACACAGTTCGTAATGCGCGCAACACCCACATCCGTTCGACTATGCGCACCTACGTCAAGCAGGTTCGCGAAGCCGTCGCCGCCGGCGATGCCGAAGCCGCCAAGCTCGCCATGGAAAAAGCCATGCCCTATATCGACAAGGCCGCCGGCAAAGGGATCATCCACAAAGCGACCGCCAGCCGCAAGATTTCCCGCCTGGCCAAACTTGTCAATGCCCTCTAGGGTCATTCACCATTCGCTGTTAAAAAAAGGAGGCTTTCAAGCCTCCTTTTTTATTGTCCGCCGTTCCGGGTGATTTCTGTCACCAAGGTGCCCAAGAGCGCGTTTGGATGGGCGCCGCTGGATTTTAGCGCGAGATCCGTTTCCAGGAAAAAATCGAACAGCTCCCGATAGCGGGATGACGAAAAGCTCCGGGATTGCTCAATCAATCCCTTTATGAAAAATGGTGCAATCCCCAGCACCTTGGGCAAGTCTCGCTCCCCGATCCCCTGCTCTTGCGACTCACGACATTTCCATAATTGGCGAAAGTGCCGGACGATCATAGTCAGCACCATGAGCGGGGGCGAACCATCGTCGAGAATCCGCCCCAACAGATGCTGCGCCTCTCCGTGGCGCCGACCGCCCAAGGCATCGTTCAGAGCAAAGACGCTGTCGATACGGGTATCGGAAACAATCGCCCGAACATCATCGACATCGGCCAGCTTGCGTTCCCCCAGGTAGGAAAAAAGCTTGGTCAACTCCCCCTGGATTTCCTGCAGATCGTTTCCCACCCGGCGGCAGAAGAGCGCCAAGGCTTCCTCGGTCAGAGAATACCTGGCCGAACGCGCCTGTTCGCGGATAAAGCCGGGGATCTGGTTGTCGTAGAGCTTCTTGAACTCCACCAACTCCCCGAATTTTTTGAAGTCCTGGAAAAATTTACGACGACCGTCGATTTTATCGGCGACCAGTACCAGTACGGTTTCCGGAACGGGCTCCCGCAGGTACGGAAGAAAGGCTTCGAGTGCTTCAGCGGAAAAATGCTGGGCATCCTTGACCAGGATCAGACGATGTGCGGCGAAAATCGGAAAGGTTCGGGCTTGATCAAGGATATCTGCAGCCCGGGCCTCCCGGGCCGAGAACAGATCAAAGTTGAAATCCCGATCCGCCGGCGGCAAGAGGATGTCGAGAATGGCGCGCCAGCATTTCTCGATGAGAAACCCTTCCTCGCCGTAGAGAAAAAGCAGGTTGGGGACTTCCCTTTTTTCCAGTGCCCGAAAAAGCTCAGCGGAATTCATACCCTTTAGAAATTTTCCTGGATCCGCTGATAGATCTGCTCGGCCAGCCGCTGGCTGATTTTCTGCATGGCCTCGGTTTCAAAGTCGTCCTGGCGGGCGCGGTCGGCGCTGTTGAGCGACTCCTCGGTCCAGAAGACACTGTCCTTCCACAGAATCTTGCCGTCGGTAACCCGGCGCAGGTTGGCGTTGACGAGCATTTCGGAGCGGTATTCCTGAATTTTGTCCCGCCGGTTGTAGGCTACCGAGGTCCGGCTGTAAGAAGCGACATCGCCACTGAGCACGGCTTCTGCCTCCTTGGCGCTGGCGACCAAGCGTAATTGCTGATCACGACTGAACCACATAATCAGGTCGTTGGTCAGCATGCTATCGAGAAAAGGCTCCGCCGTACGATTCCCCAGCGGCTGGATATAGAGCGTACTCACACCGATCCCCGGGCTGAGGCCCCGCGGGGTGTAGCCGCAGCCCGCCAGCAGGATCAACAGCAACAGAAAGGCACCAAGACGTTTCATCAGGACACCACGATATTGACCAAACGGCCGGGAACGAGAATGACCTTGCGTACCGTCAGTTCGGCGATGAAGCGAGCAACATTCGCCTCGCTCAGGGCGGCCTGACGGATCGTGTCCTCGGCGGCATCGGCCGGGACAGTGACCTTACCGCGGACCTTGCCGTTGACCTGCACCACAATCGAAATCTCATCTTCGATCAGGGCGTTTTCATCCCACTTTGGCCAGCCTTGGCTTTCGATCCCCTCACCATGGCCGAGACAGCTCCACAGCTCCTCGGCGACATGGGGAACAAAGGGGGTGAGGAGTCGGACTGTTGTTTCCAGGGCTTCACGCAGCACCGCCGGCGCCTCGGCCTTGCCCTCAAAGGCGGAAATGGCGTTGACCAGCTCCATGACGGCGGCGATGGCGGTATTGAAATGGAAACGCCCGTCGATATCCTCGGTGACCTTTTTGATCGTTCGATGGGTGACCCGGCGCAGGTCGCGGGCCGGGCCTTCGGCCGTGGTCGGCAGGTCGACCCCTTGAATCAATCCCAGATTTTCGTAGATCAGGCGCCAGACCCGGCCGATAAAGCGGAAGCAGCCTTCGACCCCCTGCTCATTCCATTCCAGATCCTTTTCCGGCGGGGCGGCGAACAGGGAAAAGAGCCGGGCGGTGTCGGCACCGTAGCGGGTGATGAGATGATCGGGGTCGATAACGTTTTTCTTCGATTTGCTCATCTTCTCGTTGCGACCCAGCACCGTTTCGGCCTGACAGCGGGAGCAGCGTCCGTCGACCACTTCCTCGGGATAGAGCCAGCCGTGCTCGGGACAGGAGCGGGTCTCCATACAGACCATCCCCTGGGTCAGCAGATTGGTGAAAGGCTCGCCGACTTTCATCAAGCCGAGGTCGCGCAGCACTTTCGTGAAGAAGCGAGCATAGAGCAGATGCATGACCGCATGCTCGACACCGCCGATATATTGGTCGACGGGCAACCAATAGTTGACGGCATTGGCGTCGAGCGGCCCCCCGTCGTGCTTCGGGCAGGCATAGCGGGCAAAATACCAGGAACTTTCCACAAAGGTGTCGAAGGTGTCCGTTTCCCGCCGGGCCACTTTGCCGCAAACAGGGCAAGGGGTTTTGACGAAGGCTTCGGATTGAGCCAAGGGGCTGCCCCCTTCACCAGTGAAAGCAACGTCGGTCGGCAGCACCACGGGCAGATCCTTTTCCGGGACCGGGACCATGCCGCAGTGATCGCAGTAGATCACCGGGATCGGTGTCCCCCAATATCTCTGCCGGGAAACCCCCCAGTCGCGCAGGCGGTAATTGACCGTCTTTTGACCGATCCCCCGCTGCGTCAGAGACTCGGCGATCTTCTCCTTGGCCTCCTCGTTGGCGAGACCATTGGATTCCGCCGAGTTGACCATGATCCCCGGTCCGGTCCAGGCGGCCTCCATCGTTTCGGGATCGAGGGTCTCGCCTTCCGGTTGGATGACAACTACCTGCGGCAACCGGTATTTGCGCGCGAATTCGAAATCCCGCTGATCGTGGGTCGGCACCGCCATAACGGCGCCAGTGCCGTATTCCATCAGAACAAAATTGGCCAAAAAGATCGGCATCTTGCTCCCTGTTACCGGGTTCAGGCAGTAGCTGCCGGTAAAGACCCCTTCTTTTTCCTGATCGTCGCTGGTGCGCTTGAGTTTGTCCTGTTTTTTGACTTTGGCGATGAAAGCCTCGACGAGTGGACGCTGATCGGCGGTGGTCAGTTCCAGCGCCAGGGGATGTTCCGGCGCCAGGCTCATGAAGGTGGCGCCGAAAAGGGTGTCCTGACGGGTAGTGAAGACACGAATCGACTGCTCGCGCCCGTCGATGGGGAAATCGATCTCGCAACCGATACTGCGGCCGATCCAGTTACGTTGCATGATCAGCACCGGCTCGGGCCAGCCGGGAAGATTGTAGGTTTCGTCAAGCAGCTCCTGGGCGTAATTGGTGATACGGAAGAACCACTGTTCCAGTTCCTTGGCGACCACCTCGCTGTCGCAACGCCAGCAGCAGCCATCCTCCACCTGCTCGTTGGCCAGTACCGTCTGGCAGGAGGGGCACCAGTTCACTGAAGAACTCTTCTTATAGGCCAGCCCCTTCTCCAGCATCCGCAAAAAGACCAATTGTTCCCAGCGGTAATAGGCAGGATCGCAGGTCGCCAGCTCCCGGTCCCAGTCATAGGAGAGCCCCATCTTTTTCAGTTGGATCTTCATACTGGCGATATTCTCGAAGGTCCATTTAGCAGGATGAATGCCATGATTAATCGCGGCATTTTCCGCCGGCATGCCGAAGGCGTCCCAGCCCATGGGATGCAGAACGTTAAAGCCCTGAAGCCGTTTGAAGCGGGCGACCACGTCACCGATGGAGTAGTTGCGCACATGTCCCATATGGATACGACCCGAGGGATAGGGGAACATTTCCAGCAGATAGAACTTTTCCCGGGCGGGGTCCTCGGTAACCTTAAAGGTCTCATCGGCATCCCAGCGGTTCTGCCATTTCTCTTCGATGGTGGCGGCATTGTAACGTTCTTGCATATATCCTCCACGGCCCGCATGGGCCATCGGTTTCTTAAACATGAATACCGGCAAACGCCGGTATTCTGTCATAAGGCCAGAAAAAACATCACAAGGATGTCGGCCCTTTACATGGATTGTGTGACAACGGCTTGCGCTCGTTGCCGAATCTCTATTTTTCCCGATAGGTGATACGACCGCGGGTCAGGTCATAGGGGGAAAGTTCGATCGTTACCCGGTCGCCGGGCAAGATGCGGATATAAAATTTGCGCATCTTGCCGGAAATGTGCGCGAGCACAACATGCCCGTTATCCAGTTTGACCCGGAACATGGCATTGGGAAGGGGCTCGATGACCTCCCCTTCAACTTCAATCGCTTCTTCTTTAGCCAAAACTGCCTCCTGAAATTTAGGAACAATGAAATCATCGTGGTTTACGGAATGGACTATTTAACATAAACCATATAGGAATTGTCAACCCCGCGCTGCAAGGAATCGCAGGTTGTCCACGGAAGACCTACTTGAGTACCAGCAGCCGACGGGCCACTTCCTGGACCTGGGGGGACTGGACCGGCTTGGTAATATAATCGTTGGCGCCCAAGGCGAAGGCCCGATTACGGTCCTCCTCAGCCCCTTCGGTAGAGATCACCACGATCGGAATGTTGTTCAGTGCCGCGTCTTTACGTACCAGGCTGACCAGTTTGAGTCCATCCATGACCGGCATGTTGATGTCGGTAAAAATCAAATCGAACCGTTCGCCGGTGATTTTCTTGAGGCCGTCGACCCCATTCGCTGCTTCGGAAATCACCACCCCCGGCAGACGCTTGAGGGCAAAGGCCAGCAACTGTCGCATGGTGGGTGAATCATCCACGATAAGAACACGCTTGGTTTCCACAGAATCTTCCCTCCCCTACCCTATTTCGTCAGCAGGTTGATAAAACCTTGGATCGTCGAAAGTTTCCTTTCCGACTCAGAATAGAGCCGGGAGGAAAAAATAGCGGTCGCCGCATGACCGGCCAGCAGGGTAAAAAGCTCATAATCGACATCAGCGAACCGACGCTTCTGTTCGAGCAGACGGTAGATGACAATGACCCCGATGACATGCTCCTTGATTTTCAAGGGGATGCAGGCCATGGGCTGGGAATAATCAAGCTCATACGCCTCGATATCCTCGACAAAATGATTTTCGCCGGTTTGCCCCGCCCGGCCAATCACGCCCGCGCCCAGGTCGATGGGGGGTAGAGCCGAAACATCAATCCCTTCGTGACCAGCGAGTTCGAGTTTGCCGGTTTTCTCATCCAACAACAGCACGGCGAAGACTTCGGCACCGATCAGGTTGATGACGATCTCGGAGATGATCTGCAAAACTTCCTTGAAGTCGAGGGTCGAATGCAGCTGGTAGGAGGCGATGTAAAGATTCGCCAGCATGTTGTTTTCCGATTCGACCACGACATAGCGATTGGCGAAGTCGTGATTCTCCTCCTCAACGGCCTTAATCCGGTCGAGAATCTCCTGCTTCTCCCGTTCCAGTTCAGCAACCTGTTGCCGCAGCCGTTGGAGTTCCTCCAACTGGGCCGGAGAAGGCATATCCTGCGCCGCCGGTTCCTTGAGTTTGAGAATCTGATAACGCAGACGCTCGTTTTCTTTCAAAAGGGACTGGGTAAATTCGGCGCCCTTCTTAAAAACCTGAAGAAATTCCTCAGCCCGCTTGGCCGAACTGCTTTCCTCGCTGAATTCCGACATATAAACCGCTCCTGGGAGGATATGGTCGATGGGGTTAAAATCCACAACGGCGCAAAACTTCACCGGCCATCAGGGAAAGGGGGAGAACCTTGTCTACCTTGCCGGTCGCGATCGCTTCTTTGGGCATGCCGAAGACAATGCTGCTCTCTTCGCTTTCGGCCAGCACCTGGCCGCCGTGCTCCTTGATCCGCTCCACCCCACGGGCACCGTCATTACCCATCCCCGTGAGAACAACACCCAACAGGTTCGCACCGAAAACATCGCTGGCGGATTTGAACATGACATCGACCGAAGGGGTGTAGCGCTGATTCGGGGGCGGATCCTCGACTAAGGCGACGACGTTGCCGGCGCGAACCTGAAAAGTGAGATTCTTCCCCCCAGGCGCGATCAGAACTCGCCCGGGAAGCATCAGATCTCCGGTTTGCGCCTCCTTGACCTCCAGAGCGCAGAATTTGTTTAAACGCTCGGCGAAGGCGCGGGTAAAGACCGGCGGCATATGCTGGGAAATGGCGATGCCCAAAGGCAAAGGGTCGGTGATGGAAGAGAGCAGCGACTGGAGCGCGGGGGGACCGCCCGTGGAAGCACCGATAACGATCTGGCCAAGGCCGTTGCTCCGCGGGATGAATGTAGACATCGGCCCGGTCGCGGCCTCGCGGACCCGGTCCCGGGCCGATGGCCGGCGCAATACCTTGTTCATGTCGGTGCGGGCCGTTTCCATGACCTTGGCCAGCAGGTCGTCGCGGATATTCACCAATTCGGGAGAAATCCGGCTGGTCGGCTTGGCGACGAAATCGACCGCCCCCAGCTCCATCGCTTTGAAGACATTTTCATCATCGGCGAGGGAGGAGATGACGATCACCGGTGTCGGACGGTTCTGCATGACGATGCGCAAAAAGCCGAAACCGTCGATGCGCGGCATCTCCAGGTCGAGGGTCACCAGATCCGGTTGCAAATCAAAAAATTTGCGCAAGCCCTCTTCACCGTTACAGGCATAGCCGACAACGGTCACCCCGGGGATTTCCTCCAGAAGTTTGATGATCGTGCGACGATTGTAGGCGGAATCGTCGATCACCAGAACGCGGACCGTCTGGTTCATGGCCGCTCTCCCGGAGTAAAACTCAGGGCTGGGCGCTGATAAACCATGTCATGCTGAAAGTGGCGCAAGGCGAAGGAGGTGGTGATGTTCATCAGCGACTCGGAATGTCCGAGCAGCAGGAACCCTTCCGGTTTGAGGCGGGAGTAAAAGCTGTCGATGACCTTCTTTTTGGCCGGGAGGTCGAAGTAAATGATGACGTTACGGCAAAAGATGATATCGACCTTGCCGAGCAGGGCAACCCGGGGAAAGTCGAAAAGATTCAGATGGCTGATGGAGACGAGGTTCTTGATCTGATCGTTGATGCGATATTTGCCGTCGACCTCGGTGAAATACTTTCTCAGGTAGCGAGCATCAGTGGAACGGAAGGAGGACTGGCCGTAAATCCCCTTGCGGGCGATTTGCAGCACCCGCTGGCTGATGTCCGTGCCGACGATGTCGATCTGCCACCCATCGAACAGCCCCTGATCGAGAATCAGCATGGCGAGGGTGTAAGGCTCCTCGCCGCTGGAACAGCCGGCGCTCCAAATGCGGATCTTTTTATCGCCGATCAGTTCTTTCTTTGCCCGAATCTCCGGCAGGATCTCCTTGACGAAGGTCTTCAGCTGAAAGTCTTCCCGAAAAAAATAGGTTTCGTTGGTAGTTAAGGTGTTGATGACCTCGGTAAATTCGTCATCCTTGTTCTTGTGGTACCGCAGGTAATAGTAATAATCCTTGAAGCTCTTGAGCTGCAGGGCCTGCAGGCGCTTACCCAGGCGGCGTTCGAGCAGATATTTGGAATCCGGGCCGAAATGAAGGCCGCTGTGGGCATAGACGAGATCTTTGAGCTGGCGGAACTCCTCGTCGCTCATGGAAATTTCCGGGGTGAGAAAGAGCATGCCCTAGCCCTCCCCCCCAAGAGATTCCAGGGTCTCTTCCAGCTGGGCGCGAACCAGATCTTCCCCTTCGACCAGCAAGCGATTTTCGACCAGTTCGCGGCAAGTCGTGCCATTGAGTTGTTCCAAGGCCTGCGCGAAACGCAGCCGGACCTCCCAATGAGCATGGTTGATCAGGACATCGGCCATGGCCGGAAGCCAATCCTGGCGCCCGGTCGTTACCAACAGGGCAAGGGCGGCGCCAATAACTTCCTCGTCGTCATGATAGAGAGAAGCGATCAGCTGCGGGAAGACACCGTCGGGATCGAAAGAGAACCAGGCTTCGAGAGCAGCGATACAGACCAGCCCCACCGGGTCCCCCCAAGCTTCGCGAATCAGCGTTCCGGCCCGCTCCGTTCCGATGTGACCGATGGCGCGGACAACCGTCGACCGCACCCAGGGATCTTCGTCGTGCAAGGCCAGAGCCAGGGCATCAACAGCGCGGCGATCCTGCAGGCGCCCGAGCACCTCGGCGGCAACCCGTCGAACATCGGCATCCTCGTCGGTCAAGGCCAGGACCAGGGCGTCAAGCTGCTCGATATCGGGATTGCTCCCCAGGGCGGCCACGGCCGATTGGCGAACCTCGGGAGAGTCGTCCTTCAGGGCCATAAAGATCATGGGCCGGATAATCCGGAAATTCCCTTTGCCCAAAACCGCGATGGCCGCCATGCGTGTCTCGGCGGCGGGATCCTCCATCAGCGGGGAGAAGACAGCCAGAAGCTCTTCCGGATAGACTTCGGCGAGGGCGCCAAGGGCTTCCTGGGCGACACGCCGGGGGTCATCATCCCCCTCACGAAGAATCCGCGTCAAAGGGGGCAAGGCTGCGACGACCTTGAGACGGCCGAGCGCATGGGCCGCGGCCAGAACCAGTTCCTGATTATCCGACTCCAGGGCGCCGAGCAGGGGTTCGATCGCTTCTTCGGTGTGCGTTTCCGCTGCCAGATAGCAGAGATAGGCCTGCATCCGTTCAGGCTGCTTTGACCAATCCCGCATCAGGGAGACGACCGCCGGCTGTCCCAGGGCCAGAATCGCGCCGACGGCTTCCCGCCCAAGCTCCTCATCCGCCAGCCAGGGCAGAATTCGTTCGAGACAGTGTCGGGCAGCAACGAGAGGGACAAGTCGCAGGGCGGCACGAACCACTTGCAGGCGAGGCGAATCCAGGCAATCGGCCAGAGCCTGATCCGCAGCCTCGGGCTCACGGGCCAGGGCCTGCGCCACGGCTTGAGGATGATTGCGATGGAGAGCCCCCAGGGAAAGGACCGCCGCCTCACGCACATTGCGCATGCGGTCATTCAGGCCTGCAGCCAGCAAGGGCGCGCCGGCGGCCATATCGATCTGTCCGAGGCAGTCAAAAAGGGCTTTGCGTAACAAGGGATCTTCCGCGTAGCGGCTGATGCGTTCCAAAGGAATCGGCTGCCCGATGCGCCCCAGGGCTTCAAGGATGGTGAAACGCATGAGCAGATCCGAGTCTTCCATCGCTTCGAGGAGAGGGGCGATCGCCTCGCCATGCCGCAACTTACCGAGATTCTCCGCCGCTGCAGCACGCACGTTGCGGTCGTCGTCAACAAGAGCGCCGGTCATGACTGCCAGGCTCGCCGGTTCACCGATCTCCCCCAGGATATCGAGGACGAACTTGCGCACATCGGGATCGGAGCAGGCAAGTTCCTCATGGAGAACCGGCAACGCCCGGACGCCGAGGCGCACCAGGATATCGACGCCGACGTTACGCAACCCGGCGTTATCTTGGGCATGGAGCAGTTCAACGACATCTCCGGCCAGTTCTCCGGCTCGGGGCAGACCGAGAAAGGTCTCCGCTGCCTCCTTGCGCACCCGCCAACTGACATCCCCCATGGCCCGATAAAGAAGCTCCATAGGCAAGTGCATGCCGAGTCCGGCCAGATCCCGAACGGTCTGAATCCGTGCCTCCTCATCGCCGGATTCGAGTTTTTTCCCCAGAAGTTCCGCTATATCCACGCAAAAATCCTTGCCTTAAAAACACGACGGGCCAACGGCCGATTTCCGGCCAAGCGCATCAAATTCTATTGAAGCTGTGACAGATGAAGAATTTCGTCCGTTGAAAAGAGTTTTTCCAGATCGATGATCATTACCAGATCGTCCTCACGCTGACAGACCGCGAGAAAAAAATCCGACTCGCGTCCCTTGACGAATTCCGGAGGAGATTTGATCTCCTGCCGCGTATAACGTCGCACTTCCGATACCTCTTCGACAAGAATTCCGACAAAACGATCGAAAACGGCGCAGATAATAACCCGCGAGCGGCGATCGACCGGAATTGCCGGCAAGCCGAAACGCTTACCCAGGTCGATTACAGGCAAAACCGAGCCGCGAAGATTGATCATGCCCTCGACAAAGACCGGCGCCCTGGGAACCGCCGTCAGCTTCTGGGGACGGATGATCTCCTTGATGCGCATGATGTCGATGGCGTACATCTCCGCCCCCAGCCGGAAGCAGGCCAGCTGGATCTCCTGGCGCAGACGCTGTTCCTCAGGATCGTGACGGGTCAGGGCGGAAAGGCTCATTTGGCCAGGAACCTCTGGATGGTTTCGATGACCATGGCCGACTTGAAAGGCTTGGTGATATACCAGTCGGCGCCGACCTTTTCGCCGCGAACCATATCCTCGCGGCTCTTCTTGGCGGTGAGCATGATCACCGGAATGTGGCGCGTGGCCGGATCGCTCTTCAGTTGCCGGCAAACCTCGAACCCGTCGATTTCCGGGAGCATGATATCGAGCAGAACCAGATCCGGCTTGTCCTCGGCGACCGCTTCCAACGCGGCCCGTCCGTTGGCCACCCCTTTCACCTCGAAACCCTTGGAAATCAACAAGATGCTCTCCAGTTTCAAGAGGCTTTCCTCGTCTTCGACGATCAGGATCTTTTTCTTATTCACCGGCAACTCCTTTCCCCATAATCAAACCAATTCTGGATTCAACACATTGTGTAATTGCAAAAGAATGAGCATGCGCCCCTGAAAGCGGCCGATGCCGGCGATGAATTCCCGGTCGAGTCCGGAAAGCATGGCCGGAGGCGCTTCAATCTTGCGTTCGTTGAGGCGCACCACCTGGGCGATACTGTCGACCAGCAGGCCGATCAGTCCGTCGCCGTGATGACAGACAATGATCCGGGACTGGGGGCCGACTTCCACCTCTCCGAGGTTGAGGCGCCGCGCCAGATCGTAAACCGGCACGACGATGCCGCGTAACGAAACGATTCCCAGGATAAAATCGGGGACGCGCGGAATATCGGTAATTTCCCGGGGCTTGATGATTTCGTTAACCGTTTCGATATCCATGGCATATTCCTCTCCCTGCAGGAAGAAGGTCAGCCATTGGCGGTCCTGCTCGGAGAGGACAAGCTCATCCGAACGCTCCTCGATGTTGCTGAGGTTACGAATCAGGTCGATACGGAAAGGGGAGACAAACAACGCCTCGATGGCCGCATCCGATCCCCTGCCGCCGATATCAGAGCCCCCCTCGAAAACGGTAGGGAGATGATCCTTGGCCTCCGGACCGGCCGTTTCCGTGGAGGCTCTTTCGTCTTTTTTGTTGCTCACGCCACCCTCCCCGTCACTCAGGCAAAGAAAGCCGAATCTCCCCGCAGGGTTTCGCTCATCAGCCCACCGACATCCAAAACCAGAATGGTTTTTTGGTTACCGAGATCGGCGGCGCCGGCGATGCCACGGACAAAAGCCAGAGACTCGCCGAGGGACTTGATGACCACATCCTGCTGTCCGAGCAGTTCATCGACAACGATCCCGATTTTCTTCTCGGCGAAACCGACCACCGCCACGAAAAAACGCTGGCGACGGTCACCACGGGAGTTCAGTTGAAACACATCGCCCAGCCACAACAGCGGCAGAGTACTATCCCGCAATTCGATCACTTCCTTGCGCTCGATGGTACGGACCGCCGAAGCCTCGACCATCATCGTCTCCATCACGGAATTGATGGGAATCGCATAGGTTTTGTCACAGACCCGGATAATCAGCGCCTTGATGATGGCCAGGGTGATCGGCAGGGTAATCGCGATCGAGGTGCCGACGCCGACTTCGCTCTCCATCTCGATCATGCCGGAAAGTAGAGCGATATTGTTCTTCACCACATCCATGCCGACCCCACGCCCAGAAAGGTCGCTGACCGTCTCCGCTGTGGAAAAGCCGGGCATGAAGAGCAGATCGTAGACCTGTTCCCGAGAAAGCTTGGCCGTTTCCGGGATCAGCCCCCGCTCTACGGCCTTGCGGCGAACCTTTTCCGGATCGATGCCACGGCCATCGTCGCGCACTTCGATGACGACATGGTTCCCCTTTTGCGCGGCACTCAGACAGATCACGCCCTTTTCGAGCTTGCCCTGAGCACGGCGATCGTCCGGGGATTCGATACCGTGATCGATGGAGTTGCGGATGATATGCATGAGCGGATCGGAGAGATCCTCGACGATCAACTTGTCCAATTCGGTGTCGGCCCCCTCGATTTCAAGGGCAATGCGCTTGCCGCACTCATTGGCGACCTTACGCACGATTCGGTTCATTTTGTCGAAAAGCTGGGCCACCGGGACCATGCGGACATCCATGACCCCCTTCTGTAACTCTTCCAGCCGTCGCTCGAGCACGCGGGTCGCCTTCTGCAATTCGCTCCCGAGTTCATTCCCCCCCTCGCCTTTGAGCTTTTCGCAGACCTGACCGATGGCGGCCTTGGCCAGCACCAACTCGCCGACCACGTTCATCAGCAAGTCGAGCTTGTCGATATCGACCCGCACCGTCCGGCTGATAGAGCGGGCAGAGGTCTCCGCCGCCGGAGCGTTTTCCTGATCGGAAGCGGGGGCGGGCTCGCTATCGACGACCAACTCGCGGGAAGGGGAAGGAGGCTCGGGTGACGGCAGAAGATTCTCCACCACCACCTCCGAGCCGACTAGAGTACTGAGTTCCCTTTCGGGGAAGTCGGTGCCGAAAAGGAGCTGGAAGGCGATGCGGTCAGTGAGATCCGCAGAGAGCGGCAGGGTGCTGATGACTTCCCCCTGTTTCTTGAGGAGGTCGGTCAGGGCGGCCAATTCCTGATCAAAGGTGGCCAGGTCGAAATCCACCTTGATCTTGAAGAGATATTGACGTTGCTTGAGGTTTTCGCGCAGCCGGTGCTCTTCGAACTCGGTGAGCACGGCGAGAATCTCCGGATCGATCCGATCCATCGTCGGCTCGTCTGCCGCTGCCGGGCCACCGGCAAGAAACTGCTCGACCCGTTGCCGCATGGCGCTGACGTCAAAGGTGAAATCAGGGTCTTCGCCCTTCCCTTCGATCAGCCGCGACAAGGTTTCGAATCCCTCGGTCAAGAGTTGAACCAACCCGGTGTTCAGGGGAACTTTGCCCAAACGAAGATGATCGAGCAGGTTTTCCAGGTGATGAGCCAGCGAGGCAATGTCGTCGAATCCGAACATTCCGGCCAAGCCCTTGAGGGAATGGGCACCACGAAAAATCCGGTTGAGCAGGTCGGGGTCGCAACTCCCCTGCGCCGCGCAATCGTCAAGCACGATCAGATCGTTGTTCAGATTTTCAATGATTTCCTCGGCTTCACCGAGAAAATCACCGATCGCCCGAGACGATAAGGAACCCACCCTGCCCTCCTAGCCGAGAAATTTTAGAATCAATTGCTGCAGTTCTTCCGGAGCGAAAGGCTTGACCAGATAGGCGTCGGCGCCAAGGTCGAGCCCTTTGAGACGATCCCTTTCGCTCCCTTCGGTGCTGATGATCACCAACGGTAGATCCTTATAATTGGCGTTGCCGCGGATGAAACTGACCAGTTCCAGTCCGTTGATATCGGGCATATTGATGTCGGTGAGGACCATATCCACCTTTTCCCGGGGGAGAATGCGCAACGCCTCGAAACCATTGGCAGCTTCGACGATTTCATAGTCACCAATAGCAGCGATGGTCGAGCCGATCAGCGCCCGCATAGTGGAAGAGTCTTCAGTTACCAGAATTTTTTTCGCCACAACAGCCTCGTCGTTATATCGAAAAACTATGGAGTTTGGTCGCGAAGGCGGCGCTCTAAAAGATTTTTTTCCATGGTCAGCCCAGCATGCATGAGAAAAATTTCCAGGGCTTCGGTCTCCCCCACGGAGAGGGCTTGCGGCAGGTTGTCACCATAAAGGATGGCCACCACCCGCCCCTCACTGAGCAGCGGACCGACAAAGACCTCTTCAGGTTCAGCGCCTCCTAAGGCATCTTTCAGGTAATTATCCCAGAGGCAATCTTCCAAGGCGAGTTTGCGAGAAACCTTTTCGAAGAGAACTTCAGTGAAAATCGACGGTTCATCCACGGGAATCTTGATTTTCCGGATCCGCGCGTCGGCCAATTCATCCTCGAACTCTATACCAAACTGTCCGAGACCGACAATCTCTTTCTCCTTGACCATGAAGATCACGGCACGATTCATGAATTCGCTGGCAAAGCGTAAAACCAGCAGGAGGATTCCCCCGCCCAAGGCGGCGTTGTTCAATTCCTGAACCATGCCCTGCAGCTGTTTCAACGCTCCGGAACGGAGGCTCTTCGACGAAGCGGCAACGGCGTCCCCTTCACCGATTTCCTTGAGCAGGTCTGAGGCGAAATCGTAAACCGAAGCCTCCCGCTGTTCCGGACCAAAAACCGACGGCGACTCCCCGGGTGGACGTAACGGGACCGGCGATGGTTCATGGAGGTCGCGGTGCCGGCGTTCGTCGATCATGCGACTGCCTTCGATCGCCAGAAACTGGGTGTTGAGTCCTTGCTGGAGGATCTGCCGCTCTCCCTCAGCGCCCGACTCTGCCCATTCTTCGACTTCGCCCAGCTCGAAGGCAAAGGTACCGTCCGACCAGCCGAAGAAACTGTAGACGATCGCTTCGATTCGTGCCCGCAGCGCCTCTTGCAGGGCATTGGGAGAAATACCGAAATTCTGAAAAAGAACCGTTTCCAAAGGGATTTGCGGGTTCAGGCTCTTGCGCAGCGCCAACGCCCCCTTGAAGGTTTCAAAATCAATAACTCCCCGACGCATGAGAAAATCGCCGAAGGATTCGGGAAAGACACTGGAACTCGCCTGCACTACTTTACCGTTGAGGAAAATGACCTTTCCTTCCCGATTGCGGCTGCGCAGGGTCAGCACCCCGGATTTTTGACTGAGACTGACGATCTGGAGAATGTCTCCCAACCCCAGATCTTCGAGATTTCCAACAAGGCTCATGAGTTTGATATCCGACCGTGCGGAGGCTCCGAGAGTCCCATCCTCATCGGCGTAACAGGTAGAAATTAAATGATTTTTACTATATAGCAAGGAGCTCTTCCCTGTAAAGGCTTTTCCCGGATTTTTTAATCCTTACGGTCTCGTTCCCGGTCACGGTAATGAATGCGGATGGGAACCCCGGAAAAGCCGAAGGCCTCCCGCAACTGGTTGGCGAGGTAGCGCTGATAGGAAAAATGCACCCCTTCGGCCTTGTTGACGAAGACGACGAAGGTTGGAGGGCGGGTTTCGACCTGGGTCATATAGAAAAACTTGAGGCGCTTGCCGTGAAAGACGGGGGGCTGATGACTGCGTTCCGCCTCGGCCAGAACCTTATTGAGCATGGCCGTGGGAATGCGCCGATCAAACTCGGCCGCGACTTTTTCCACCTCTGACATGATCTTCGCCACTCGCTGTCCGGTCAAGGCTGAGACAAAAATGACCGGGGCGAAACTCAAAAACTTGAAGGTCCGCTCCAACTCCTCCTGATAGCGTTTCATGGTGGACTGGTCCTTGGCGACCGCATCCCACTTGTTCACCACCAGGATGATGCCACGTCCCTTCTCGTAGGCATAGCCGGCGACCGTAAGATCCTGCTCGGTTACCCCCTCGACAGCATCGATCACCATGAGCACGACGTGCGCCCGTTCCATGCTTTTCAAGGCCTGGATCACACTGAATTTTTCCAGCTTTTGACTGACCTTGCCCTTGCGTCGAATGCCCGCCGTGTCGATCAGCACATAGCGTTGCCGGTTATAGGTGAAGGGGGTATCGACACTGTCCCGAGTCGTTCCGGCCTGGGGATTGGCCACCACCCGCTCATAGCCGAGCAGTCGGTTGACCATGGATGACTTCCCGACATTGGGACGACCGATCACCGCCAGGCGGATTTCCCTCTCGGCTTCGGCATCGCTTGGAGCCGCGGGGAGATGGTCCAACAGGGCGTCAACCAAATCCGGAACGCCCCGCCCATGCTCGGCGGAAATCGTGTGCAGCTCGCCCACACCCAGGGCGTAAAATTCGCCGGCGAGATCCTCAAGTTTGTCGCTATCGACCTTATTGACCACGTAGAGGACCGGTTTCTCCACACGGCGCAACATGCCGCAAACTTCGTGATCGGCGGGGGTCAACCCCTCGCGCCCATCCATGACAAAGAGGATGATATCGGCTTCTTCTACCGCCAGCTGAGACTGCTCGCGCATCTGTACCAGCAGACGGTCCTCACTGACTGGCTCGAAACCGCCGGTATCGATGAGGGTAAAGGGTTTGTCGTAGCGGGTCACGTCAGCGTAATGACGATCTCGCGTAACGCCTGGAAAATCCTCTACCAACGCCTTGCGCTGACCGAGAATGCGGTTGAAAAGGGTCGACTTGCCGACATTCGGGCGACCCACAATAGCGACCAGGGACATACGTAAAAGACTCTCTTTTTCGAATATTTAAAAATACTTTGTTAAGAAACGGGATCAAGGCTTGACCGGAACGTACGTCAATAACCGAATTCTTTGAGCATACGCTCCGATTCAGTCCAGTTTTTCTGGACTTTAACGAAGAGCTCCAAAAAGACGCGGGCATCGAGCAGACGCTCGATATCGATCCGGGCCGCTTTGCCAATGGCGCGGATCGTCGCCCCCTGCTTGCCGACCAGAATGCCCTTGTGGGTATCGCGATCGACAATAATGACCGCTTGAATCACCACCAAATTTTTTTCCGGCTTCTCTTCGAACCGCTCCACCAGAGTCGCGACCCGGTAAGGGATTTCGTCGTGGGTCTGCTTCAGCACCTGCTCGCGGATCATCTCGGCGACGATGAAGCGCTCGGGCAGGTCGGTGATCATATCTTCGGCGTAGTAGGGCGGCCCCTCCTTCAGATAGCGCGGGAGCAGGTTCAACAGATAGTCGACATTCTCCCCGCTCTGGCCGGAAACGGGGACGATCTCCCGGAAAGGGAACCGCTCGGCAAAGGCGGACATCAGCTCCAGCTGCCGCTCCTTGGGCAACTGGTCGATCTTGTTGATGAGCAGGATCACCGGCAACTGTGACTGGCGCAGGACATCGAGAATGAAATCGTCACCGGGGCCGGGGCGATCCTTGACTTCAACAACATAAAGAATCAGATCGACGCCGGAGCAGGCGCTCAGGGCCTGATCGACCATGAACCGGTTAAGTTTACCGGTGGCGCGATGGATGCCCGGGGTGTCGATAAAGAGCAACTGCGCACCGGGCATGTTGTGAATGCCGAGGATACGGTTACGGGTAGTCTGGGGCTTGTTGGCGGTTATAGCGATTTTCGTGCCGAGAATGCGGTTGAGCAGCGTCGACTTGCCGACGTTGGGTCGACCGATGATGGAAATGAATCCAGATCGAAAAGGGGTGTTTGATTCAGTCAAATGACCAGCTCCTCTGGGAATAGGCGGAAAGGGACCACAACGAAACCTGGCCGGCGGCGCAGCGCAGGGTGTGGGGTGCAAGATCGGGGTCGGCACGAAGGGCAAAGTCGGGATAGCGCTCTCGCAAGGAACAAAGATTGTCTCGCCGGTGCCCCTGGGCGTCGCTGAACTCGGCAACGGGCACCGAAACCTCGCGATCGCCCTTGGCGGCGAGGGCAATCAGCGCCCGCAGCCAGAGATGGGCGCGTACCAGTTGCCCGAAGGCCGGATGCCAGGGGCCGGAGAGCATGGCTCCGTCGGCCGTCAACTCCGGCTGGTTATGCAGCCCCCAGCGGATGACCGGCACCTTACGCGCCCGGCAGCGCCAGGCCATTTCGGCGCAAAGCTCCACCGCAGTGGCAAGACTCAGAGGCTGGTAGCGCCCGGCGAGATACTCTTCAGCCAGGGTCGTGCCACGCAACACCACCGTCGGATAGACTCGCAAAAAATCCGGCTTCAGGGCCAAGGCGGCATCCAGGGAACGCAAGGCCTCGGCGCGATCGCCGCCAGGCAGACCCGGCATCAGTTGCAGGCCAATTTTCAAACCGGCGCGGCGCAGAACGAAGACGGCCTGGGAAACCGCCTCGGAATCATGCCCCCGTTCGGCGCGACGCAGGACTTCCGGCGAAAAGGACTGAACGCCCACCTCGACGGTGGTCACGCCTCGCTCTTGCAAAAAAGAAACCTCTTTTTCGCCGAGGGCATCCGGGCGAGCCGAAACGCGAATGCCGTCTATCCGACCGGCGGCAAGGCTCGGCGCCGCGCCATTGAGGTAGGCGTCCTGAACTTCTACCGGCAGCGAGGTAAAGGATCCTCCATAAAAAGCGACCTCTCCCCCGCCCTGACCGGTGAGCATCTCTTCCAGTTGCGTGGCGATGGTTGAAGGATCCGGGGGGGAGAGCCGACCGCTGACCTGGCTCTGGCGGCAGAAGCTGCAACGATGGGGGCACCCGGCATGGGGGATGAAGAAAGGATAGATGCGCAACCTATTCACCCAGAGCTGCAAGGGCCTGACGGGCGGCCTGTTGGGAAGCAGCCTTCTTCGTCACCCCGCTTCCTGCGCCAATACTGCGCCCCCCATGCAGCACCTCGATGGTGTAGGTTCGGTCGTGATCGGGCCCCTCGGCACGGACCAATCGGTAGGCAGGAGGGGAACCCTGACGGGCTTGCAGCACTTCCTGCAGGCGGGTTTTGTAATCGATCCCGGACTTACGGCAGAAAGCCTTTTCAATAGCCGCAGCGAAAAACCGGTCCACCACCAGACGCACCGACTCTAGTCCGCCGTCGAGATAAATGGCACCGAGCAAGGCCTCCACTGCGTTGGCGATCAGACTTTCCTTCTGTCGACCGCCGCTTCGCTCCTCCCCGCGCCCGAGCCACAGATAGTCGCCGATGGCCATCTGCCGAGCCACCGCTGCCAGGGCCGGTTCGCTGACCACTTCGGCGCGGATGCGAGTCAGCTCCCCTTCGGGCAGGCGCGGATAGTCGAGAAAGATGAGCTGACTGACGACCATGTCCAAAACGGCGTCGCCAAGAAATTCAAGTCGTTCATTATGAACAGAGGCGGTTTCCGGATGTTCATTGCTGTAGGATTTATGGGTGAGGGCTTCGCGCAAAAGCCGCTCCTCCCTGAAAGCATATCCGATCTCCGCCAACAGCGTTTTTGATCGGGTTGAAATCGCGGCACTATTTTCCATGGGCACAAGGGCATCCGGGTAAATGATTAAAAACTCGTCGCAAGTATACAGAAACATTCCCCCAGTGGCAACGATTCACCTCGGTTCAGTCAGGAATACTTTTGAAAAAACCGTTGACAAAAGGGCCACAGGCGATTATAAGTTTCATTTATCCCGCTAAAAACGCATACAGCAAGGAGACCTAACCCATGCAGTGTCAGACCGTTCTTCCCGGTGCCGAGTGCACCTTCTGGTCCAAAAAAGGTTGTATTTTTGAAGGCAACAGCTGCCAGTTGGTGATCGACAAATGCCAAGGCTGCGAACGCATCGTCGAGGGCACGATCGGCCAGGTTTGTTCGGTTGCCCCTTCCCCCGAACAGAAGTGGAGAAGCGGCCTGTGCAACTTCGCCACTCACCAGAAGATCGACCTCAAGACCGTCGAAGCCAAGGTCAACCCGCTCAAGGCCTCCAAGAAAGCGGCTGGCGGCAAGAAGAAGTAAGCCGCTCGCCTTTACGCCCAGCACAAAAAACCGCCTCACCGGCCAGTTCCGGGAGGCGGTTTTGCATTTGCGGCAGCTTCAGAAAAAAAGAAAGAGGACCGGCAAGAGAAAGGCCGTGACCAGACCATTGAGGCCGATGGCCAGTCCGGAAATCGCTCCGCCCAGGCGATCGACCTCCAGCATCCGGGCGGTGCCAACGCCGTGCGTCGCCGTACCGACCGCCAACCCCATGGCCGCTCCGTCGCGGATGCCGACCAAGCGACAGAACTCGGGACCACACATGGCACCCAGACAGCCGGTTACCACCACCAACGCCGCCGTCAAGGGAGGAACGCCGCCGATCTTCTCGACAATACTGATGGCGATGGGGGTCGTCACCGACTTGGGAGCAAGGGAGAGGACCACCTCGCGGCTTCCGCCCAAAAGCCAAGCCAGGCCCGAGGCGGAAATGATCGAGGTCAGCGAGCCTGCGAGCACGCCAACCAGAATGGGCAGCTTGCGCGCCAGGATCTCCTTGCGCCGGGTATAGAGGGGAAAACCGAGGGCGACCACGGAGGGTCCGAGCAGAAAGAGAATATAACGTCCCCCCTCGGCATAATGGGGATAAGGGATATCGGCGAGGAGCAGCAGCGCGATGATGGCCAGCACCGTCACCGCCACCGGATTGAGCAGCACATGCCGGGTGCGGGCATAGAGCTTCTGCGCCAGGGCGTAGACCACCAGGGTCAGGCCGATGCCGAAGAGCGGTGAAGCCAGGATCTCAGCCATGTTCCACCTTTCCGCCGCGCCGTTCGAGCCAGGTGGCGACCCAGCCGGTGACGGCCATGACGACAAAGGTGCTCAACACCGTCGCCACCACAATCGGCAACCACTCGGCGGCGATCAGGTCAAAATAGACCATCACCCCAACCCCCGCCGGCACGAAAAAGAGCGCCAGGTTGGAAAGAAGCAGATTGACCGCCTCCTCTACCCATTCGGGGCGCACCAGTTTAAAGTTGAGCGCGAGAAGCAGCAGCCCCATGCCGAGTACGTTGCCGGGAACAGGCAGCGCTAAAAGAGTCGAGAGCGACTCCCCGAGAAACTGCAGCAGCAGCAGGATGGCGAAACCCCGGACCATGCTTCCCCCTAGCCTTCGTCCTTGAGTCCATCGATCACCGCCGCGACCTCGTTACGCAGATCGGCCGAGTCGGGGGATTTTTCCAGACGCAGAAACTCGCGAAAATGGGCGATAGCCTCCTTCGGCTCCTCATCGTCGAGACAGATGTTGCCCAACGTCAGATGGGCGAAAGCGAAATCGGGATCGAGGCGCAAAGCCTCGCGGCAAGCCTTCTCCGCTTGCGCCAACTCCCCCTGGTCGAAGAGCAGCTCTCCCAGGTTGTAATGCCCTTGGGGATCTTCAGGATCGAGCTGAATCACCTGACGATAGCAGGCGATCGCTTCGTCAAACCGCCCGGCGGCGGAGGCCGCATCCCCCAGGGAGTTGAGGGCGAAGACCGACTCGGGATCGATCGCCAGAGCCCGGCGGTAACAGTCCTCGGCCTCACTCAAATGATCCTGGCTGAAAAAAACCAGCCCCAAGCTGACGAGCGCGTCCGTTTCGGCCGGATCCAGATCGAGAATGCGTTGGTATGCGCTCCGGGCCCGTTCCGGTTGCCGCGCCTCGAAACAGGCATCTCCCAGCAGATAGAGGCTGACGATATCGTCCGGCGCTAGAGCCAGGGCCTTATCCAGGGCGGCGATAGCTTCGGCGGCAGTCCCCTCTTCGCTCAAAGCCTCACCGAGCAGGCACCAACCTTCCGGCACTTCCGGCGCCGCCTCCGTCGCCGATCTAAACGCCCGCACCGCTTGGGTGAAAGCCCCGTTTTCCATCGCTCGCCGGCCCTTGTCCAAGAGCAGTTCGTAATCCTGCATGATGTTGTCCTTTAGGTAAAAATGAGCAAAAGCCGCTTACGGCTGCCCTTCCAATGCCTCGATCAGCCCCCAGGGACTGCTGTCGAACTTCGCCGTCGGCAGATTCAGTTCCCGAGCCAGCTCCTCCAGACGCAGATCGTCGAGAAAAACATCCTCCCCATCCCGCAGCATGACCTCGGGCACCAACAGTCGCTGCCCCAACTCCACTCCACGCAACTGTTGGAGAATGTCGCGACCGGTCACCAGACCCGCCACGGTCACGCCGCCACCGAAAAATTCGTTACGAATGGCATGGACGAAGATCTTCGTTCCGGTGGTGGCTTCCAGCGCTGAGGCGAAACGGCGAACCTCGGCAGCGGCCGATTCGCCAGTCAGAACGGAAAAGGGACCGGGGGGCAGCCTATCCACACCCTCAAGAACTTGTTCTGCCTCTTCGCGGAACAGGGGGATGAGCCCCACCCCGTTTTCCAGCTGACCCAGCTCTTCGTAATCATCGATAGGCGGAAAGGGCCACTCGGCCCGCAGATAGAGCTCATCGGCGGCAAAGACAAACCGGGAGCCGCCCTGATACAGGCACTGCTGCTGAAAATCGTGGATCATCGCCAGCGTTCGGCGGGCCTCATCGACCGTCGGCAGGCGTAAGGCCGGGAGATTGCGGCGATGGCCGGTCAGTCCCACCGGCACGACCGCCAGGGAGAGGATATTCGGGCCGAGAGCGTAGAGATCGGTCAGCGTTTGCAGCAACGCCGGCCCGTCGTTGAGGCCAGGGCAGAGGACGATCTGGGTGTGCAGTTTGATCCCCGCTTCGACCAGTCGTCGCAACAGAGGAAGGATCGCCGGGCCCTGACGACCGAGGAGTTTTCGGCGCAACTCTTCGTCACTGGCATGGACGGAGACATAGAGGGGGGACAAGCGCTGCTCGATGATGCGCAAGATATCCTTCTCATCGACGTTGGTCAGGGTCACGTAGGCGCCGTAGAGAAAGGAAAAGCGATAATCCTCGTCCTTGACGTAGAGGGATTTACGCATGCCCCGGGGCAATTGGTGCACAAAACAGAAGAGACACTGATTGCCGCATTCCTCCGGTTCCGGATGGGAAACATTCAAGCCTAAGGGCTCGTCGGCGTCCTTGTCGAATTCGAGGAGCCAGGTCTCGCCATTGACCTTGAGCAATTCGATGTGCAGATCCTCGGCTTGGTCGGCCAGGGCCACATCGAGGAGATCGACCACAGGCCGCTCCGCGATGGAAACCAGGCGGTCCCCCGCTTCCATGTCGAGTTCCGCCGCGATGCTGCCCGGTTCGACCGAAAGAATCTCAAGCATGGATCACTTCCTCAATCAGAACGGGAAAAAGACAAAACAGGACGACCCGCTTCGCCGGAGGCGATACTCAGAGTTTATCGCCAAAAAAAGATAGGTACAAAAAACCCGCTCCCGGACCCCGAGCTGACTAGATCGGAAATCCGGGACCGGGCGTAGCTTACCGGGTTCTAGTAAGCGGAAAGGGTCAATCCTTGCCGCCGTGCAGACGGAAGGATCCGTCGGACGAAGTGATGGAAGAGATGGCGTGCTTGTAAATCAGAATGTCGCCGCCGCTTTCGATCAGTAGGCAGAAACTGTCGAAAGACTTGATGTAGCCTTCGAGTTTTTCTCCCGACATCATGACGACGGTCACCCGCACCCGTTCTTTGCGCGCCTGGTTGAGGTATTGATCCTGGATGTTAAAAGGGGTCTTGGCCATATCCGCTCCTTGTACGTAGCAAAAAAAGTTCAATTAACTTTTGGAGTTTAGCAGACTCGCTACAGGAATCAACCCAAATTATCGCTTCATCTCCACGAAACCAGGTCAGCTGCCGTTTGGCGTAATGTCGACTATTCCGCTTGATCAATGACACCGCCTCCGCCAAGGGGATTTCCCCCCGCAAATGGTGGATCAGTTCCCGATAACCGATGGTGCGCAGGGCCTTGCACTCCGGATCGTACCCACGCGCGAGCAGTCCGCGCACTTCCGCCAGTAAGCCTTGCTCCATCATCCCATCCACCCGCTGATCGATGCGCTGGTAGAGCTCCTCCCGGGGCGGGGCGAGGCCAAGCTTCAGGGTAGTATAGGGGCGCTCGGCGAAGGCGTGCTCTTTCTGGAAATCGGAGAGGCGCCGTCCCGAAAGCCGGTAAACTTCCAGGGCACGCACGGTGCGCGTCACATCCCCCGGCGGAATCCGCTGCGCCAAGGGGGGATCGACTTCCTGCAGCAACCGAAAGAGGGTTCCCGGCCCTTCCCGCCCTTCCCGCTCCAAGAGTTCGGCGCGCACAGTTGGGTCGCCGGTGGGCGCATCGACCAGCCCTTCGGTGACGGCACGCAGATAAAGACCGGTGCCGCCGAGCAAAACCGGCAGCCGACCGCGCGCAAGAATATCAGCGATTGCCCCATGGGCCTGGGAAGCAAAGTCAGCGACGGAAAATTCCTCGTCCGGTGCCACCACATCGAGCAGATGATGGGGCACCTGCCGACGTTCCGCCGCCGTCGCCTTGGCGGTGCCGATATCGAGCCCCCGGTACACCTGGCGGGAGTCAGCGGAAACCACCTCGATGGGAAAATGGCGGGACAACTCCACAGCCAAGGCGGTCTTTCCCGAAGCGGTCGGACCGCAGATGACCAGCAGGGGGGATGCTTCCCGGACAGTCATCATCAGCTTCTCTTGAACAGCTTTTCGATCTCGGCCAAGCGCTGCCGCACCATCACCGGCCGGCCATGGGGGCATTGCGCACCAAAGTCGACCCGGTCGAGATCGCGCAGCAACGCCGTCATCTGCGGCGGCGATAGGGCTTGGTTGGCACGGATCACCCCATGGCAGGCCATCAGGATCAGAACCTGTTCCAGGGCGTCTTCCGCCAGGGTGCTTTGACCGATTTGCCGCAATTCAGCGGCCAGATCGCGCAGCAACTGTTCGGCCTGATCGGTGTCGAGCAGTTGCGGAATCTCCTTGAGCACGTAACTTTTTCCACCGAAGGGCTCGACGATCAGGCCAAGGCGCTCGAGATGGGGAAGAGTTTCCCGCAGGGCCTCGGCCTCGGCGAAATCGACTTCGATGACGACCGGAAAGAGAAGCGCCTGACTGGGGATGTGCCCCTGACGGTATTGTTGTCGCAGTCGTTCGAAACCGATGCGCTCATGGGCCGCATGCTGATCGATGAGGATCAGATCCTGTCCGTCCTGACAGACAAGGTAGCTGTTGCGATACTGGCCGATCAGGCGCAGGGAGGAAAAAAAGCCCGCTTCCGCCGCCGGCGTCAGCGGGGGAGACGCCACCGACGCGGTCAAAGTTCCGGCGGTAGAGGCCGGGGTGCTGACCGCAGGCTGTGGCGAGGGGAAATGGGTGCGAGCGTAAGTGTCCAGAGACTCCTGAATCTCCTGACGCAGGTCGCGGGGCGAGGCCAAGGGCCGGGGCACATCGTTAACCTCAGGACCGTAAATGGCAGGAGCCTCTTCGACGGAAGCATGCAGAGACGATGACTCCGGCAGCCAGGAGGAGGATTTCAGCGTCCGGCGCACGGCCTCGGCGATGAAATCGTGAACCTGGCGCTGGTCGCGAAAACGGACTTCATCCTTGGTCGGATGAACGTTGACATCGACCCGCCCGGGATCGAGTTCCAGAAAAAGGACGACCACGGGATACCGTCCCCGGGGGAGAACATGCCGGTAGCCTTCAAGCAGAGCGTGACGCACGACCCGATCCCGGACGTAACGGTGATTGATATAGAGGTGGAGAGCGCCGGTCGTTGCCCGCTGCACCGCCGGTTGGCTGATAAAACCGGACAGCCGCATACCCTCGCCATCATCGACGTCCAGCTCCAGCAGATCGGCGAGGAGCGGCCGTCCGAGAAGAGCGCCGACGCGTTCGGCAAGGCGGCTCTGCCGATAGGCATCGACCAGTGTCCGCCCATCGTGAACCAGCCGAAAGTGGACCTGAGGTACCGCGAGCGCCAGCCGCGTCACCAGATCGGCAATATGGCCCAGCTCCGTCTCGACCTTGCGCAGGAATTTTCGCCGCGCCGGGGTGTTGAAAAAGAGATCGCGTATCTCCACCGTCGTTCCCGGCGGCATGCCGAAGGCATTGGCCCGGCGAATAACGCCGCCTTCAGCGTAAATCTCCCAGCCGCTTTCCTCGCCTGCCGCATGGGTGCGCAACAACATCCGGCTGACCGAAGCGATGGAGGGCAAAGCTTCCCCGCGAAAGCCCAGGGTCCGCAAAGCGAAGAGATCGTCGGCGCCGCGAATCTTACTTGTCGCGTGGCGCTCCAGGCAGAGGAATGCGTCGTCCTTGCCCATACCGTGGCCGTTATCAACCACTCGGATCAGCCGCCGGCCGCCCTTTTCCACCTCCACGGTGATTTCCGTGGCGCCGGCATCGAGGGCATTTTCCAGCAGTTCCTTGACCACCGAAGCGGGTCGTTCCACCACTTCGCCGGCGGCGATCTGGTTACACAGCTGTTCGGGAAGAATCTGGATCGTTCCGGACATGCACCACTCGTTAAAAAGAAAGAGGCCGGAACAACCGGCCTCGCATGGGAACTAAAGCCAAGCCGGGAATCGCCCCGGTGGTCTGCTAGATCTGCTGTTCGAGCCGGTCGAGCATGGACTCGATTTCATCGAGGTCGTCTTGCTCCGGTTCCGGGTTTTCGGCAAAGCGTGGCCGGTTGAAGAGCCCGAGATCGCCGGCGACGTTGTGCACTGTCTTCAGATCGACATCCGCCTGCTTGAGCATGAAAGCCTCGAAGAGACAGTTGTCGCACAGGGTGTTGATGAGCCGCGGCACCCCGCCCGAATAGCGGTGAATCATCGGGATCGCTTCGCTCTGAAAAAGCATGTGCGAGGCACCGGCCACCTGCAGACGATGCTGGATATAAGAGCGGGTGGTGCTCAGAGAGAGTGATTTGAGGTGATACTTGATTGCGACCCGCTGCGACAGAGGTTCGTCCAGACGCAGGCATTCTTCCACCTCAGGTAGTCCAAAAAAGACGATATTGAGCAGTTTTTTCCCGGGGATTTCGAGATTCAGCAGCCCCCGGAATTCCTCCATCAACTCCTGAGTCTGGAGCATCTGCGCTTCGTCAATAAGGACCACGGCCCTCTTGCCGGCAGCATCGATAGCCAGCAGTCGTTCATAGAGTTGACTGAGAAGCGGCAAACGGTCCTGGGCCGGGTCTTCCACCCCGAGTTGCATGGCGATGCGGGTCAGAATCCAGTCGGCGGTGATCCCGGAATGGACCATGACCAGGAGGGACGATTCGTAGTGCTGCTCGTCGAGACCATCCAGCATCTTGCGCGCCAGGGTCGTCTTGCCGGTGCCGACACCACCGATGCAGACCGCCAGCCCCTTGTTGGAATCGACGGCGTACATCAGACGCAACAGCGCCTGGCTGTGCTGTTCGCTGTTGAAGTAGAAACGGGCATCCGGGGCGTTGGAAAAGGCCTCACGGTTCAGCCCGAAATATTCCGTGTAGGACACGCGTCCTCCCTTTTATCGGATTGGGGATCAGATATAGGAAACCCGGTTTTTACTGCCGCCGGAACCGGCAGGCCCTTCATGGTCGTCACTGCCGAGACCGAGTTGTTGCCGCAAGGAAAGAATCTTGGCCTGCACATCCCGATAGAACATGTCGACATCGTGGACGCTCTGGAAACACTCCAGAGCTTCCAGGGGGCGTTGGACCAGTTCGTAAACCTGCCCCAGGTCATAGTAGATGCTCATGCGCTGGGTCGCCGTCAATCCAGGCAGGGCCAGGCCGAGTTTGAGGGTGGTTTCGGCCCCTTTGAAATCGCCCTTTTCCACCTGACACAGGGCGATCAGGGTGACGCAGTCCAGGCAGCGAGACGCATCATTCATCGCCTGCTCGAATTCGCCGATGGCATCGTCGAGCAGTCCCATTTCCTTATAAGCGATCCCGAGATTGAAATGGGATTCGGCATCGTCCGAGTCGATCTGGGCGCGGACGCCTTTTTTGAATGCGGAAAAGACCCCTTCCATGCCGTACCGGTCCTGATGGGAACGGACGGCTTCAGGAGTAGGCAGGTTTTCTTCCCCCAATTCATCGAGAATTTCGGCGCCGAAATCAAAGAAATCTTCTTGAGCCGACGGCTCAGTCGTTGGGGCTTGCTGGCGGGAACGGATATCTGTCAGCAGCTCCTCGGCAACACGGCAACCGGGTTCAACGGCAAGCAGCTCACGACACAGGCTTTCCGCCTCGGCGAAACGCCCCTGGGTCGCCAGGAACCCCGCCTCTTCGAGTTTTTCCGCAAGACCGGTGCCTTCGCTGAAGAGCGGTTCAGCGCTAGCGTTCGGCGCCAAATCGAAATCGGGGAGAGACGCAGGCTCTTCAGTTGTGGAAATTTCTGCGGGCTCATCGTCAAAGTTGAAGGAGAGTTCTTCGCTGTCAAGATCGAAAGGAACCAGGTCCGATTCCTCGTCCGTAGCCGGGGCACCGACGGCTGCCTCCGACGATTCGTCACCGAGATCGGCGAACACGTCATCCCCGGGGAGATCGAGAACCAGAGGGGAATCACCGAGCGAATCCTCGGTTTTTTCGGCGACAGGCGTGGTTTCGAGGGATTCCAGGAACTCCAGCGCCATCTCCTCCGACTCTTCGACAAGTGCCGGTTCGATGTGGGGGGTTACCGAACCGTCCTCATCGGAAAAAAGCGGGGGCAGTCCCTCTTCGGAAATCGCTTCGGTCGCGGTCGAAGATTCGGGCTGCTCATCAGCCATGGCGTCGAAGAGCTTGGCGCCTTCGCCGCTGAGTTCATAAATGGTCTGCAAGGTCACGCCGACCCGGGGTTCGTCGGGGAGGTGTTTGCGCAGGGTTTCGTAAAGCTCCCGCAGGGACACCAGTCGGTCGGCCTCGAGAAAGTCTGCTTTGGTCGTTTCGAGTTGATCGAGCGCCTCGCTCCAGGCTTCCCCAGCAAGGCAGGCCCGCACCAGACGCTCCCGCACATCGAGGTCGCCGGGGAGCAGTTCGGCCAGCCCTTCAAGGAACGTTCGTTCCCGATCATGGGCACCGAGCAGATGGTGGCCACTCGCCAACGCATCGAGTATGGCCGGATCCTCGGGAGCGGTACCCTGCAGGGATTCCAGCAGGGCAATGCCCCGTTCCGCCTTTCCCTGGTGAATCAGACACATCCCCAAGCCGATCTGGATCAGCGGTTCATCGGGAAAGAAGCGAGCAAAAATCTCGTGGAGCTTGAGCAGCTTGACCTGATCGCCCTTGGCTTGAAGAACCTTGAGAACATCCTGAAAATCTTCCAGAGCGTCGTTCTTCATCCCGGCAGCGGCCAGGGTTTCTCCGAGCTTGACCCGGATGTTGAGATTCTCCGGATCGATAGCCTTCATCCGGCGCAGAACATCGATAACCGCGTCCGTATCCCCCGCCTGTTCATGACGAGCGATCAGTTGGCGATATTCGGCCATGGCATTACCGACCAGACCTTGCTTGACGTTAAGCTCAGCCAGCCGAATGTAGATTTTGAGGTCTTCGGGGGAGATGCGCTGAATCTGCTTGAAGACGGCAATAGCTTTCAGATAGAAGCCGTTGTCCGCGTAATGATTACCGACCTTGTGGTACTCTTCGAGGGCTTGGGCGGTCTGTTTGGCGCGATTGTAAAGCTCGGCGAGCTTCTGCCGGTGACGGATGTCCTTCGGTTCAAGCTCAACCAGTTGCAGGTAGTCCTTGATGGCCTTGGCGATCTGTCCCTTTTGAATGTTCTTTTGCGCAGAATCGATGAGCTTTTCTTTTTTTGTCAAAACCGCCATCCCTCTGAAAAATAAAGAGCAATTCGAATTTAAACTAACCGCCTCCAAGGTGTCAAGCCAAAGCCGGAAGAATCAAGGCGGCGGGTAAAAGAGTTCGGCCTGTCAGGTGAGTTCCTTGAGCCGACGGATTTCATCGGCGGTCAGCCGCCGATACTGCCCCGGCTTAAGTTCCCCCAGATCGAGAAAGGCCAGACGGATACGTTGCAAGCGGCTCACCGGATGCCCGACCGCTTCAAACATGCGCCGCACCTGGCGATTGCGTCCTTCGCGGATACTGATCTCTATCCAGCCGTGGGAGCCCTGCGACCTCAGCACCCGGACCTTGGCCGGGGCGGTCGGGCCGTCTTCGAGCAGGATACCGCTTTCCAGCCGACGGGCCTGATCGGCGGCGAGGTGTCCACGAATGCGGGCAAGATAGGTTTTTTCCACCTCGTGCCGGGGGTGGGTCAGGCGCTGGGCGAGTTCGCCGTCGTTGGTCAACAAAAGCAGCCCGCTGGTGGTGAGATCGAGGCGACCGACGGGGTAAAGGCGTTCCCGAAACTCCTTGACCAACTCGACCACCACCGGTCGCCCCTGGGGATCGCGGGCGCTGGTGACGTAACCTGACGGCTTGTGCAGCAACAGGCAAATGACCTCCCCTCCCCTCGGCAAGGGGCGGCCGTCGACCTCGATCCGGTCCACAGCCGGATCGGCGCTCTCGCCGAGGGTCGCGGGGCGACCGTTGACCCGGACCCTGCCGGCTTCGATCCAGCTCTCGGCCTGACGGCGGGAGGTCAGCCCGGCATTGGCGATAAGTTTCTGCAGGCGTTCTTTCATGGGGTTTGATTTCCGTCCGCAGCGCCTTCAGGCAGGGGCAAATCGAGGCTGAGCTGGTCGAACTCCTTGAGCGTCGGCAGACCGGAAAGATCATTCAAGCCAAAGAGTTCGAGAAAATCCCGGGAGGTGCCATAAATCATCGGCCGCCCGGGAATATCCTTCTTTCCGAGAATGCGCACCAACCGCTTGTCGAGCAGGGTCTTCAGCACCCCGCCGGAATCGACGCCGCGCAGATATTCGATATCGGCCCGGGTCACCGGCTGCCGATAGGCGATGATCGCCAACGTTTCCATGGCCGCGCGGGAAAAACGGAAAGGCTTGGCGCGACTCAGCCGCCGCACCCATTCGGCATAGCGGGCGCGGGTGCGAAACTGGTAGCCGCCGGCCACTCGCTGCAACTCAAAACCCCGGTCGTTTTCCTCATATTCCCGACAGAGTTCGAACAACACCGCACCGACCTTGGGTTTCTCCAGATCGAGAGCTTCGGCGATCTGTTCAATCTTCACCGGCGATTCGGAGACGAAGACCAGCGCTTCGACGATGGCCTTGAGATCATCCATAGCCCAGGGCCTCTTCATCCACATCGAAATCGGCGGGGTTCTCGGCGACGGCGGGATAAAGCCAGATGGTGCCGAAACGGGCCTCCTGCAGCAGCCGCGCCATGCGCAGCTTGACCAGTTCAAGCATGGCCAGAAAGGAGACAACCACTTCGTGTCGGCTGGGGGACTCGCCGAAGAGCTCGCCGAAAGTGAGCCGTTCCCGGTCGGCCAACCGGGTAAGAATCTGGTTGATGCGCTCACTCACCGACAGTTGCTCGAAGGTAACCTCGTGGTAGGCCGCCTGGGGGCGTTGGCGCAGCAGGGCGCGCATCGCCTCGACCAGATCGTAGAGCCCGACGGCGACGAATTCGTCCTCCTCCTGCTCCCCCAGTTCCGGTGAGGGGAAGTTCCGCGCGAAGAGCTCGCGACCGAGCAACTCCTTTTCATCCAGCTCCCGCGCCGCCGCCTGATACTTCTGATATTCGAGCAGGCGGCGCACCAACTCGGCGCGGGGGTCCTCCTCGTCTTCTTCGACGAGGTCCTCTTCCGGTTTGGGCAGCAGCAGCCGCGACTTGATATGGAGCAGGGTCGCCGCCATGAGCAGAAATTCGCCGGCGACATCCAGGTTGAGGCTCTGCATGGTGTCGATGGTGGCGAGATACTGGGCGGTGATTTCGGCGATGGGGATGTTGTAGATGTCCATCTCGTTCTTGCGAATGAGATGCAGCAGCAAATCGAGAGGACCTTCGAAATTATCGATCTTGATGTCGTAAGACATGCGGGTCGCGACTCTAGTGACTGAAAAGGAAGTCGATGACCCGCGCTACCACCAGGGTATCGGCACCGGCCAGGGTCGCAACGATGAAGTGGATAATCGGTTGCAGCACCAGCGACCAGACCGGTGTGGCGAAAATGACCAGCAGCAATATGACGAAGCCGAAGGCCTCGAAGCGGGCGATAAAATCCCCCTGCTTTTCCGGCAGCAGGCCGATCAGCACCCGCCCGCCGTCCAGGGGCGGAATCGGCAGAAGATTAAAGACCGCCAGAATCACGTTGATATAGAGACTGAAGGCGGCCATCAGGGAAAGGGGTTGAAAAACCTGGGCCAGGCTCCCGTCGGGAAAGGCCTTGCCGAGGTAGACCAACACCTTGAGCAGCAACACCGAAAGCAGGGCCAGGCCGAAGTTGGTGAGCGGACCGGCCAGGGCCACCCAGATCATGTCCTTTTTGGGGCGCGCCAGATTGTTGAAATTGACCGGCACCGGCCGCGCCCAGCCGAAGCCAACAAAAAGGAGCGCCACCGTCCCGATGGGGTCGAGATGTTTGAAAGGATTCAGGGTCAGGCGTCCGAGCAACCGGGCGGTGGGGTCGCCGAGCTTATCGGCGATAAAACCGTGGGCCACCTCGTGAGCGGTGATGGCCAGCAGTGCCGGCACCAGCATGATGGAGATTTTTGCCAGGATATGTTCCATGTTCGTTCGTTAGCACCAAGATCGCAGCAAGGGCCGGTAAGGGCGTGAAAGTCCGCAAAACAAAAGCCTTTGTAACAGAAGCCCAAGGGGAAGTCAACGCGCGCCGGGTCGCCCGAAACGGCGCTGGACGAGAGCGATTTCATCTTCGAGGCTGTGGATTCTGCCGTCGAGACGTTCGGCCAGAAGCAGCGAGAGAATCTTCTTGTACAGGGGGCCGGGGGGAAAGCCCATTTCTTTCAGAGCGTGGCCGTCGAGATGGATGGAGGTGTGGCGCAGATGGGTGATGTAGTGGGCGACCCATTGCCGCGCCCGTTCATCGCTCAGCCGCGCCAGAATATAAAGAAGCACCTCATCGGAAAAACCGGAGAGCATCCGATGCAGCTCACTGGGACGCGGCTCCTGGTCTCGCCCGAGCCGGCGCGCCAGCTGACGGATGACGCGATGGGCCTGGCCGCGCTGGGCGCGCAGCAATTCGCGAAAACGGGCGGGGACATCCAGCCGGCGGGCGATGGTCGGTACGGCCCGGTAATCGAGATCAGAAATCAGGCAGAGGAAATAGACTTCCCAGCGCTGCAGAACCTTTTTCGGATGCTGAAATTCGTACCAGAGTACCGCCTGACTGGCCGCTTCGAAGAGGCGCCGCTTGCGTTCCCCCAAGGTTAACGCGGAATGGATGCAGGGGAGCAATCCCAATTCCGCCAGACGGAAGACCGCCGGCAGGGGGTTGGCTTCCTTGAAGATGATGGTGAGTTCATTGAAGAGCCGGGCGCCGCTGACCCGGGACATGAAGCCCATCTGGATGGCGCTTTTGAGCAGGCTCTCGGTGTGGGCGCCGAGATGGAAGCCGAGGCGCTGTTCGAAGCGGATAGCGCGAAAGACGCGGGTCGGATCCTCGACGAAGCTGAGGTTGTGCAGAACGCGCAGGACCTTCTCCCGTAGATCCCGCTGACCGCCGAAAAAATCGAGCAGTTCTCCGTGCCGCTTGCCGTTCAAGGCGATGGCCAGGGTATTGATGGTGAAGTCCCGGCGATAGAGATCGAGCTTGATCGAGGAATGTTCCACCGTCGGCAGGGCGCCCGGTTCGAGATAATATTCCATGCGCGCCGAAGCGATATCGATCTTGCCGCCGTCGGGAAAAATCAGGATGGCGGTGCCGAACTTGTGATGGCTGCGCACCCGGCAGGGGTGACGGCGGGCAAACTCTTCGGCGAAAGCGATGCCATTCCCTTCTACCACCAGATCGACATCGAGGTTTTCCTGCCGCAGCAGCAGATCACGGACAAAACCACCGACGGCATAGACCGGCATATCGAGGGCTTCGCCGACCGCGCCGCAATCCTTGAGAATTTGTTGCAGTTCGGGTGAAAGCAGCTCGCGAAACAGGCGCTCGACCTGACGCGCCTTGAGCCCGCCACGGTGGGTCGCCGGCTCGGCCTCCTGCTGCACCAGCGGCGCCGAACGGACGCCGGAGACAAGATGGCGCAAGAGATCGGTGCGAGTGATGGCGCCGATCATGCGTCCCTCCTCCAGCACCGGGACGAAGCGCTGGTTCTCGCCGACGATCAGCTCCTTGAGATGCTCCACCGGGGTGTCGGGGGTGACAGTACGGAACTCGCCGGTCATGTATTCCCGTACCGAAACCTCGGCCAGATGGTGATGGGCGGCCTTTTCCGCGACCTGGCGGGTGATGATGCCGACCACCGCGCCGTCGTCGGCGACCACCGGCAGGGCGCTGAAGCCGTAACGGGTGAGAATGCGTCGCACCTCGCCGATGTCGGCACTGGAGGGAATCGACTTGACCGGGGCGGACATGAGATGGCGGGCCTGCCAGCGGGGATTGACGTGGCGCTTGAGCACCGTCGGCAGCCGCTCCAGCAGCTGGATCAGGGTCAGGTCGCGCACCGTCGCTGAGGCAGCGAAGGCATGGCCACCGCCGCCGAACTCGGCGAGAACCGCCCCCATGGGGACTTCCGGCAGACGCGAACGGCCGACGACGAAAATCCGCTCCTCCATGCGCACGGCGACGATCAGGGCGGCGAGATTCTCCATATCCCTGAGTTTGTGGGCGAGAACGGCCAGATCACCCACATAACGGTCGACGGAGGCATGGGCCAGGGTCACGTCGATGCCGCTGATATTGAGCACGGTGCTGGTGTTGATCAGTTCGTTGAGCAGGGAAACTTGTTCGGTGGTGAGATCCTGCTGGAGAAAGTCGGCGACCAGGTTGAGATTGGCGCCGTGTTCCCGCAGATAGGCGGCGGCCTGAAAATCGCGCACGGTCGTGGAGGCGAAGAGGAGGCTGCCGGTGTCCTCGTAGAGGCCGAGCATCATCAGCGTCGCCTCTTCCGGCGTCGGCACGATGCCCCGTTCCATGAAAAGATGGGTCAGCACCGTGACCGTGGCGCCGACCGGCTCCACATGCTCCAGGGCGCCGCGCAGATCCCCCTCCCCGAGAGGATGATGATCATAGATGTGCAGCTCGACCCCGGGCCGTCGGGCGACGGTGGCGAAGGGTCCGATGCGCTCGGCCTGGCGCACGTCGACCAGGATCAGGCGAGTGACAGCGTCGAGATCGATATCGCGGATACGTTTGAAACTGTGGGCGTAAAAGGCGCTTTTCAGGAAGAAATCCCGCAGACTGCGTTCCTGGGCGCCGGCAAAGACCATCTCCGCCTCGGGATAGAGGCGCTTGGCCGCGACCATGGCGCCCAGGCAGTCGAAATCGGAATTGATGTGGGTGGTGATAACGTCCATAAGACCTGTGGGGGGGGAAATGAAAGGGGCGGGGATTTTCCCCGCCCCTTTCACCTACAGTTGCAGGGAGCCGATCAGTTCGCCGATGTCGCCGATCCCCTCCTCGATGCAGAACTGCTCGATCCCTTCGATGATACTGAGCATGGCCGCGGGATCGACGAAGTTGGCGGTGCCGACCTGCACGGCGCTCGCGCCAACGATGAGAAATTCCAGGGCATCGGCGGGACGGACGATACCACCGACGCCGATGACGGGAATTTTCACCGCCTGCACCACCTGATGAACCATGCGCACGGCGATGGGGCGGATGGCCGGGCCGGAAAGGCCGCCGGTCTTGTTGGCCAGACGCGCCTTGCGGGTCTTGATGTCGACGGCCATGCCGGTGATGGTGTTGATACAGCAGAGAGCGTCGGCCCCCGCCTCTTCCACCGCCCGGGCGATGACCGTGATGTCGGTGACGTTCGGCGTGAGTTTGACGATCAGCGGCTTTTTCGACCGGGAGCGCACCAGGCTCACCACTTCGGCGGCGGCCTTCGGGTCGGTGCCGAAGACGATCCCCCCCTGCTTGACGTTGGGGCAGGAGATGTTCAGTTCCAGCCCCGCCACTTCCGGCAGATCGGCGAGCCGGGCCGCGACCTCGCCGTACTCATCGAGGGTATTGCCGAAGAAGTTGACGATGACCGGGGTATTGACCTCGCGCAGAAAGGGCAGCTTGAACTTGATGAAGTCGTCGATCCCGACATTCTGCAGGCCGATGGCATTGAGCATGCCGCTGATCGTCTCGGCGATGCGCGGCGTGGGATTGCCGGCCTTGGGACGCAAGGACAGGCCCTTGGTGACGATCGCCCCGATCCGCTCCAGATCGAGATAGGGGGCGTACTCCTCGCCGTAGCCGAAGGTGCCGGAAGCCGGCATGACCGGGTTTTTCAGGTGGATGCCGGCAATGTTCACGGCCAGGCTCGGCCGCTTCACGGTGGTTTTATCGCTCATGGCAAGATCCGTCATGATTTGCACCCCTCGCAAGTCCCCTCTTCATCAGTCAATTTGCTCCAGTCCAGACGCTCGGCGCGAAAGACCGGCCCCTCCTTGCAGGTGCAGAGATATTGGGGGTTTTGTTCGCTGTGCCCCGCCCCCTTGACCACGCAGCCAAGACAGGCGCCAACGCCGCAGGCCATGAGGGCCTCCAGGGAGACCTGCAGGGGAACGTTCTCGGCGGCGCAAAGGCGCTGTACCGCTTCGAGCATCGGCATGGGGCCGCAGGCAAAGACCTCGGCTTGGGGATATTTTTGTAGCTTGCGCTCGAGCACCCTGGTCACGAAGCCCTCCTCCCCGAGACTGCCGTCCTCGGTGGCGATGTGGGTATTGACGCCGAGGCGCTCGAATTCGGTCACCATGATGATATCGTCGCGACGCTTGCCGCCGATGAGCAACCGCACCCGGCTGCTCTTGACCAGTTCCTGGGCGAGCATGTACAGCGGCACCAGGCCGATGCCGCCGCCGACCAGGATCTTGTCGTTACCGGCGGCGCCGAGGTCGAAGCCCCGGCCGAGGGGACCGAGCACCTCGACCCGATCGCCTTCGTGCAGGCCACTCATGATGGTGGTGCCGCGACCGACGACTTTATAGAGGATTTCCAGATATTCCTTGGGCGGCTGCCCTTCGCAATCGGCGGGGAGAAAGCCGGTACGGAAGATGCCGAAGGGGCGCCGCAGCAAGGGAGGAAGGGACGTCTGCACCCGGAACATGATGAACTGCCCCGGCTTGCCGACCTTGCCGAAGCCCGGGGCGAGAATCCGCATCCGGTAGTAGCCGGAGGAAATCTCCTGATTGGACAGGACGATGGTTTTGAAATTTTTCATGCGCTAATGCATCTCTCCTTGAAAAAAACTCCGAACGATCCGGGGCATGGGCAAAGGCTTCAACCCTCCCCGTCCTTGATCTCCAATTCCATCAACACCGCATCTTCACCGTCGGGATAATAGCCTTGGCGCCGCCCCATTTCACTGAAACCAAAGGTGCGATAAAGGGCGATCGCCGCGACATTGCCCGCGCGAACCTCGAGAAAAACCCGTTCCAGACCGCTTTGCCGACATTCGTCGATCATGCTTTTCAGCAGTTCAAGGGCCAGTCCCCGGCGACGAAAGGCCGGGCGGGTAGCGATATTGTGAATGTGCAGTTCGCCGACAAGATACCAGGCACAGAGATAGGCGGCCAACTCTCCGTCACAGATCAGCAAGCGCAGGCGGGCAACGGTATTGGCCAATTCCCGGCGGAAGATCTCCATCGACCAGGGGTGGCTGTGACATTCCGCCTCGGCCTGCAGGACCGCGTCGAGATCCTTTTCTTCCATGGGGCGGATGCTATACTTCATCGACTTCCCTCCCCTTCCCCGGCTCTGTTCTGTCCACGCAAACAGCTTTATATCATAAGCCGACGAGCTTTTGACTGTAAACAATTATTCTTCCCGCCAAGCCCTGCCTTCGGGACTTTGCGATTGACAAAGTTACGCGGAATGTTTTAAAAAATAGCCACTTTTTACCGATGAGGAGCACACGCATTGAGCACGCAGAAGAGTTCGACCTACAAGGACGCCGGGGTAGATATCGATGCCGGCAACCGTTTTGTACAGATGATCAAACCCCTGGTCAAGGCAACCACCCGGCCGGAGGTTCTGACCGACATCGGCGGCTTTGGCGGACTTTTTTCGCTGAACGCCGACAAATATAAAAAGCCGACCCTGGTCGCCTCCACCGACGGTGTCGGCACCAAGCTCAAACTCGCCTTCATGACCGACAAGCACGACACGGTCGGGATCGACCTGGTCGCCATGTGCGTCAACGACATCATCGTTCAGGGGGCCGAACCCCTCTTCTTTCTCGACTATCTGGCCACGGGAAAACTCTCGCCGGAAAAAGCGACGGAGATCGTCAAGGGCATTTCCGAAGGCTGTGTCCAGGCGGGCTGCGCTCTGATCGGCGGGGAGACTGCCGAAATGCCCGGCATGTACGGCGCCGGCGAATATGATCTGGCCGGGTTCACCGTCGGCGTAGTCGACAATGACCGCATTATCGACGGTTCGACCATCACCGTCGGCGACAAGGTCATCGGCATCGCCTCCACCGGACTCCATTCCAACGGCTTCTCCCTGGCGCGTAAGGTCTTCTTCGAGCGCATGGGCCTGACCGTCGACAGCCTGCTCCCCGAACTGAAGCAGCCCCTGGGGTTGGAACTGCTCACCCCGACCCGCATCTACGTCAAAACCATCCTCAACCTGCTGCGCGATTTCCAGATCAAGGGAATGGCCCACATCACCGGCGGTGGTCTCACCGAAAACCTCCCCCGGGTCCTGCCCCGCCAGTGCCAGGCGGTCATCGAAAAAGCGAGCTGGCCGAAACCGGTGATCTTCGAACTGTTGCGCCAAGGGGGCGAGATCGAGGAAGGGGAAATGTACCGTACCTTCAACTACGGCATCGGCATGGCCCTGGTCGTTCCCGCCAAGGAGGCCGATGACGTCATGGTGCGTCTCTCCGGCCTCAAGGAGCAGGCTTTCCTCATCGGCGAAATCGCTAAGTGCGGCGCCGAGGACGAAGGCGTAGCCCTGATCTGACCTTTTCCCAAGGATTTTCCGTGAGCAAAAAACTGCGTATCGGCGCTCTCGCCTCCGGTGGGGGAACCAATCTCCAGGCAATTATCGACCACTGCCGGGACGGCAAACTCGACGCCGAAATCGTCCTGGTCATCAGCAACAACCCTGACGCCGGTGCCCTGGAACGAGCCAGCCGGGCCGGTATCGCCGTTCGCTGCATCGATCATCGCCAGTTCGCCGGCCGCGAGGCCTTCGATGCCGCGCTGGTTCAGGCCCTGCGGGAAGCCGAAGTCGATCTCGTGATCCTGGCGGGCTTCATGCGCATCATTACCCCGGTCTTCGTCGATGCTTTCCCCCACCGCATCATGAATATCCATCCCGCCCTGCTCCCGGCTTTCCCCGGCCTGCATGTCCAACGCAAGGCCCTGGAATACGGTGTCCGTTTCGCCGGTTGCACGGTTCATTTCGTCGATACCGGCACCGACACCGGCCCGATCATCATCCAGGCGGTGGTGCCGGTGCATGACGACGACAGCGAAGAGACCCTTTCGGCGCGTATTCTCGAACAGGAACACCAGATCTACCCCCGCGCCATCCAGCTCTTCGCCGAAGGGCGTCTGCGCGTGGAAGGCCGCCGCGTTCTGGTCGATCGCTCGGCGCCCCCCACCGGTAGCCTGATCAATCCGTGAGCGGCCCGACAGGCCTTCCCCAACCGTCCCAGGAAGAACCCCTCATTTCGCCGGATAAGCAACCCCCGCTGCGTCCGGTTCTGGTCAGCGCCTGTCTGCTCGGCCTCGCCACCCGCTATGACGGCCACAGCAAGACCAACGCCCAGGTGCTTGATTATCTCCACAGCCGCAACCTGCTGCCGATTCCGGTCTGTCCCGAGCAGTTGGGCGGACTTGCCACCCCCCGTCCCCCGGCCCGATTTCATGCGGGGGACGGCGAAGGACTGTGGCTGGAACAAGGGGAACTGGTCAATCAGGAGGGGGAATCGATGAACGCGGCTTTCATGCGCGGCGCCGAGGAGACCCTGCGCATCGCCCGACTGACTGGCTGTCGCACGGCGATCCTCAAAGAACGCAGCCCTTCCTGCAGCGTCCATCGGATTCATCGCCGAGAGGGCCTGACCGCCGGCTCCGGCGTCGCTGCCGCCTTGCTGCGCCAGGCCGGGCTGACCCTGATCAGCGACGAAGACTTGTAACGCCCGGCCCGTTTAAAAACCTCAGGAATCCTCGTGCCTCAGCATCATTACGACATTATCCTGCTCGGCGAAAGCCTTGCTTCCCGTATCGTCGGGGTGCTGCTGGCCAAGGCCGGACAACGGGTGCTCACCTTCCAGAGCAAACATCCCGCCGATTCCGGCTGGCTCTTCGCCAGCTGCCATCTCGACCGCCTCCTCGATCAGCTCGGACACCGTCAGCCCCTGGGAAAAGCGCCGCGCCTGCAGATCCTCGGCGACCGAGCGCGGGTGGAACTGCATGGCCGTTACAGTCTGGAGGAGGAACTCCGCCGCGAAATCCCCGAGGACGCGGATCTTTTACTTCAGCTCTTCCAACGACTTAAGGCACTGGGCGAACGGCTCGATGCCCAACTGCTGGAGCAAGTCGGCGCGCCCCTCGGTAGCCTGACGGACCGACTCTGGTACCGGGCGGGGCACTGGCTTCTGGGATCGACCCAGCGCAGCCTGGGCACACCCCTCTCCAATTTTTTCGAGCCCTTCGCCGAGGCATCCCGCGCCTGGCTGAATATTCTTTTTTCCGGATTGGCCCTGGCTCCCGTCGAGGAGTTGACCCTGGCCGAAGGCGCCCTGCTCTGGCATGGTCTCTCCCAGCCCCAGGCCCCCGAAGAGGGTCTGCTCGACGACCTTCTCTCTCGGCGATATCTCCAATTTCACGGTCTTTACGAACCCTTAACGAAGATCGCGGCCCTGGGCGACGGGCATCGTCTGCAACTCCACGACGGCCGCGAGTGCTCCGCGGACACCCTGATCATCGGCCAAAGCGAGGCGCTCCTCATGGAAATCACCGCTGCCCTTCCCCCGTTCCAGCATCCGCGCCCCCGGGGTCGCTGGGACAGCGGTGCGTTGCGCCCCGCCCCTTCCAGGGTTTTGGCGCCACGCATCATTCATGGCGAAAATCCCTGTTTGCGTAGTAGCCTTCATGCCCACGATGGAGGAATGCATTGCTACAGCGAATCACCGGCAGAGACCGCCCAGGAGGCCGTCATGGGTCATCTGCAAGACCTCTTCCCCTTTTCATCCCTCGCTCCCAAACGCCTAAACACAGTTGATGATAGCGGGGGAAACAGTCTGCGCCGAAGCTTCGCCGCGTTTCCCGGTACGCTGCAGAACCCCTGGTTGAGTCGGAGCCTTGCTCTTTGTCAGGGGGCCTGCATTCTTCCACGAATGGGGAGTATCGGCGAAATCCTGACCGGATTTGCCGTCGCCGGACGACTCTCCCGGCGCAAAAGAAAAAAATAATCCGCAGGCACTTAGGGAAAAAATGTTTGCAATACCTTGGTTTCCGTGGTAATTACTCACGTTCCAAAATTCCAGGAGGATAATGAAGATGGCGAGAATCTGTGAAATCTGTGGGAAGAAACCGTCGACTGGCAACAATGTCAGCCATGCTCATAACAAAACCCGTAAGGTCTGGTACCCCAACCTGCAGAAGGTTAAGGCCTTGCATCAGGGGACGGTCCGCTCCATCAAGGTCTGCACCCGCTGTATTCGCTCGGGCGCGGTGGTCAAAGCTCTCTAAAAAAAAGGGAACCCCGGCGGGTTCCCTTTTTAGTTTCTTCGTGCCGGACGGGCCTTGATTGAGGCTTGTCCGGTATTTTTTCAGTTATTCTCCGCTATAAGCCACCCACTCTATTTCGATCGCCGCCCCTTTCGGCAAGGCCGCGACCTGGACCGTGGAGCGCGCCGGATAGATGCCGGAAAACCGCGCCCCATAGATTTCATTGACCAAGGCGAAATCCTTGAGGTCGGTGAGAAAGATGGTGGTCTTCAACACCTGGGCGAAATTCAGCCCCGCTGCCGCCAAAGCCCCTTCCATATTGGTCAGTACCTGCTGGGCCTGGGCTTCAATCCCCCCGGCAACCATCTCGCCGGTCGCCGGGTCGAGAGGAATCTGCCCGGAAAAAAAGACGTACTCCCCCGCCCGCACTCCCTGTGAATAGGGACCGATGGCCGCCGGAGCCGCCGTAGTCGATATCTTTTCGATGCTCATGTTCGCTGCCTCCCCTGTTGACGGAAAAGTTGCTGCGCCTGTCAGTGACGCATCCGCTCCACTTTAAAGACCCCCTTGATCCTGAGAATCGCCTGCGTCACCCGATTGAGGTGATCGAGATCCTGCACGTCGATCTCGAAGATATTGACCCCTTGGCCATCGGGGGTGGAGTGAACATTGGCGCTGGTGATGTTGGCCTCACTGTTGGTGATCGCCCCGGTGATGCCGGTGAGCATCCCCTTCTGGTTGACGCAGTGAACCCGAATGCGTACCGGGCGGGTCGCTTTTTTCTTGAGATCCCACTCGATCTCAACCCGCCGCTCGGGATCGAGCTCCTGAACGTGGGGACAATCGAGGGCATGGACGGTGACGCCGCGCCCGCGCGTGATGAAACCGATCACCGGATCCCCCGGCAGCGGGCTGCAGCATTTGGCGAAACGCACCAGAATATCCTCGACGCCGTCGATGCGAATGGCGCTGGAGGCCTTTTTCGGGGAGCGGTCGCCGCTCTTTTCCGGCTTGGGACGTTCAGCCCGCAGTTTTTCCTGGGGGACGACACGACTGATGACCTGCCCGATGGGAACCTTGCCATAACCGACGGAAGCGATGAGATCGTCCACCTGCCGAAAACCGAGCTCCTCGGCGGCATGGAGCAGATCGTCGGAGGCCAGCATGCGTTTGAAACTGGTGTCGTACTTGCGCAGCTCTTTTTCCAGCAAGCTGCGGCCCATCTCGACGCTCTTTTCGCGCAATTCCTGCTGAACCCAGCTGCGGATCTTGTTGCGCGCCTTGGAGGTGCGCACAAAAGCGAGCCAGTCCTTGCTCGGCGTCTGCGTCGGCGAGGTCATGACCTCGACCCTGTCGCCGTTTTTTAGAGTCGTCTTCAGGGGAACGAGCTTGCCGTTGACCTTGGCCCCGACACAGCGGCTGCCGACATCGGTATGGATGCTGTAGGCGAAATCGATGGGGGTCGAGCCCTTGGGTAATTCTTTGACGTCGCCGTTGGGGGTGAAGACGTAGACCTCCTCGGGGAAGAGATCGATCTTGACCGAATCCATGAACTCCCGGGAATCTTTGACTTCCTGCTGCCATTCGAGCAGCTGGCGCAGCCAGCGGAAGCGGTTGTCGTCGCGGTTGGCCAGAGCCCCGGCGCGACCCTCCTTATATTTCCAGTGGGCGGCGATCCCCTCCTCGGCGATCTGGTGCATCTCCTCGGTACGAATTTGCACTTCCATGCGGTCGCCATGGGGGCCAATCACGGTGGTATGCAAGGACTGGTACATATTCGCCTTGGGCATGGCGATGTAGTCCTTGAAACGTCCGGGAATCGGCTTCCATACCGAATGGATGATGCCGAGCACGGCGTAGCACTCGCGGATATTGTCGACGATCACCCGAAAGGCGATGAGATCGTAGATCTGATCGAGATCCCCCCCCTGCCGCACCAGCTTCTTGTGGATGGAATAGAGGTGTTTGGCCCGGCCCGAGACACTCCCTTGAATCCCTTGTTCGACAAGTTTTTCCCGGATCAGCCCCTGTACTTCCTCGATATAGCCCTCCCGCGCCTTCTCCTTTTCACTCACCTGACCGCGCAGATTGGCGTAGGCCTCGGGCTCAAGGAAGGAGAAAGAGAGATCTTCCAGTTCCCCTTTGAGCCAGCTGATACCGAGACGATTGGCGAGGGGGGCGTAGATGTCGAGGGTTTCCTGAGCGATTTTCTGCCGGCGTTCCTCGGGCTGAAAGCCGAGGGTGCGCATATTGTGCAGGCGGTCGGCAAGCTTGATGAGGATGACGCGGATATCCCGGGCCATGGCCAGCAGCATCTTGCGAAAGCTCTCGGCCTGACGCTCTTCCCGGGTGCGGAAGGTCATCTTGCTGAGCTTGGTGACACCGTCGGCGAGGTCAGCCACTTCGTCGCCGAAAATGCCCCGCAGCTCGTCATTGGTGGTGAGGGTGTCCTCAAGGGTGTCGTGCAACAGGCCGGTGACGATGGTCGGCACATCCATCTTGAGTTGGGCGAGGATGTAGGCCACCTCCATCGGGTGGGTCAGGTAGGGCTCTCCGGAAAGGCGGGTCTGTCCCTGATGCACCTTGGCGCTGTAGACGTAAGCCTTGCGCACCGCGTCGAGGTCGGCACCGGGGTTGTAGGCTTGAATTTTATCGAGGATATCGTCCAGTCGAATCATAACAAGGGAATCGGCATGTGGCCCGGGCGGGACGGAGGCCGGTGGAAAGGGGATCGAGCTGGATCGGGAACGCGAGAGGCGAAAGCGGCCTCCCGCGTCGAAAAGGAGAAATTACGGTTTCTTGCGGGATGGAATTTCAAATTCGACCTTGCCGGCGGCGACTTCCCGCAGCGCCAGAACGATCTTTTTGTTGTTCGCTTTGTTCTCGATCAGGGGTTGCCCACCCTTGTACAGCTGTTTAGCGCGCTTGGCGGCGACCATTGCCAGCAGAAAGCGATTGGGAATCTGGCGCAGGCAATCTTCTACGGTAATACGGGCCATTATCGATACTCCTTAAGGAATTGGTTTAGGTCTCACAGCGATTCCGCCAAGCCGAATTCGACCGGCAGGGTGGGAAGAACCCGCGCCGAACGACAGTTCTCGGCGAGGATGATCGCCCTGAATTCATCCCGGGCGCGGGAAAAGTCATCGTTGACAACCAGAAAATCGTACCAGGCCGCTTGCAGGATCTCCCCGCGGGCGTTCTCGATGCGCCGGGCGATGATTTCGGCGCTGTCGGTCCCGCGGCCTTCGAGGCGGCGACGCAACTCGTCGATGCTGGGCGGAAGGATAAAGATGAAGACCCCGTGGCGATAGTTCTGCTTGATCTGCGCTGCCCCCTGGCAATCGATTTCGAGAAGCAGATCATAACCGCCGGATCGGGCTTCTTCAAGGGTGGCGATAGCCGTGCCGTAGCCGTTGCCGTGGACTTCAGCCCATTCGGCAAAGCGCCCGGCGGCCGCCATGCGATCAAAGGCGTCCCGGGCGACAAAATGATAATCCCGACCCTCGACTTCACCTGCCCGTGGCGGGCGCGTCGTGTAGGAAACAGAATGCCGCAAGCGCGGGAAGAAGTCAACGATCTCCTTGCATAACGAGGTCTTGCCCGCCCCCGAAGGGGCCGATACGACAAAAAGATTGCCCACTGACCCCGACGCGTTCCCCCTGGCTTTTTCCGCCACCCTTGCCCCCCTCTATTCGATGTTCTGAACCTGCTCGCGAATTTTCTCCAGTTCGGCCTTCATCGCCACGACCTTCCGAGTCAACTCGGCATCGTTCGATTTAGAGCCCATGGTGTTGACTTCGCGGTTCAGTTCCTGCACCAGAAAATCCATCTGTCGCCCTACCGCCTCATCCTGACTGAAGAGGGCGCGAAACTGCACCAGGTGACTCTTGAACCGGGTCAGTTCTTCGCTGATATCGCAGCGGTCGGCGTAAATCGCCAATTCCTGGCCGAGACGTTGCGGATCGAGGTCGAGATCGTTTTTGAGTTTGGCCAGGCGCGCTTCCAGTTTGGTCAGCCATTCCCCGGGAACCTGGGGGGCACGGGCCTCGACCTCGGCCAGCATCTCTTCCAGCAGACGCAAGCGCTCGGCCATATCCACCAGGGTCGCTTCCCCCTCGGCGCGACGCATTTTCACCACCGCGTCAAGCGCCGTACCGAGAGCTCGCTCCAGACACTGGCGCAAGGCGGTTTCATCCAGATCCCCCTCACGCAGAGTGACGACATCCTTCTGGGAGGCGAGTAAGGCCAGGGAGAGTTCGCCGCCGAGCCCGAAAGTCTCGCGCATTTCCTCGAAAACCTTGACGTAGGCCGCCGCCAGCGGGCGATTCAGAGCCGGCGCGAGGCCCCGTTCGGAAACCGCTTCCTGGCTGATGAAGAGATCGATCTTGCCGCGCTTGAGAACTTCGCCGACGCGCTTTTTGATATCGTTTTCGAAAGCAAAGAGAAAACGCGGACTCTTGACCGTCACATCGCCGTAGCGATGATTCACCGTCTTGATTTCCACGGTCAGACAGAGGCCGTCCACCTCCGCCTGTCCCTTGCCGTAACCGGTCATACTTGCAATCATAAGACTCCGCTTTCTGGTAAGATTCGGCCGCTACCTGAGGATGGACAAAAGACTTTTCATCCCTGCCTTCCGTCGCGGCGTGCCATAGTACACATCCACCACCGGAAATTCAACGACCTTGCATGCGATATCTACCCCCGGTTGCCGAAAAGACTTGCCCACAAAGGCCAGGTTGGCGACAATGAAAAACATTGACCCCAACCAAAACCATATTATCCCGCAAGGAGTCCCTATGCTCGACCGCAACATCCCTTATGAAAGCAGTCCGGCGATCGTCGCCGTCAACGGGTTCTTCCCCCGCGTCTACGGCTGGATGACCGCCGGCCTGGTTCTGACCGCCCTCGCCTCGGCCCTGACCCTGTCGTCGCCGACCCTCCTCCAGGCGATCTTCGGCAACAAAATGCTCTTTTTCGGGCTGATGATCGCTGAACTGGCCCTGGTCATCGCCCTGTCGGCGGCCATCAACCGCATCGGCGCCTCGACCGCAACCTTGATGTTCCTGCTCTATTCGGCGCTGAACGGCGTCACCTTCGCCGCGATTTTCGTCGTTTATACGCAAAGCTCCATCGCCAGCACCTTTCTCATCACCGCCGGCACCTTCGCCGCCATGAGCCTCTACGGGGTGGCCACCAAGCGCGATCTCACCGGACTTGGCAGCTTCATGTTCATGGGTCTGGTCGGCATCATCATCGCCTCGCTGGTCAACATCTTCATGCAGAGCGCGATGATCACCTGGGTGGTGAGCTATGTTGGCGTGCTCGTCTTCGTCGGCCTCACCGCTTACGACACCCAAAAACTGAAGAGGATTGGCCAGCAGGGCTTCGCCGATGGCACCTCGATGCAAAAAGCCGTCATCCTCGGCGCGTTGACCCTGTATCTCGACTTTATCAACCTGTTCCTCATGCTGTTGCGCGTATTGGGAGACCGGCGTTAGCAAATCAGCGCTTTTCTTTCCATCGCTGGTTCCCCTCAGCTCGAACCCTAACCGCCTTTTCCGCTACGGACGAGGCGGTTTTGCTTTTCCCCCATAGGGTTTTATGTTACAAAACGGAGCCGGCGCCCGGCCCGCGCCCACTTCCGATGGCGGAGTCGAGGGTCCGAACCATTTATTCTGGATATTTATTGATGAGATATTCCCGCGTTTATATCGAATCGGTCGGCTACGAACTGGCGCCGATCGTCGTCACCTCAACGGAGCTGGAAACCCGGCTCAAGCCCATGTACGCCGCTCTGCATATCGCGCCGGGACAACTGGAAGCGCTGACCGGCATCCGCGAGCGCCGCTGGTGGAAACCAGGGGCTCGCATCTCCCAGGGGGCCATCGCCGCCGCGAAAAAAGCCCTGCAGGGGCGGGATATTTCGCCGCAGGATATCGGTGCCCTGGTCTACGCCGGTGTTTGCCGTGAGCATTTCGAGCCGGCCACCGCCTGTCAGGTCGCCGCCGCCCTCGGCATCCAGGGAAACACCGCCGTCTACGACCTCTCCAACGCCTGTCTCGGGGTGCTCAACGGGGTGCTCGACATCGCCAACCGCATCGAGCTCGGGCAGATTCGCGCCGGGTTGGTGGTCGCTTGCGAAAGCTCCCGGGAAATCAATGAAATCATGATCAAGCGGATGCTGGACAAGCCCTCCATGCAGCTCTTTACCACCTCGCTGGCGACCCTCACCGGCGGCTCCGGGGCGGTGGCGGTGCTCTTGACCGACGGTTCCTTCACGTCCTCGCGGCGGCCGCGCCTGCTTGGCGGCGTGAATATCGCCGAACCCCAGCATCATGAATTGTGCCGCTGGGGGCTCTCCACTGAATCACCGGAAAATCACGTCCCCTATATGAATACCGACGCCGTGGCGGTCATGAAGTACGGCGTAGAGTTGGGGAAAAAAACCTGGGCGGCCTTCATGGCCGAACTGGAACTGAGCACCGAGCGCATCGACAAGGTCATCTGCCATCAGGTCGGCGAAGCCCATCAGAAACTGATCCTGCAAACCCTGGGGGTCTCCCCCGAGAAGGATTTCACCACCTTCGAGTTTCTCGGCAACATGGGCACCGTCTCCCTGCCAGTCACGGCGGCCATCGCCAAGGAGCGTGATTTCCTCATCCCCGGCGACATCGTCGGCTTTTTAGGTATCGGCAGCGGTCTCAACTGTCTGATGCTGGGGATTCAATGGTGATGCAGGCCTACTATCCCTTTAAAAGTCACTTCTTCGATCTCGACGGTCTCAAATACCACTACCTCGACGAGGGCAAGGGCGACCCGGTCGTCATGCTGCACGGCAACCCGAGCTGGTCCTTCTACTATCGGGAGTTGGTGCGGGAACTGCGCGACGGCTACCGCACCATCGTCCCCGACCACATCGGCTGCGGCCTGTCGGACAAGCCGGCCGATTCCTACTATTCCTTCACCCTCAAGCAGCGGGTGGACGATCTCGAACGGCTCCTCGACCACCTCGGCATTCACGAGCGCATCACCTTGGTGCTGCACGACTGGGGGGGGATGATCGGCATGGCCTACGCCTCCCGCCATCCCGAACGCATCGCCCGGCTGGTGATTCTCAATACCGCCGCCTTTCACCTGCCGAAAGGGAAGAAATTCCCCTTGGCGCTAAAAATCTGCCGGGATACCCAGTTCGGCGCCTTTCTCGTGCAGACCTTCAACGCCTTCGCCCGGGCCGCCGCCCGGGTCGGCTGCAAGCGCAAACCGATGAACGCCGAGCTGCGTCGCGCCTATTGCAGCCCCTACGACAACTGGCACAACCGCCTGGCAACCCTGCGCTTCGTCCAGGATATCCCCCTTACGCCCGGCGACCCCAGCTACGCTCTGGTCAGCGAAGTCGATGCCGGCCTGCACCGCTTCGCCGATTTACCGACGGCGATCTTCTGGGGGGAGAAGGATTTCGTCTTCGATCGGGTCTTCCGCGACGAATGGACGCGGCGCTTCCCCAAGGCCGAGCTCCATTCCTACCCCGACGTCGGCCATTATGTACTGGAAGATGCCGGCGAGGAGATCATCCCACTGATTCGCCGGTTTCTTACGAATCACCCCTTACCGACCGTTCCCAAATGGAAACAAAAACAACGCTGACCAACATTGCCGCCTATCTGCCGGAGATGGCCCGTCGCCACCCCTTGGCTCCGGCGGTTTACTTTCCCCAAGGCAAGGACCGGCGCGCCCGGGTCGCCTATACCCACTACACCTTCGCTCAACTCGACCGCGAGAGCAACCGTATCGCCTGCGGTCTGGAAGCCGTCGGTATCCGTCGGGGGACGCGAACGGTGCTGATGGTGCCGCCGAGCCTCGACTTCTTCGCCCTGACCTTCGCCCTCTTCAAGGTCGGCGCGGTGCCGGTGCTGGTCGATCCCGGCATGGGGGTAAAAAATCTCAAAGCCTGTCTCGCCGAGGCCGAACCGGAAGCCTTCATCGGCATCGCCAAAGCCCACGTCGCCCGACAACTTTTCGGCTGGAGCAAGGAGAGCTTACGGATTCTGCTCACCGTCGGCCGCCGCCTCGGCTGGGGAGGAAAATCCCTGGCCGATTTTGACGCCTATCCGACCGATTACGCCATGGCTGCCACCGCCCCCGAGGAAACGGCCGCCATCCTCTTCACCAGCGGCAGCACCGGCGTTCCCAAGGGAGCGATTTACAGCCACGGCAATTTTCTCGCCCAGGTCGAGATGCTGCGCAGCCTTTACGGTATCGAACCGGGTGAAATCGACCTGCCCACCTTCCCCCTTTTCGCCCTTTTTGCTCCCGCCCTGGGGATGACTTCGGTGATCCCCGACATGGATTTTACCCGCCCCGGCTCCGTCGATCCCCGCAAGATCGTCGCCGCCATCGAGAGTTTCGGCGTCACCGGCATGTTCGGCTCGCCCGCGCTCATCAACCGCGTCGGCCGTTACGGCCAGGCCCAGGGTACCCGCCTGCCGAGCCTGCGCCGGGTGATTTCTGCCGGTGCCCCGGTGCCGGCGCAGGTGCTGGAACGCTTCGCGGGCATGCTCGACGATACCGCCCGCATTCATACCCCCTACGGCGCCACCGAAGCCCTGCCGGTCTGTTCCATCGACCACCGGGAAATTCTCGACCGGACCCGGGCGCTCACCGACCAGGGGCGCGGCGTCTGCGTCGGCCGACCGGTTCCGGGGATCGCGGTGGAAGTCATCGCCATCGACGACGGCCCCATCGCCGGCTGGGACGAGTCCCTCAAAGTCGCAGACGGCGTCATTGGCGAAATCGTCGTCAAGGGGCCACAGGTCACCACCGCTTACGTCAACCGCCCCGAATCGACGGATCTGGCCAAGATCGCCGATCCGGAGGGCGGTTTCTATCACCGCATGGGCGATCTCGGCTATCGCGATGCAGAGGGACGCCTCTGGTTCTGCGGCCGCAAAGCGCACCGGGTGGTCACCCAGGATGCGACCCTCTTTACCATCCCCTGCGAGGCGATCTTCAACACCCATCCCCAGGTCTTCCGCTCGGCGCTGGTCGGCATCGGCGAACAGGGGCAGCAACGGCCGGTGATCTGTATCGAGTTGGAAAAGGGCGTGACGAAGAGCGAACACCCGCGCCTGCGCCGGGAGCTGCTGGAACTTGGCGCCCGTCACGAGCTCACCGCCGGCATTCGCGATTTGCTCTTTCATCCCGCTTTCCCGGTCGACATTCGCCATAACGCCAAGATTTTCCGGGAAAAACTAGCGGTCTGGGCGCAGGAGCAACGAAAATGAAAGCGCTCGTCACCGGTGGCGGTGGTTTTCTCGGCCTGGCCATCGTTCGCCTGCTCCGGCAACGGGGGGACGAGGTGCGCTCCCTGGCCCGTAACCTCTACCCTGAACTGGATGCCCTCGGCGTCGAACAGCTGCGAGGGGATCTGGCCGATGCCAGGACGGTAGCGGAGGCGGCGGCGGGCTGCGATCTGGTCTTTCATGTCGCCGCCAAAGCCGGGGTCTGGGGGGATTATCAGGATTATCATCAGGCCAACGTCGTCGGCACCGTCAACGTCATCGCCGCCTGCCGTGCTCACGGCATCGACCGGCTGGTTTACACCAGCTCGCCGAGCGTCGTCTTCGACGGCAAGGACATGGAGGGGGTCGACGAGTCCGTCCCCTATCCCGCCCACTTCGAAGCCCACTATCCCCGGACCAAGGCCGAAGCCGAGAAGCTGGTGCTCGCCGCCAACGGCCCGAATCTGGCGACGACGGCGCTGCGCCCCCATCTCATCTGGGGCCCCGGCGACAACCATCTGGTGCCGCGCATCCTCGATCGGGGACGGCGGGGACGGCTGCGGCGCATCGGCAAGCGCCCCTGCCTGGTCGATACCCTCTACATCGACAACGCTGCAACGGCCCACCTTCAGGCCGCCGATGCCCTGGCCGTCGGCTCAATCGTGGCGGGCAAGGCCTATTTTCTCGCCCAGGGGGAGCCGAAGCCGGTCTGGGAGGTGGTCGACCGCATCCTCGCCGCCGGCGGCCTCCCCCCGGTGACCCGCGTCATATCTCCGCAACTCGCCTATGCCGCCGGCTGGCTGCTGGAAAAGACCTACACCCTGCTGCGCCTCTCCGGCGAGCCGCCCATGACCCGCTTCGTCGCCCGGGAACTTTCCACCGCCCACTGGTTCGACCTGTGCACCGCCCACCGCGATTTCGGCTATCAACCCCGGATCAACTTCGACGAAGGGATGGAACGTCTGGCGGCCTGGCTCAAGGAGAAACCCCGCTGATCCCCCCGGTGAATTGGCGGACCCCTCCCGCCAGACCGCGCCTGGACGATGGCGAACTGCACCTCTGGCGCTTCCGCCTCGACCTGCCCCTGGAGGCGATCAGCGACCTGCGCCCCCTCCTTTCTCCCGATGAATCGGCCCGCGCCGAACGCTTGCGCATCCCCTCGAAAAAACTCGACTTCATCGCCGCTCGCGGACGCCTGCGGCAAATTCTCGCCCGTTATCTCGACACATCCCCCGCCGCCCTGCGCTTCGCATACGGTCCCGCCGGAAAACCGGCCATCGCTTTTCCCGAGTCCCCCCTTGCCTTCAACCTCGCCCATGCCGGTTGCTGGGGCCTGTTGGGGATCTGCGCCCGAGGCGGGATCGGTGTCGACGTGGAATGGCTGAAACGCCCCGTCGATATCGGTCAAATCGCCGGATGGGCGTTCGGGGAAGATATCAGGGCGGAACTCGACGCCTTGCCCGCGGAAATAAAAACGCGCCGGTTTTTTCATCTCTGGACGACGAGGGAAGCACGTCTGAAAGCTTTGGGAACGGGTTTCACTGAACCCGAAAATGCGGAAAACTTCGAACTGGCGACGGGGAACTTTCTCCTTGAAGACGATTATCCCGGAGCCTGGGCGACTCCCTCCCCCCCCTCGCAGATTTCATACTGGCACAATCCCTCGACGGATTCGGAATAGATCCTGCATTAATTACCGATATGGTCATTTATTGAAAGGGGCGGATTCTCGCCCCTTCCGTTCACACTAACCATCCATCGGTAATGAAAGGAGAATTTCGAGATGGCTTTTTTCAAGTGGGAGGACCGCTTCAGCGTCGGCATCCGTGAAATTGACACCCAGCACCAGAAGCTGGTGGCGATGCTCAACGAGCTTTATGACGCCATGCAGGCCGGCAAGGGCAACGACGCTCTTGGCAAGATCCTGGACGAGATGATCAAATATACCGCCGGCCATTTCGCCACCGAGGAGCGGTACATGAAAACCTACAACTATCCCGAGTTGGCGGCACACAAACAGGAGCACGACAGTCTCACCAAGCAGGTGCTCGATCTACAGCGGCAGTTCAAGAGCGGTCAAGCCTCCATGTCGGTCAAGGTCGGCAACTTCCTGAAGAGCTGGTTGATCAACCATATTTCCGGCACGGATATGAAATACTCCCCCTTCCTGCGCGCCCAGGGGATGAAATAAAGAGGGATATCGTTCATCATCGACCCAGCCCGAAAGCGGGGGGATCGTCAGCTGACGGTCCCTCCGCTTTTTTCATTCTCCATAAAAATTATTTGACAGATTCTTTCTTCGGGACTATTTTGACTGAGTAGTCAGTCAGGAGAATCCCATGCCCTCATGCAAATCCGAAGACAAACGCTGCGCTCTGCTCCAAGCCGCCCTCCGGCTCTTCGCCGCCCAGGGCTTCGACGGCACCGCCACGGCCCAGATCGCCAAGCAGGCCGGTGTCGCCAGTGGCACCCTCTTTTTTCACTTCAAAAGCAAGGAGGAGTTGATTCATGAACTTTTCCGGGAAGTGCGCGGCAAAATCGAAGAGGAACTGCGGGAAGCCGACGGCGCCTCCGTTTCCCTACGCGAGCGCCTGCTGCGCTCCCTGGAAAAACTTCTCCTTTTCCTGCTGAACAATCCCCATGAATTCAAATTCATCGAGCAATACTATTTCTCCCCCTTCAGCGAGCGGGAAGTGTTACGCATCGAAGAACACAATATCATTCATCACCTGCTCATCCAGGCCCGTGACCAGCAAATTGTCAAGGATGCCCCCTTGTTGGTCCTGGAAACCCTCGTTTTCGGACCCATCACCGCCCTCGCCAAGGAGCACGCCAACCGGGGCGTGGATATCGACGAAGAAATTTGCCGGTTGACCATCCAAGCCTGTTGGGACGGGATCAAACGTTGAGTTGATTATCCGCACCTGCTTAACCAAGAGAAAAGGCCACCACATATGAAAGCAACAAACAAACGGGAAACTATTCTTCATGTCGCCAAGGAACTCATCGCCGTCAACGGCTTCCACGGCACGACCATGGCCATGATCGCCGACAAGGCCGGTATCGCCACGGGAACGATCTACCGCTACTTCACCGGCAAGGACGAGCTGATCAACGAACTGCACCGGGAACTGAATGACCGGTTGTTGCGCTCCCTGATGCAGGATTATCCCCTGGGGGAGCCGATGCATGAGCGCTTTCTCTATATCGGCCGCTACTTTGTCCATTACTGCCTGGCCGCCCCCTTCGATTTCAGTTTTTTGGAACAGTTTCACAATTCCCCCTACGGGGTCGCCTATCGCCGGGAACTGGTCTCGAACGAAAAGACGCGGGGTCCAATCGACGAACTGCTCGACGAGGCCGCCCGGGAGGGGATCATCAAAACACTCCCCCGCACAGTCCTGACCGCACTGATCTTCGGTCCGCTGATTGGTGTTATTCGCGACCATATCCTTGGCTTCAACCGCCTAGACGAAGAGACCATCTCGCGTACCGCCGAAGCCTGCTGGGACGCTATTCGCATTTGAACAGTGTCGGAAAAGAGAGTAGTCTTTTTCGGCTCTGATTTTGAACCCACATCATTTCCACCTTACCGGACCGTCACCGGCAAGCAGCCTTCTACAAGGACCACACCATGAAAATCCATGACAAATCCCGATTGTTGATCGCCGGGCTCTGTGCCCTGTTGTTACTTCTGAGTGGTTGTAAGAAAGAGACGGCTGCGCCGGCCGCACCGCTCCAGGCACCTCCGCCGGAAGTGGGAATCATGGTGGTGCAGCCCCAGGCCGTGCGCCTGACCAGCGAGCTGCCGGGGCGCACCTCGCCCCGCCTGATCGCCGAGGTGCGGCCGCAGGTCGGTGGCATCATCCAGAAGCGGCTCTTCACCGAAGGAACCGACGTCAAGGCCGGGCAAGTTCTCTATCAAATCGATCCTGCGCTTTATCGTGCCGAGGTCGCCCGCGCCGAAGCCGCCCTGACCCGCGACATGGCCAACGTCACCTCCATCCGCCAGCGCTTCGAGCGCTATCGCGAACTGGTCAAGATCAACGCCGTCAGCCAACAGGATTACGACGACACCAGCGCCGCCCTGCGCCAGGCCGAGGCCGAGATCGAAGTGGCCAAGGCGGCGTTGCAGACGGCGCGTATCAATCTTGACTACACCACGGTCAAAGCGCCAATTTCCGGGCGTATCGGCCGTTCCTCCGTGACCGACGGCGCCCTCGTCACGGCCGAACAACCCCAGCCCCTGGCCGTCATCCAGCAGCTCGACACCATCTACGTCGATGTCGTCCAGACCACCTCCGAACTGCTCAGTCTTAAGCGCAACATCGACAGCGGCCTGCTGCGCGGGGGGGACCGGGCCAAGGTCGACCTGCTGCTCGAAGACGGCACCGCCTACCCCTCGGCCGGGGAACTGAAATTCTCGGAAGTCACCGTCGACCAGAGCACCGGCTCGGTCACCTTGCGGGCGATCTTCCCCAATCCCGACCATATGCTCCTTCCCGGCATGTTTGTGCGCGCCATCGTCACCGAGGGGGTCAACGACCAAGCGATCCTGGTGCCGCAACGGGGGGTGAACCGCAACCCCGCCGGGGACGCCACGGTTATGACCGTCAATGGCGAAGAAAAGGTCGAGCCGCGCGTCATCCAGGTCGTCCGCACGGTGGACGAACAATGGCTGGTATCCGGCGGCCTGCAGGAGGGTGACCGCGTCATCCTTGAAGGCCTCCAGAAAGCCCGGCCGGGGACGCCGGTAAAAACCTATATTTTCGGGAAACCCGCCGAGGAAACGCCGCCAGCACCCACCGCCGAGGCAAAGGAATAATCCCCCCCTGCCCTATTTTTAGCAAAGATGGAGCGCGGCGGCCTTAGCTTTTAGTTTCAATATTTTCAAGGAGTTTTCCCCATGTCCCGGTTTTTCATAAACAGACCGATCTTCGCCTGGGTTCTCGCCATCATGGTCATGCTGGCGGGCCTGCTGGCGCTCAAAACCCTGCCGGTCTCCCAGTATCCCCCCATCGCGCCGCCGCAGATCAGCATCAACGCCATGTATCCCGGAGCATCCGCCCAGACCGTACAGGATACGGTCACCCAGGTGATCGAGCAGAAACTCAACGGCATCGACAACCTGATCTACATGTCCTCGACTAGCGACTCAGCCGGCGCCGTTGCGATCAACCTGACCTTCAAGGCCGGCACCGACCCGAACATCGCCCAGGTGCAGGTGCAGAACAAACTCCAGCTTGCAACTCCCCTTTTGCCCCAGGTCGTGCAGAAACAGGGGATTCAGGTGGTCAAGTCGACCAAGAACTTCCTGGTCATCGTCGGCCTGATCTCCGAAGACGGTTCCATGAACCGTTACCAGCTGACCGACTACATGGTGGCCAACGTCCAGGATCTCATCAGCCGGACGGAAGGGGTCGGCGAGGTCATGGTCTTCGGCTCCCAGAACGCCATGCGCATCTGGATCGATCCGACCAAGCTGAACAACTACCGCATGACCACGAACGATGTGATCGCCGCCCTGGAATCCCAGAACGCCCAGGTTTCCGCCGGACAGTTCGGCGGCATGCCGGCGCTCCCCGGCCAGCAGCTCAACGCCACCATCACCGCCCGCACCCTGCTGCAAACCCCCGATGATTTCAACAACATCATCCTGCGCACCAACCCCGACGGCTCGGCCGTGCGGCTCAAGGATGTGGGCGAAGCCCGGATCGGAACCGAGAATTACGACATCGCCGCCCGCTACAAAGGATTGCCCATGGGCGGCATGGCCATTCGCCTGGCCGCCGGCGCCAACGCCCTCGATACCGTCGAGGGGGTTAAAAGCAAGATGGAAGAGCTTTCCCGCTACTTCCCGGCGGGGATGGAGGTCGTTTATCCCTACGACACCACCCCTTATGTCGAAGTCTCCATCAAGGAAGTGGTGCGGACCCTGATCGAGGCGGTCTTTCTCGTCTTTGTCATCATGTTCCTCTTTTTGCAGAACATCCGCGCGACCCTGATTCCCACCATCGCCGTCCCCGTCGTTCTGCTCGGGACCATGGGCGTCCTTTCGGCCGCCGGCTTTTCCATCAACACCCTGACCATGTTCGCCCTGGTCATCGTCATCGGCCTGCTGGTCGACGACGCCATCGTCGTCGTCGAAAACGTCGAACGGATCATGTCCGATGAGGGGCTTTCCCCCCATGACGCCACCGTCAAATCGATGGGGCAGATCACCGGCGCCCTGGTCGGCATCGCCACGGTCCTTTCCGCTGTCTTTTTGCCCATGGCCTTTTTCGGCGGCTCGACCGGGGTCATCTACCGACAGTTCTCCATCACCATCATCTCGGCGATGATCCTCTCGGTCATGGTCGCGTTGATCCTGACCCCGGCCCTCTGCTCCACATTGCTCAAACCGGTACCGAAAGGACACGAAGCCCATGAAAGCGGCTGGTTCAGCGGCTTCTTCCGCTTCTTCAATAAGGCCTTCAACTTCGGCCGGGGGAAATATGAAAGAATCGTCGGCCGCTCCTTCGGCAAGCCGCTCCGCTACCTGGTCGTCTACGGCGCCATCGTCGCGGTCATGGCCTACTTTTTTGTCCGTCTGCCCACCGCCTTCCTCCCCGACGAGGACCAGGGCTTCATCATCTGCCAGATCCAGCTCCCCGCTGGTGCGGCGCAGAGCCGCACCATCGACGTTATCGAGCAGATCGAAAAACATTTTCTCGAAAATGAGACCGAGACGGTCGAGGCGCTGGTGACCGTAGCCGGCTTCAGCTTCGCCGGGGGCGGGCAAAACATGGGTCTGGCTTTCATCAAGCTCAAGGACTGGGATCTGCGTCAAACCCCCGAGCTGCGGGCTCCAGCTATCGCCGGCCGGGCGATGCAGGCCTTTTCCCAAATCCGCGACGGTCTCGCCTTCGCCTTCTCGCCACCGGCGGTGGTAGAGCTGGGGCAGGCCAACGGCTTCGACTTCATGCTCCAGGACCGCGGCGGCCTCGGCCATGCCCAGCTGATGGAAGCCCGCAACCAGTTGCTCGGCATGGCCATGCAGAACCCCAAGCTGACCGCCGTGCGTCCCAACGGCCAGGACGATTCCCCCCAGTTCAAACTCGATATCGACGATGTCCGCGCCGGCTCCCTCGGTGTTTCCTTCGCGGACATCAACAGCGTGCTGGGGACCGCCTGGGGGAGTGCCTACATTAACGACTTCATCGAAAACGGTCGGGTCAAGAAGGTCTACGTGCAGGCCGCCCCCGAATTCCGCATGCTGCCGGAAGACATCAACCGTTGGTATATCATGAACAACAAACGGGAGATGGTCCCTTTCTCGGCCTTCTCCACCGCCCACTGGGAATACGGTTCCCCGCGGCTGGAACGCTACAACGGCATTCCCGCCATGGAGATCATGGGCCAGGCGGCGCCTGGGGTGAGTACCGGCGAAGCGATGGACGAAATGGAGAAGATGGCCGCGCAGCTTCCGCCCGGCATCGGTTTTGAATGGACCGGCCTTTCCTACGAAGAAAAACTGGCCGGAGCCCAGGCCCCGGCTCTCTACGCCATCTCCCTGTTGGTCGTTTTTCTCGCTGTGGCGGCCCTCTACGAGAGCTGGACCATTCCTTTCGTCAACCTGCTCATGCTCCCCCTGGGCCTGGTCGGCGCGGTCACAGCGGTCACCCTGCGCGGTCTGCCCAACGACGTCTATCTGCAGATCGGCCTTTTGACCACCATCGGCCTTTCCACCAAGAACGCCATTCTGATCATCCAGTTCATCAAGGAACTGATGCATCAGGGGCACGATCTGGTGGAGGCCACTCTGATGGCGGTGAAGATCCGGCTGCGGCCGGTCATCATGACCTCGCTCGCCTTCTTCTTCGGCACGCTTCCCCTGGCCCTGACCAAAGGGGCCGGTTCGGCGGCGCAGAACGCCATCGGCACCGCCGTCACCGGCGGGCTCCTGTCGGCGACCTTTATCGACCTGCTCTTTATCCCCTTCTTCTTCGTCCTGATTTCACGGATCTTCGGACGCCAAAAGAAGACGGCGGTCGCCACCCAACCTCTGGAGGTGCATTGATATGACGCGCGCTACCACCAACCTTATCCTGATTATGGGAGTCTTCATCCTGACGGCGGGCTGCGCCAGCATGGCCCCCGACTATAAACAACCGGAACTCCCCGTGGCTGAAGCCTGGCCGCAAGGGGAAGCCTATAGCGAGGCCACGGACGGCCCAACGGCGGCGGAACTGCCCTGGCGGGAATTTTTCCGCGACGAGCGCCTGCAACAACTCATCGAACTGGCGCTGGAAAACAACCGCGACCTGCGCGTCGCCGCCCTCAATATCGAGCGGGCCCGCGCCCAGTATCGCATCCAGCGGAGCGATCTCTTCCCCGACATCGGCGCCGGCGGTAGCTTCAACCGCCAGCGGCAGCCGGATATCACCGGCTTCGGACGGGTCATGCATTTCGAGCAGTACGGGGTCAACCTGGGGCTGGCTTCCTGGGAGCTCGACTTCTTCGGCCGCATCCGTTCCCTCAAGGAACAGGCGCTGGAGTCCTACTTCGCCACCGAGGAAGCCCGCCGCGCCGCCCGCATCGCCCTGGTCGGCGACGTCGCCAACGCTTATCTGAATCTGGCCGCCGATCGCGAACGCCAGGCCCTGGCCCGGGAAACCCTGGCCAGCCACCAATCGACCTATGATCTGACTCAACGCCGCTTCGAACTGGGCGTCGCCAGCGCCCTGGAAGTGCGCCAGGCGCAGACCAGCGTAGAAGGGACAAAGGTCGATATTTCACGTTTCACCTCGCTGATCGCCGAGGATGAAAACGCCCTGCGCCTGCTCATCGGCGGCGAGCTTCCGGAGACGCTGCTGCCGGCGGCCCCGCTCAAGACGGCCACAGCCTTAAGCCCCCTTTCCGCCGGTATGCCTTCGGAGGTAATGTTGCAGCGCCCGGACATTCTTGCCGTCGAACATCGCCTGAAAGGGGCCAACGCCAATATCGGCGCCGCCCGCGCCGCCTTCTATCCGCGCATCTCGTTGACCACCAACGGCGGCTTCGCCAGCACCGAACTGTCCGATCTCTTTACCAGCGATGCCCGCGCCTGGGCTTTCAGCCCGCGCATCGACATCCCGATTTTCACCGCCGGTCGCCTCCAGGCCCAGCTGGAAACGGCCGAGATCGACCGGGACATCCTCATCAACCAATACGAAGGCGCCATCCAGACGGCCTTCCGCGAAGTCGCCGACACCCTCGCCCGCCGGGGAACGATCGACGAACAGCTCCAGGCCCAGAGGGCGCTGGTCGAAGCGACCAGCGAAACCTATCGCCTTTCGGAAACCCGCTTCGATAAGGGGATCGACAGCTTCCTCCAGGTTCTCGACGCCCAACGGGCCCTCTACGGCGCCCAGCAGAACCTGATCAACATTGAACTGGCCGACCTCGCCAGCCAGGTCAACCTCTACAAGGTGCTCGGCGGCGGATCGAAGTAGGCCCCTTAGGCAAAAGGTCTTTCCCATGATTCCTGCAAAAAAATGGCTGCTCGGCAACGGCTTTCTGCTGATTCTGGTCGCAGTCGCGGCGGGCGCGGTATGGAAATACAATCAAAAGGATGAACCGGTCGGCCTTGTCAGCGGCAACGGCCGCATCGAGGCGGTGGAGATCGATATCGCCACCAAACTTCCCGGACGGATCGGGGATGTGCTGGTGCGCGAAGGGGATTTCGTCACCGCCGGCCAGGTGCTGGCGGTGATGGACACCGAGGCGCTTTCCGCGCAATTGCGCCAGGCCGAGGCCCAGTTGCGGCAAACCCACAGTTCCGTGGCCACGGCCCAAAGCCAACTGGCCCAGCGTCACAGTGAAAAAGCGGCGGCCCTCGCCTATGTCAAGCAACGTCAGGCCGATCTCGACAACGCCCGCAACCACGCCCGGCGCTCGGCGGCACTGGTCGCCGAAGGCGCCATCTCCCGGCAAACGGCTCAGGACGACGCGAGCCGGGTGCTCAGCGCCGAAGCCGCCCTCGCTTCGGCCCGCGCCCAGGTTTCCGCCGCCGAAGCCGCCATCGCCACGGCCGAAGCCCAGGTCATCGGCGCCCAATCGACCATCGAAGCGGCCCAGGCGACGATCGAACGCATTCAGGCGGATCTCGACGACAGCACCCTCAAGTCTCCCCGTGACGGGCGCGTTCAGTACCGTATCGCCCACCCCGGCGAGGTCCTCGGTGCCGGCGGTCGGGTTCTCAGCCTGGTCGATCTGAGCGATGTCTACATGACCTTCTTTCTCCCCACCGCCGCCGCCGGACGCATTGCCCTGGGGAGCGAGGTCCGGCTGGTTCTCGACGCCGCCCCCCAGCATGTGATTCCCGCCCAGATCTCCTTTATTTCCGATGTCGCCCAGTTCACCCCGAAAACAGTGGAAACGGCCAGCGAGCGGGAGAAACTCATGTTCCGGGTGCGCGCCCAGCTTCCCGTCGAACTGTTGAAAAAATACATCACCCAGGTCAAGACCGGCCTGCCGGGGATGGCTTATGTGCTCATTGACCCGCAAGCGCAGTGGCCGGAAAATCTGCGGGTGACCGTGTCGCCATGACCTCCCCGGCGCCCTCCGGCGAGATCAGCAAGACGCCTCCGGTCGCACAACTGCGCGATGTTTCCCTGCGCTACAAAAAGACCCAGGCCTTGGATTCCATTTCCCTCGACCTGCCGAGCGGCGGCATGGTCGGCTTTATCGGCCCGGACGGCGTCGGCAAATCGAGTCTTTTCTCCCTGATCGCCGGGGCCCGCGCCATCCAGACCGGCAGCATCGATGTACTCGGCGGCGACATGGCCGACCGCCACCACCGCCGTCAGGTCTGTCCCCGAGTCGCCTACATGCCCCAGGGCCTCGGCAAGAATCTCTATCCCACCCTCTCAGTCTACGAAAATGCCGAGTTTTTCGGTCGGCTCTTCGGCCAGGACCGCCAGGAGCGGCAGGATCGCATTGACGATCTGCTCGCCGCCACCGGCCTCTCCCCTTTCGCCGGGCGCCCCGCCGGCAAACTCTCCGGCGGCATGAAACAGAAACTCGGTCTCTGCTGCGCCCTGATCCACGATCCCGATCTGCTCATTCTCGACGAGCCGACCACCGGCGTCGACCCCCTCTCCCGTCGTCAATTCTGGGAACTGATCGAACGCATCCGCCACAATCGCCCGGGAATGAGCGTCCTGGTCGCCACCGCCTACATGGAGGAAGCGGCCCGCTTCGACTGGCTGGTCGCCATGAACGGCGGGCGTGTCCTCGCTACCGGCACCCCGGCCGAACTCCTCGAGCGTACCGGCGGCGAGAGCCTCGAAGAAGCCTTTATCGCCCTTCTTCCCGAGGCCCAGCGGGAGAGCTACGAGCCGATCGTCATCCCCCCCCGAAATACCGACGAGGACGGCCAGACAGCGATCGAGGCGCAGGGATTGACCATGCGGTTCGGCGACTTTACCGCCGTCGATCATGTCGATTTTCGCATTTTGCGCGGGGAAATCTTCGGTTTTCTCGGTTCGAACGGTTGCGGCAAGACGACCACCATGAAGATCCTCACCGGACTTCTCCCCGCCACCGAAGGAGAAGCCCGGCTCTTCGGCCACAAGGTGAACGCTCACGATATCGAAACCCGGCGCCGGGTCGGTTACATGACCCAGGGATTTTCTCTTTACAGCGAGCTGACGGTACGCCAGAACCTGGTGCTGCACGCCCGGCTCTTTCGCATGCCCGAAGAAAAAATCCCGGAGCGGGTGGAGGAGATGGCAGAACGTTTCGGCCTGATCGGGATCATGGAGAGTCTCCCCGATGCGCTCCCCTTGGGCCAGCGGCAACGCCTTTCCCTGGCGGTGGCGATGATTCACGCCCCGGAAATGCTCATTCTCGATGAACCGACCTCGGGGGTCGACCCGGTGGCGCGGGACGGCTTCTGGCGAATCATGATCGATCTGGCGCGGCGGGAGAAGGTCACCATTTTCATCTCCACCCACTTCATGAATGAAGCGCTGCGCTGCGATCGGATCTCCCTGATGCATGCCGGCAAGGTGCTGGTCAGCGACGCGCCGCGAGCGTTGATGGAAAAACGTGGCGCGGCGACCTTGGAGGAAGCCTTCATCAGCTATCTGGAAGAGGCCTCCGCCGGCCCGGAAAGCGCCGCCTCACCACCGCCCGAAAAGGCTCTACCGACGCCGCCCGCGCCGTCACGAGAGAGACAGCATCATCCCGCCGGCTTCTTCAGCCTCCGCCGTCTGCTCAGTTACACCCGCCGCGAATCCCTGGAGCTGCGCCGCGACCCGATCCGCCTCACCCTGGCCCTGCTCGGCACCCTGATCCTCATGTTCGTCATCGGCTACGGCGTCAACATGGATGTGGAGGATCTGACCTTTGCCGTCCTCGATCGCGATCAATCCGCCCTGAGCCGTGATTATGCCTTGAATCTTTCCGGTTCCCGCTATTTCATCGAACATGCGCCGATCCGTGATTATGCCGACATGGACCGACGGATGCGGGCCGGCGAAATCAGTCTGGCCATCGAAATCCCCCCGGGCTTCGGCCGCGATCTGCGGCGGGGGAGCGCGGTCGCCATCGGCGCCTGGATCGACGGAGCGATGCCGCAAAGGGCCGAAACGGTGCGCGGATACGCGCAGGGCATGCACGCCCATTGGCTGGCGTCTGTCAGCCGTCAGGCCCGAGGCGAAGCCTCTACGTCCGGTACGGTCAACATTGAGACCCGCTTTCGCTACAACCCGGACGTCAAGAGCTTGCCCTCCATGGTCCCGGCGGTGATTCCCCTTTTGCTGATGATGATTCCGGCCATGCTTACCGCCCTTTCCGTGGTGCGGGAAAAAGAGCTCGGTTCCATCGTCAACCTCTACGTCACTCCCGTTACCCGTCTGGAGTTTCTGCTCGGCAAGCAGATCCCCTATCTGGCCCTGGCGATGCTCAACTTCCTGCTGCTGACGGCTTTGGCCGTCTTCGTCTTCAAGGTACCGATCACCGGCAGTTTCACCGCTTTGAGTACCGGTGCTCTGTTGTATGTCTGCGCCGCCACCACCCTGGGGATGGTGATTTCGACCTTCATGCGCAGCCAGATTGCCGCCATATTCGGCACGGCGATTCTCACCATTTTGCCGGCGGTGCAGTTTTCCGGCATGCTCGATCCGGTTTCCTCCCTGGAGGGGGCCGGGGCTGTGATCGGAAAGATCTATCCGACCACCCATTTTCTCACCATCGCCCGAGGAACCTTCTCGAAAGCCCTCGGTTTCGCCGATCTGCAGGCGTCCTTCATCCCCCTGCTCTTGGCCGTCCCTATCCTCATCGGACTGGGTGCCGTCCTGCTCAAGAAACAGGAGCGTTGATCATGGGCCTCGCCAACATCCGCCATCTCGGCGTCAAGGAACTGCGCGGGCTGCTGCGTGACCCGATGATGCTCTTTCTCATCGTCTACGCCTTCACCTTTGCCGTCTACTCCGGCGCCACGGCCATGCCCGAAACCCTGCACAAGGCGCCGATCGCCATCGTCGACGAAGACCATTCACCCCTTTCCCGGCGCATCGCCGATGCCTTTTATCCCCCGCGCTTCCTTCCGCCGATTCTTATCGACCAAACGCGGATGGATGCGCGGATGGATGCCGGCCTCGACACCTTCGCCCTCAACATTCCTCCCAATTTCCAGCGTGATCTCCTTTCCGGGCGCGCCGCCACGGTGCAACTCAACGTCGACGCCACACGCATGAGCCAGGCCTTTACCGGCAATGGCTACATCCAGTTCATCATCAACGATGAAGTGAACGCTTTTCTGCGCGGCTACCAGGCCTCGACCCTTCCCCCCGTCGAACTGGCCCTGCGCGCCCGCTTCAACCCCGAGCTGAACAAAACCTGGTTCGGCGCGGTGATGAAGGTCATCGACAACGTCACCATGCTCTCCATCATCCTCACCGGCGCCGCGCTGCTGCGGGAGCGGGAACACGGTACCGTCGAACATCTGCTGGTGATGCCGGTCACCCCTTTTGAAATCATGGCCGCCAAGATCTGGTCCATGGCCCTGGTCGTTCTGCTCGCCACCGCCGCCTCGTTGATTCTGGTCGTGGAAGGACTGTTGCAGGTTCCCATCGAGGGTTCGATTCTGCTTTTTCTCCTCGGCACCGGGCTGCATCTTTTCGCCACCACCTCCCTCGGCATTTTTCTCGGCACCCTCGCCCGCTCTATGCCCCAGTTCGGGCTGCTGATGATGCTCTTTCTGCTCCCCTTGCAGATTCTCTCCGGCGGCACCACCCCCCGCGAGAGCATGCCCGACTTCATCCAGTACCTGATGATGAGCGCACCCAACACCCATTTCGTCATGCTCGCCCAGGCGATCCTCTACCGGGGCGCCGGTCTGTCCGTCGTCTGGCCGCAATTCGTGGCCCTGGCGCTGATCGGCACCGTCCTGTTTTTCCTCTCTTTGGCCCGCTTCCGCAAAACTCTCGGGACAATGGCTTGAAAACGGTGAGTGTTGGGCTTTACTTGTTAATGAACTGAGCGGCTATCGACCGCATTAAAAGGAGAAAACGGATGAAGGTTATCGGCATCAACGGCAGTCCGCGGAAGCAATGGAACACCGCCAGCCTCGTGGCGAAGGCCCTGGAAGGAGCGGCAGCGCAAGGGGCGAGCACGGAACTCTTTCATCTTTACGATCTCAACTTCAAGGGGTGTATAAGCTGCTTCGCCTGTAAAACGCGGGGCGGCAAGAGCTACGGCAAATGCGTCCTCAATGACGACCTGGCGCCCATACTGGAAAAAATCGCTTCCGCCGACGCCCTCGTCATCGGTTCGCCGATCTACTTCGGCACGGTCACCGGCGAGACGCGCAGTTTTATCGAACGCCTGCTCTTTCCCTATCTCACCTATACGGTCCCCTACGGCACCCTCTTCCCGAAAAAAATCAAGACTGGTCTCATCTACACCATGAATGTCCCGGAAAAAGTGAGCAAGGAATACGGCTACGAACAGATCTTCAATACCAGTGAGCGCTATATGCAGATGCTCCTTGGCTCCGCCGAGACGCTGTGCGCTTTCGACACCTGCCAGGTGGACGATTATTCGAAATATGTGATCGAAAGCTTCGATCCCGACCACAAAGCCCGGCGCCGGGCAGAGGTCTTGCCGCTGGAGTGCGACCGGGCCTTCGCGCTGGGACAGCGCCTGGTTGCGGGCGACGGGGCATGATCTTCATGACGGACAAAATTCCACGACGAACAGGGGTTTTGTCCGTTGTCGCATCTGATAGACTAATCAGGCCTCCACGCGGATTTGATACAGAAGGAAACCCGTGACGATCTCCGAGACCATCGATAATCCTCCAGACCTTATCCGTCTCACGGACGACACTCTCCATCTGCGCCTGGCCGGCGACTGGCTGGCGGGGAGTCTTCCCCTCACCCTTCGCGAAGTGGAGGACGCGTTGTCCGGAAAGACTCCGGGTAGCATCCGCTTCGAAACGAAGGATCTGCAAACCTGGGACAGCGGCCTGCTCACCTTTCTCATCGCCCTGAAAAAGCTCTGCGATGCCCGGGAGATCGCCTTCGACGACGGGAATCTTCCCGACGGCGCCCGGCGCCTGCTGGCGTTGGCTTCAGCCGTTCCTGAGCAGCAGGCCGGTAAAGGCTCGTCGCGAGCGCCCTTGCTTGAACGGGTGGCCGACCGGGCGCTTGCCGCCTGGAAGTCCGTCGTCGACATGCTCGATTTTCTCGGCGAAGTCACTCTCGCCTGCGGTCGCCTGCTCACTGGGCGGGCGCGCTTCCGCCGTTCCGATCTCTGGGCGATCATGCGCGAATGCGGCGCCGACGCCCTGCCCATCGTCTCCCTCATCAGCGCTCTGGTGGGGCTGATCTTCGCCTTCGTCGGGGCGGTGCAGCTCTCCATGTTCGGCGCCGAAATCTATGTCGCCAGTCTGGTCGCCATCGCCGTTGTCCGGGTCATGGGAGCGATCATGACCGGCATCATCATGGCCGGCCGAACCGGCGCCGCCTTTGCCGCCCGCATCGGCACCATGCAGGTCAACGAAGAGATCGACGCCCTCGCCACCCTCGGCATCTCACCTATCGATTTCCTCGTTCTGCCCCGCATTATCGCCCTGGTGGTGATGATGCCGCTGCTCTGCCTCTATGCCGACCTGATGGGGATTCTCGGGGGGCTGGCCGTCGGCGTCTTCATGCTCGATCTGAATTTGGGGGAATATCTGGAAATGACCAAGCTGGCGGTGGGGCTCAAGGATTTCTGGATCGGCCTCTTTCACAGTGCCGTCTTCGGCGTGCTGGTCGCCCTCTCCGGCTGCCTGCGCGGCCTGCAATGCGGACGCAGCGCCTCGGCCGTGGGGGATGCGGCGACCTCGGCGGTCGTCACCGGTATCGTCAACATCATCGTGGCGACGGCGGTCATTACCGTCATCTGCAATATTTTGGGGATCTGAGCCATGGCGACGACGGAAGCGGCCATCGAAGTGCGGGATCTGACCATGGCCTACGGCAGCCGGGTCATTCAGCGGGAACTCACCTTCAACATCAACCGGGGGGATATCTTCATCATCATGGGCGGCAGCGGTTGCGGCAAGAGTACCCTGCTGCGCCACCTCATCGGCCTGCAACCCCCGGCGAAAGGGAGTATTCATTTCGGCGAAACGGACTTCTGGAATCTGCCTCCCGACGATCGCCAGCGCTTCATGCGCCGTTTCGGGGTGCTCTACCAGAGCGGCGCCCTCTGGAGTTCTATGACCCTGGCAGAAAATATCGCCCTGCCGCTGGAGGAATATACGGACTTATCGAAGGCTGAGATCGCCGACCTGGTCGACCTCAAGCTCGCCCTGGTCGGCCTCGCCGGCTTTCGCGATTACTATCCGAGTGAAATCAGCGGCGGCATGAAAAAACGCGCCGGACTCGCCCGCGCCATGGCCCTCGACCCCGACATCCTCTTCTTCGACGAACCCTCGGCCGGTCTCGACCCGATCAGTTCACAACTGCTCGATGATCTCATTCTCGAACTGCGGGACAGCCTCGGCGCCACGGTGGTGGTCGTCACCCACGAACTGGCGAGCATCTTCGCTATCGGCAACAACTGCGTCTTTCTCGACGCCGGAACCAAAACCATGATCGCCAGCGGCGACCCGAAAAAGCTGCGGGACGAATCGGAAGACCCTCTGGTGCGACGTTTTCTCACCCGGGGCAAAGAAGAGGTAAAGTGATGCGGTTCCATTCGTCACCGCATCCTACGCAAATGGATAAATCCGGTAGGATGTCGGTGAGCGCAGCGAACCGCATCACCCTCCCCGGGCATCCGCTTTAGTTTTGATGAAAGGAGTTTTGTCCCCATGAGCGCAAAAGCCGGCAAAGCCGTCATCGGGGCCTTTGTTCTCGGCGCCCTCGCCCTGGCGGTGGCCGGGGTGGTCCTCTTCGGATCGGGGAAGTTCTTCACCCCGCAGAAAAAATACGTCATGTATTTCGACGGCTCGGTCAAAGGACTGTCGGTCGGCGCACCGGTCGTCTTTCGCGGAGTCAAAGTCGGTTCCGTTGTCGATATCGTCCTGCAGGGGGATATGGATGCGATGACCTTCCGCGTGCCGGTCATTGTCGAAGTCGACCTGAGTCGCTTTCAGATCACCAATGGCGAACCGGATTCGGCCGATTACCATCAGGCCTTGATCAACCGAGGGCTGCGCGCCCAGTTGCAGACCCAGAGCCTGGTCACCGGACAGCTCATGGTCTATTTCGACTTTTACCCCGAGCGACCGGTGCGGTTGCTGCCTGATGATACGGGCTACGCCCAGGTCCCGACCATTCCTTCCACCACCGACGAACTCGCCCAGAAGCTTGAAGAATTGCCCCTCAAGCAGCTCGTGGAACGGGCCAACGATATGGTCGGCGGTCTGGAACGGCTGGTGAATTCCGCCGATATCCAGGACGCCCCACGCCAACTCAATCTGACCATCGCCGAGGCGCGAAATCTGCTGCGGAACATCAGCCGCGAAGTGGAACTCGTTTCCGCCGATGCCCGGGGGACCATCGCGGCGGCGACCGCCACCATCCGCCACGCCGACCGGGTGCTGGAATTTAAGGAGGGGGCGCCGGCGGAATTGGTGGAAAGCCTCAACCTGACCCTGGAGGAGGTACGCGGTTCGCTGGACAAGTTCGACGAAACCCTCGATGCCGTGGCAAATACCGCTTCGGACGAGCGTTCCATCTATCAGCTGCGCACCGCGCTCAAGGATCTGGGGGAAGCCTCCCGGGCATTCGGCTCTCTGGCCGAGTATCTCGACCGGCACCCCGAAGCCCTGCTGCGTGGGAAACCCCATCTGGAGGAAAAATGACCTCGAAACGCTCGCTGCTTGCGCCCCTTATCATCCTGCTGCTCGCCCTGCAACTGAGTGCTTGCGGCAAGACCCCCTCGGCGCGCATCTACGCCCTGGCCGCCCTCGCCGAAACCGGCCTGCAAACGTCCGAACGCTCGCCCCAGGAACCGCGCCGGATCGTCGCCGTCGGCCCCATCGCCCTGCCCAAATATCTCGACCATTCCGCCATCACCACCCGTGAAGGCTCGACCCTTCTCAAGCGTTCGGAACTCGACCGCTGGGGGGGCTCCCTGGAGGATGAAACAAGCCGGGTGCTGGTTGAGAATCTGGAGCGACTCCTCCCCGACGACCGTTTCCTGGTGCTGCCCTGGCTGGAATCGGGGAAAAGCGATTACCGGGCTCAGCTGAACATCACTCGCTTCGATGGCCCAACGGCCGGCCCGGTCGAACTCAAAGCCGCCTGGCTGCTCTTCGGAGAGAGCGACAAAGTTTCCATCGCCAGCGGCACGGAAACGATCGCCGAACCCCTTCAGGGCGATGGATACGGGGCAACGACCGAAGCCATGAGTCGGGCTCTTGCCGATCTGAGTCGGCGGATCGCTCGGGAAATCCAGGCCGTGTCACTCCCCTGACGGCGAGCTTCAGCCGCAATCCGGAACAGATGAAACATGCCTCCATCGCGCAAAGCTCTTTACCTGGCCCTACCACTCTTTTTTCTGCTGCTGGCCCTCTTTGCTTTCGGTACGGATTCGTCGCATGAACGCATGTTGCGCTTGCTTCAGATTGTCAAACAGGGGTTGAATGCTTTTGAATTCTCGCCGGCCCCTTAAGGAAAGGAACACCATATGGAGCAACGGGTGCTCATGGTCGACGCCGCCACCGGCTTCTACAAAACGAAACGCTACGGCTTCGACCGCTATTTCGGGCCGGTGGATCTCGGCATCCATCTCACCGAGGAATACCGCAGCCTCAACTTCGGCGTCGGCGTCTTCGCCGGGTCGATCTTCCCCGGTTCAAACCGGCTGGTGGTCACCGGCTTTTCCCCCTGCTGGCAGGGCTACTACATCAGCTCCATGGGGGGCGCCGGACTGGTCTTCGACAACCTCGGCGTCAACATGCTCAGTCTGGTCGGCAAGGCGCCGGTTCCCTCGGTGCTCTACCTGAATCGCAGCCACGGCGAGGAGATCGAGGTCGAGGTCGTTCCCATCGACGCGGAAGGGGTCTGGCGATCGGGCAGGCTCGGTGTCTACGCCCTGACCGATGAAGTCTATCGCCGCTTCGGCGACCGCTACGAAAAAGATCCGCGCATTCTCGCCACCGGCCCCGCCGCCTTGCGCACCGATTTCGGCGGCATCATGTCGGTCCCCATCAGCAAGGGGAAGATCAGCCATGTCGACACCTGGGCCGGACGGGGCGGCCTGGGCAGCGCCCTGGCGGGGGAACACGGCATCGTCGCCGTCATCTACGGTGGCACGGTCGTCACCGAGGACTTCCGCGATCACAAGGTCGCCGACGAGTGGTTCAAAAACAAATACGATCAGCGCCTGATGCAGAAGGATCTGGAAGTTACCACCAAGTACCGCTACGACGAAAAGCTCAAAACCGGCGGCACCTTCGGCGTCAACTACGCGACGATGGGCGGAAAAATCCTGGCCTTCAACTACCGCACCATCGACTGGAGCGAGGAGCAGCGCGTCGAGCTGCACCAGAAATTCATCGTCGACCACTACCTCAAGCAGTTCAACGACGAGACGATCGCGAACAAACAGCAGGCCACCTGCGGCGAGCCCTGCCCGGCGGTCTGCAAGAAGCTCAACGGCATCTACAAGAAGGATTACGAGCCCTACCAAACCCTCGGCCCGTTGTGCGGGATTTTCGACCAGCGCGCCGCCGAAAAGCTCAACCGCCACGGCGACGCCATGGGCTTCGACGCCATCTCCCTGGGCGGAGTGCTGGCCTGGCTCATGGATCTGCTGGACACAAAGACCCTGGCTCCGGAAGAACTCGGCGTCAGCCGTCTTCCCCGCTGGCAGATGGCAGGCTTCGATCCGGTGGTCGATTCGGCGCACAACGCCGAACTCGCCCTGGAGCTGATTGACGCTATCCTCGAAAAACGGGGCATTCTCGATTTCGGCGAAGGGGTGCGCAAGTGGAGCCGCATCCACTCCCGCGCCAAAGGGACGGCGCTGCACGATCGTCTGGTTTACATCGCCTTCAGCCGCCGGGGCTGGATGGTCCCCAACCAGTACTGGGTAGCCGGCGCCCTCGCCCCAATGGCGATCATGGGCAAGTACTACATGATCTACAGCCACGACTTCATCCCCCCCCGCACCCTCGGGCGCATGTGTGCGGCGCGGCTGAAGCAGGAACTGATCCTCGACAACCTCGGCATCTGCCGCTTTCACCGGGGCTGGGCGGAAGAGCTTCTGCCCGATGTCATGGGCACCCTCTACGGCGCCCGGGAACCGTTCCTGCGCGCTATCGAGGTCCTCGCCAGCCGCCTGCACAGCAACAACAGCCCGATTTTCTGGGAGTCGGCGCGTGACATCGACTATCTGCACAGCTTTTTGAAGCGGAAAAAAGAGGTCGACGGGGAAGAACATCCGGAGCTGGCGAGTTGGCTGGAGCGCTTCGAAAAAGACAGCATGGAGGCGGCCCGGGATTTCTGGTACGACACCCTCAAGGGGATCGACGAAAGCCTGCGGGAATTTTTCTGACGGCCGCGAAAAGTTGGGATGGAACCAGAGGATCTTCAATTTAACGTGCCGGATTTGCGAATTTTTATTTCAATGAGACGATTTTTCACTCCAACCCTGCTGCTCCTTTTCCTGCTCGTTGCCGGCTGCGCCACGCCCGTCGGCGTGCGGACGCTCGATTCCCGCGAAGCGGACCGGAAGCTGGCCGCCAACGTCCTGACCGGCGAACAGCTCAGTTCGCCGACGATCCACATCATCAACCGGCTCGGGCTCGCGAACACCTTCGCTGACGACCGGGCGACGGCGATCGCCTCCTTGCACGACAAGCTGCTGGAAAACGGCGTGTTGAAACAGGATCTGCTCTTCGCCCTGACGGAAACCTCCTTTCTGCAGGCGGTGGAAAGCGAAAATCCGGCCTATTATCTGGCCGCGGCCCTCTATGCCTACGCCTTCCTCTTTCACGGTGAAGCCCCCCAGGCGAAAAACGCCATGAGCGCCTTCGAACCCCGGCTGCGCACCGCCGTGGATCTCTACAACCGCAGCATCGCCAAAGGCTTCACCAGCCAGGAGAACCCGTCCCAGGTGAGGCTCGCCGGGGGAACCTATCCCCTCCCTTTCGGCCATTTGCAGGTCGATTTCGACTCCAGGCATCTCCAGTGGGGCAACTTCCGCTTTGTCGAACTGGTGCAGGCGGCGGAAATCGATGTACGGGGATTGCGTAACAAATACCGCTGGCCCGGCATCGGCGCCCCGCTGGTCGCTTCGACCAGATACACCAAGGGAATCGATGCTCCCGGGTTCGCCTACGTCATTTCCGGGATGAAGGTTCCGCTGACGGCTTTTCTGCGCTTCACTGACCTGGAAACGGGCCTGAGAGCCGGCACCCTGCATTCCGCGCTGGAGATCTATACCACCGACAAGGCGACCTCTGTCAGGGTGGAAGACCGGGAAATCCCCGTCGAATACGAATTGAGTTCGGCCCTGGCCTCGACCCTGGAAGGCTCGCAGATGTACAAGCTGGAGATTCCCGGGCTGTTGCGGGGGGATATCAATCCGCTGAAAAAAGTCCCCCGCTTCAGAAACGGCGTCTTTCTCACCAGCCCCTACAAGCCGGGGCAGATTCCCCTGGTGCTGGTGCACGGCACCGCGTCAAGCCCCGCCCGCTGGGCGGAACTGATCAACGAAGTGAATAATGACCGGGAGCTGTGGGGCCGGTACCAAATTTGGTTATTCCTTTACGACACCGGCAATCCCGTCCTTTACTCGGCGGGAATCCTGGCCGAAGGCTTGAAAAGTGTCGTTGAAGAGCTCGACCCCGAAGGGAAAGATCCGGCGTTGCGCGAGATGGTGATCGTCGGCCACAGCCAGGGGGGGCTGCTGACCCGAATGATGGCCACGGAGAGCGGCACCGCCTTCTGGGACAACGCCTTCTCCGAATCCTTCGAGACCCTGGCCGAGTCCCCGAAAGTCAAGGAACTGCTCCAGCAAAGCGTGGTCTATTCCCCCCTCCTCTTTGTCAAACGCCTCGTCTTCATCGCCACCCCGCATGGGGGAAGCTATGTCGCGGGAGGCTGGATCGGGCGACTGGCGACGAAGCTGATCCACTTGCCACCGCGGGTGGTGGAATTCGGCAAGGACATTGCCATGCTTCCCACCACCAAGGGGGCGGCGCTCTTCGCCTTGCGCGACATCCCCCGCAGCACCGACGATATGGACCCGAAAAGCGAATTTGTCCGCACCCTGACCACCCTGCCGATGGCAACCGACGTCCCCTTCCACTCGATCATTGCCGTGAAAAATCCGGAAGATCCCCGTGAAAAGTGGCATGATGGCGTCGTCGCCTACGGCAGCGCCCATCTCGAAGAAGCGGAATCGGAACTGATCATCCCTTCCGGCCACTCGGTTCAATCTGAACCGGCCGCCATCGAGGAAATCCGCCGCATCCTCGTCGAGCACCTGCGTGCGACCACTTCCACGCAATGGGCGGTGGAACGCTCCCCGGAAAGGGCCGCGCGATGAAATGGATCGTCAAAACCCTGCTTGTCCTTCTGGTCATCGGGACGGCTGGCTGGAGCGGTCTTGCCCTCTACCATCTGCCCCTGGGCAACGCAGTCACCCGGCTTATTCTCACCGCTCTCTTTGCCGGCGCGAGCCTTTCGACTTTGCTCATCCCGCGAAAGAAAAGGCACGCCCTGGCCCTCTATTTCGCCTTCTTCGCATTGGTTCTGGCCTTCTGGTTCGAGCTCGCCCCTTCCAACGATCGGGACTGGCAAGCGGATGTCGCCGTCTTGCCCTTCGCGGAAGTACAAGGCGAGCAGGTGATGATCCGCAATATCCGTGATTTCGACTATCGCAGCGAGAGCGATTTTGATATCCGCTATTACGATCGGGAATTCCGACTGTCCGAGCTGACCTCGGTCGATTTTTTCAGCGTTTACTGGATGGGTGAAGCCATCGCCCATGTCATGGTCAGTTTCGGCTTCAACGACCGAGACTATGTGACCTTTTCCATCGAAACCCGCAAAGAACAGGGGGAAACATATTCGTCCCTCAAGGGTTTTTTCAGGAACTACGAGCTGATCTACGTGGTCGGGGACGAACGCGACCTGATTCGCCTGCGCACGAACTACCGCAGCCCCGCCGAGGATGTCTATCTTTTTCGCAGCCGCATCCGGCCTGAACACGCCCGTCTGCTTTTCATAGATTACGTCAAGAAAATCAACGAGCTGAAAGACCGCCCCGAGTGGTACAATACCCTCACCGACAACTGTACCTCCAACATCGCCGGCCACATCGATGCCTTTCAGGATGATCTGCGCTACAGCTGGAAGATTCTTTTGAGCGGCTATGCCGCCGAGTATGCCTACGAGTTGGGCGCCTTCGATTCATCCCGTCCCTTCTCCGAGATCAAGCGCCTTGGCTATATCAATCCCACCGCACGCGCACTCAGTGACGCCGGGGGTTTTTCCCGGAGAATCCGGGAAAATGTCCCCAGGCCATAGGGAACGATTGCGAAACCGGTTCAGGATATTTATTCCCTCTCCTCCCGTCAGGAGCCCCCTTTCCCCAAAAACCTCTTCGCCGTAAAATGTCGGTTGCGGCTTCTTGATAAGAGTGATACAGATCACGTGCGGAGGCACGCCATGTTATCTTTCATTCAATCCATGTTCAGCAGCCATTCCGGCACGGAAAAAGATCCGATCGCCGCGGCCATCGAGCAGGCCGTAGAAGGTACCGATCCCTGGATCCGCGGCGTATCGGGCTACAAAAAGAAGCTGCGACCGGCAGCGGAACGGGCCCTAGCCTATCTGGATGAACAGGTGGACGGCATGGCCCCATCCCTCTCCCTGGAGCCTTCCGGCTATAGCGCCGATCCCCGGCTGCGCGCTTTCTTCATTTCTGCCGGTGCGCTACGCAAGGTTCTCGACAGCGACCCCTGTCTTGCGGATTACCAGCAAAAGCAGGGGAAAACACCCGCCTACGCCCTGCTCTCCATGATCAAACAGGAAAAGACCGTATTCGGGGCCGCAATGACCGGGGATGTCATTCTCCACGACGTGGCCCAGATCACGGTGAGCTTCGAAAACCATCATTTTTTCGCCCCGTCCGAATCCGACCAGGCAACCCGGGAAAAAATCAAGGATCTCGCCTTTGAACGACTCTTGCATCTGGCTCTGAAACGCATCTCCATTCTCAAGACGGAATGCGCCGGCAAGGAGCGGAGAAACGCCCTGCTTCAGGCCAATGTAGGCCTGCAGCAGCATCTGCGCCGGGGCATGGACGATTCCCCCCACATCGCCGTTCCCGTGCAGGATATGGCCCAGGCGCAGCTCTGCCGCAGCCTGCCGGAAAATGCCCGGGAAGACCGGATTCTCGATGCCTATCTCGAAATCCTGCGCGACGTGTTGATCCGTCCCGAAGACCATCTCTGGATCAGTCGGGAATCGATCATCGTCGACCGTATGGGCATCAAACGTCGCGAAGTTCAAGGAGACGCCTCCGAAGTCCCCCTCAATATGCTGAGCAACAGCGAAGGCCGCAGCCACGCCGTCTCCCTGGTCACCCTGCCACGCTGACCCTCCTCCTCAACCACCGCTATCGACGTTCCTCGCGATCGTCTTTACACTTGATCATTCCCCTTAAAAATCGCTAAACTTCATTCCGGCTTTTTTGCGATCTTCCATTCACCAGGAGGTAAAGATGTCCGACCCCAATCAACCCGAAAAAAATACTGAAAAAAAGACCTATGAAAATGTCATTCCCCCATTCCAGTCGGAGAAGGTCATTGCCGACCTGCGTGACATTTTCACCAACGCGACCCTGAAAGGGAAGGAGCAGATTGGTCCCTTGGCGGTCGTCACCCTCGTTCTCTTGCTGGTCTGCTGGATCCCCTTCGCAAATATCGCCTTTCTCGCCGGATACATGCGGGCGTTGCTCAAGACCTTGCGCGGCGAGAAGCCCCTGGTCGGCGATCTCTTTTCGGCCTGGGACTGCTTCGCCCAGCTGCTGGTCTACGTCGTCATTGTCCTGGTGGCCGTGCTGGTCCTCGGCTATCTGCCAATCATCGGCGCCATCGCCGGCATCATCATTTCCATCGTCGTCGCTCCCGGCCTCTACGCCGTGGTCGACAAAAAGATGGGGGCGATCGACGCCTTCAAGTGGAGCCTCGAAACGGTCAAACGGGACATGTTCACCTGGGCGCTGGTCGTCGTGTTGGGTGGAATCCTCTCCAGTATCGGCGCCGCCATCTTCGGCATCGGCCTCATCCTGACCATTCCCTGGGGCAATCTGGCCATCGCCCTGCTCTACGATCGCAACAAGAACTTTTTCCTGGCGGAACGGGTTTGAGGTAAGCTTCCCGTTGACGACCCGTCCCTCTCCGTAAAAGACAAAGCCCCGGCGGAGCAGCTCCGTCGGGGCTTTTTTGCTCACAAGCGTCCAGGCGCTTTCCCCCTTTTCCATTTCCTTCAATCTTTGCTATGGTTTAGGCAGGCGTGACGGAAGTGGTATCCGGAGTCGCCGCGCCATCCATCCCCAAAAAGACGAGAGGGAGATCGCATGGGACATTTCGTCACGCCGGTCGCCGCCTGGTGCGCGGAAATCATCGAAATTCTGGGTGTCGGACTGATCACCTTCATGGCCCTACACGCCCTTGTGCATGCGGCCCTTCGCCTGCGTCGCAACGAGGAGAAGGGAATCATTTTTCAAGAACTCAGGCAAGCCCTTGGGCAAGGCATTCTGCTCGGGCTGGAACTGCTCATCGCCGCCGACATCATCTACACCGTAGCCGTCGATCTGACCTTCGAATCGATCGGCGTCCTCGCCCTCGTCGTCCTCATCCGCACCTTCCTGAGCTTCACCCTGGAGGTGGAACTCACCGGCCGCTGGCCCTGGCAGGGGAATGGCGACTGAGAATACGTCATCTTCCCCTCCCTGCCAACATTGGATATCCCTATGCAATCACAACATATCCACCGACGCCTGACCTTCGTACTGCAGGCGATTCTCGTGATGGAGTTTGTCGGCGCCCTGTGGGAACAGCAATGGCTCACGGCAGTCGTCACCATTGGCATCATCGCGGTGACCCTGGCGCCCCTCTTGCTCGGCAGACTGTTACGTGTTTTTATCCCCCCCGAATTCGTCCTGCTCGCCATCGCCTTCATCTTCGCCTCCCTCTTTCTCGGCGAGGTCCATGACTATTACGCCCGTTTCTGGTGGTGGGACATCGCCCTGCACTCCACCTCCGGGATCCTATTGGGGATCGTCGGTTTTCTGCTGGTTCATGTACTGAACGAAACCGAAAATATCGGCGTGCACATGAAACCGGGCTTTGTCGCTTTTTTCGCCTTTTTATTCGCAGTGGGGATGGGGGCGCTGTGGGAGATTTTCGAATTTTCCATGGACAGCTTTTTCGGCATGAACATGCAAAAACCGATGCTCGGTGATCCTTCCGGACTGACCGATACCATGTGGGATCTGATCGTCGACACCCTGGGTGCGCTGATCATTTCCGTCCTGGGCTACAGTTTCATCAAAACGGCCGGGAACAATTCGTTTCTCGAACGCTGGATTAACGCCTTTATCGAAAACAATCCCCGGCTGTTCAAATCCAACCGCTGACGGAATCGATTGATTTCAGTAATCGACCCATTCCGGGAACACTTTCATGGAGTCGACGATGAAAAATCCCCTCGCCAAATTTTTGCCGGCGCTCGGCTTGCCGCTGCTCACTTTTCTGGTCGGCGGCGCGTGGATGATGAAGGTAACCGGGCGGGAGAACTTTCCCAAGAGCGACACCCCGGATTGCTATCCCCTGCATTTTCGTTTTGGCGGTTACGACGCCGCCGACGTTCGCGCCTATTGGGATTGCCTGGGAGCCGACGGGCAGCTGGCCGAATTGCGTTTTCTGAATCTGGATCTGCTCTTTCCCCTGTTCTACGGCGGGACGCTCCTGCTCGGGCTCTTCCTGCTCTGGAACGGCCTGGGGCGCCCCTTCCCCCGTTTCTGGCTGACGGTGCCGGTGTTGGTAAACCTGGTGGTGGACTGGACGGAAAATCTGACCTTGCGGCGACAACTGCACCGCTTTCTGGGGAATGAGTCGATTCAGGAAGGGTGGATCTCCCTGGCCGGGGTGGCCACGACCGTGAAGATCCTCTGTTTTGCTTTCGCCTGGCTGTTGCTGCTGGGGCTGGGCCTGCGCTGGATGCGACGGCGAAGGGACGGGTAATCAAGGAAGCACGGGAAAGTTCGCGCCCTACCCGTCATTCTCTTCCGCGTCATCCTCCTCGGGAGCGGGAACGACACCGACGGCGATGGGCCGATATTCAACCTTGAGAATTTCCAGCTCACGCTCCCCCTTGGGCGCCACGAAGGTCACCACATCCCCCTCGCGCTTGCCGAGCAGCGCCTTGCCGAGGGGGGAGACCCAGCTGATCACCCCCCGCCCCGGCGCCGTTTCGTCGACGCCGACAATGCTGTAGACCTTCTCCTCGCCTTCCTCGTCCACCGTCACCGTCGCGCCGAAGAGGACTTTCACCCCGGCAACTTTCCCCTGCGCCACCGGGTCGATAATCTGCGCCCCCTCCAGGCGTTTGGAGAGAAAGCGGATGCGTGAATCGAACCGGCGCAAGGCGCGCTTGGCGTAGTGGTAGTCGGCATTTTCGCTACGGTCGCCGTTGCTTGCAGCCCACTCGGCGGTGCGGGCCATCTCCGGCCGCTTGGTATAAAGCAGATCGCGCAGTTCCTCGCGCATCGCCTCGGCACAGGCGGGGGTCATGTAAATGGGCATCAAAAGGATTCTCCCATCAGGCCGGATTTCGGAACTTTCCAACGACATTCCGAATCGGAACAACCGCCGCCAGGACCAGCGCCCCGGCAATCACCCCGGAGAGGGCGTTCAATACCGTGGGGGTGAGTGCCGCCAGCAGGCCGCCGAGAACCGGCAGGCCGTGAACCGCTTCTGCCGCGCCGTGTAAAACATGATGGGAACCGGGCAGGCCGTGGACGAGAATGCCGCCGCCGACCATGAACATCGCCGCGGTGCCGACCACCGACAGGGTTTTCATCAGCTTGGGCGCCAGCAGGAGCAATCCCCGACCACAGGCGCGACGCAGACTCCCCCAGCCATTGGCCGCTTTAGACTTGAGGAGATGCAATCCGGCATCGTCGAGTTTGACGATACCGCCGACCAGGGCGTAGACGCCGACCGTCATAATCAAAGCGATGCCGGCCACCACCGCGACCTGGGTACCCAAGGCCGTACCCTGTACCGTGCCCAGCGCGATAACGATGATTTCCGCCGAGAGGATGAAATCGGTACGGATCGCCCCTTTGATTTTTTCCTTCTCGTAGGCCACCAGATCGATCTCGGGATTACTCAGGACTTCAAGCTTTTCCTCATGTCCCCCCTCTTCCTCGGCGCGACTGTGCAAAAATTTGTGCGCCAGCTTTTCGAAGCCCTCGTAACACAAAAAAGCCCCACCGACCATCAGCAGTGGCGTGATCGCCCAAGGCGCCAGGGCGCTGATGATCAGCGCCGTCGGCACCAGAATCAGCTTGTTCTTGAAGGATCCCTTGGCCACCGCCCAGACCACCGGCAGTTCCCGGTCGGCGCTGATGCCGGAAACCTGTTCGGCGTTCAGGGCCAGATCGTCCCCCAGCACGCCGGCGGTCTTTTTCGCAGCGACCTTGGTCATGGTCGCGACGTCGTCGAGCAGACTGGCGATATCATCAATCAAGGCCAACAGACTCGTTCCGGCCACAATGCAACTCCTTATGAATAAACAGTTAATAGACCAGCCCTGCGATCTGCAGAATCACTCGTCGAAGACCGCGCCCTTTTCCGCCGACTCCGCCAATCCTTCGACGACCCAGCCCAGATCGTAGGATTGGCCGCACTCGGGACAGATCAGGCCGATGCGCTGCCCTTTTTCATGCTCGCGAAAGTAGACGTGAAAACCCTTGGCGTAGCCGCAAACGCGGCAGACTCTGAATTCAGACATGGTCTCCTCCCGAATCCGATGGTGGTGGTTTGAGGCTGTAACAGGCAAGCGCTTCGTTCACGACCCGGTGAACGTCCGCCAGGCATCAGCGCCCGTCCGGGTGCGTTTCCGCGCAGCGACAGGTACCTTGACGTTTTTCGGCAAGAATGCGCTCGAGAATCAGTGAGCGACCGCCGTTGGCACAGACATCCGCGCGGATATCATCCTCGTCGTAGCCGTAACAATAACAGATAGGAACCGACATGGTTTCTTCTTTCAATGCTGACAACGGGGGCAGAAAAAACTGGAGCGTCCGCCGATGCGCTCCTGCCGGATCTTCCCTCCGCACTGCGGGCAGGCCTCCCCTTCCCGCCCATAGACCCGCAGGCTGAGAGCAAAGTAGCCCGGTTTGCCGTCGCTGTCGCTGAAATCACGGATCGTCGTGCCGCCGGCGGCGATCGCCTCGCCGAGAACGGAGCGGATCACGTCAACGAGTCGGCGGTAGCGTTCCAGGGAAATCCGCCCCGCCGCCCGCGCGGGATGAATACCGGCGAGAAAGAGGGCCTCGCTGGCGTAAATGTTGCCGACGCCGACGACAATGCGCTGATCCATGATCAAGGTTTTGATCGACGCGGTGCGCCCACGGGCGCGTTCAAGCAGATAGTCACCGGTGAAGGCCTCGTCGAAGGGTTCGGGGCCGAGCCCGGACAGCAGCGGATGGTGTTGCGGATCGTCGGTCGTCCAGAGCAGCAGGCCGAAGCGTCGGGCGTCGTTGAAACGCAGGGCCTGACCGTCGCTGAAAAGCAGATCGAGATGATCGTGCTTACCGGGAGGCAGCTCCCGATCGACGACCCGCAGATAGCCGCTCATGCCGAGATGGAGGATGAGGGTGCCGTTGTCGCAGCGTAGCAGCAGATATTTGGCGCGGCGCTCGACGGCATGCAACCGTTGCCCGGCAAGGAGGTCATTCAAACCGGCGGGCAACGGCTGGCGCAGCCCCGCGACCCGGCAGAGGGCGCCGCTCAGGGTGTGCCCTTCAAGTCGGGGAACCAAACCCCGGCGGATCGTTTCAACTTCGGGCAATTCAGGCATGATCGCCTCTTCCATGAACCTGCAGAGTGAGGAATTCCAGATATTCCGATGCCTCAGCGCTCCCCTCGGCGGGTGCCCAGGGGGCGAAATCCTTGTCGGAAAGAGGGAGATAAGGGCCGGGCTTGGTTTCGAAAAGGACCGTATTCGGCTCCAAAGAAACGAGGGAATGCCAGGCACCGGGCGGAATATCGACCCCCCAACAGGGACCGTTCGCCGCCAGGGGGATAATCTCATCGATGCCGCCAGCCTCGGTGAACAAAAGAACGGCCATGGTTCCGCGCAGCAGTACGAAACATTCGGGACGGGGCGGATCGAGATGGCGGTGGGGACGGACGTAGGTTCCCGGCTCCACGGCGTTGAGCAGCCGCTGGCAGGGATCAAGGTAATCCTCGTGCAGATTGTGATTGAGCCTGAGTCGGGGCCGTTGCCGCGCGGCGAGGGAGAGTTCGTCGAGCAGGCGAGCGTCGATCCGTTGCAAAACCGGCTTCATCAGAAAAAAACCTTGTCCTTCACCCGCTCGAAATCGTTCCAGCCGATTTCCTCCACCGCTCCGGCGAATTCCTCGCGCCCCAGCTTCTGGCTCGAATGGTAGCGCCAGCCGCCTTCGGTCAGAAGAAAACGCGACAGCTCGAAGGTCTCTTCCGCCTGCCCACGAAAGCGGGTGGCGAGATAGAAGAGCACCCGCGCCTCGTCCGCGCCGACCTCTTCCTTCAGCACCCGGCAGTCGTCAATGGAAAAATCCCGCCCGAGGGAATCCTGGCCCAGGGCGATATAGGCCTTGCGGCTGGGGAACTGGGCGCGGAAGTTGGAATCGGGATGATAGGTATCGTAGATGAAGGCAAAATCCCCGGCGGAAAAGGCTTCCCCCCGGCGCCGCACCAGTTCGGACGGCGTGAGATCAAGGGGAATCTCAGCCGGCGCCGGTTCCCGGTCGAGACAGCATTTTTTGTACTTCAGTCCGCTGCCGCAGGGGCAGGGATCGTTGCGGCCGACGCGGCTCATGGCGTCACTCCCGAATGCGCGGATCGAGGGCGTCGCGAATCCCCTCGCCGAGGAGGTTGTAGCCAAGGACCGTGATCAGGATCGCCAAACCGGGAAAGGCCGAAAGCCACCAGGCGGTGCCGAGGGTCTGTTTGCCGGCGATGAGCATGTTCCCCCAGGAAGGCGTCGGCGGCTGCACGCCGATGCCGAGAAACGACAGGGCGCTTTCGGTGAGGATCGCCCCGGCGACGCCGAGGGTGGCGGAAACCAGCACCGGCGACAGGGCGTTGGGCAGGATATGGCGGAAGATCAGCCGCCCGTCGGAGGCGCCCAGCGCCCGGGCCGCCTGGACGAAATCGCGCTCGCGTAACGAAAGGAATTCGGCCCGCACCAGCCGCGCTACCCCCATCCAGCCGGTGAGGCCGATGATGATCATGATGTTCCAGATCGACGGTTCGAGAAAAGCGATGACCGCGAGAATCAGGAAGAAGGTCGGGAAACAGAGCATGATGTCGACAAAACGCATGAGCAGACCGTCGACCCAGCGTCCGTAATAGCCGGCCAGGGCGCCGAGAACGATGCCGATAAGGCTGGCGATGCCGACGGCGACAAACCCGACCAGAAGCGATATGCGCGCCCCGTAAAGAATGCGCGCGAGGACGTCGCGGCCGAGATCGTCCGTCCCCAGGGGGAATTGCCAGGAAGGCGACTGCAGCCGTCGGGAGATGTCGATGGCGCCGGGATCACCGGCCAGCAGCGGCGCCAGCACGGCGAGCAAAAACATGACGGCGACAATCGCCGCGCCGACCAGGGCCATGCGGTTGCCCCTCAGGCGGGAGATGAAATTTGAATGAAACAACATCGGCATGATTTTTATCCGGTATAAGCGGTTCTGAAATCTGGGCTCACGCCCGTTCGCTGCGCTCACTCAAGCCGCCAAGACGCAATAAGATCAAATCTATCCATTTCTTAATTTCCTGAGCATTTCTTTGCGTCTTTGCGTCTTTGCGTGAGAAAAAATTTTCTATTTCAGGTCCTTGAGATCGTTCTCGGACAGGAGCCCCTTCTGCACCAGCAGAGCAAGAAGCCGCTCGAAGCGCTCCTCCAGACTTTGGCCACCCCCCGGCTGGTTCCCCGGAAAGCGAAAAGGGTCGATATCGGGCAGCGGCGGCTTGGCCGGCGGATCGTCGGGCGACCTGATCCCCGCCGGGCGCTTCTGATAGCAGCGGCGGATCGCCGAACGGATCGCCTCTTCCGTCGCCAGGGCTGGACGCACCCGGCAGCCGGTGGCGAACTGCAGGGCGTCGATGACAATCAGATTAGTCGGGTTGGCCATGGCGACGAGCAGATAGACGCTGCCGTTAAACTCCTTGCGATCGACGGGAATGACGTTGTATTCCAGCGCCTTTTCCACCGGCAACAGGGCCAGCACCTCGGGCGCGACAGCCATGCGCGAAAGGTCGATACGGGTGAGATTGAGCTGCTCGGCAAGAAACTGCAGCAAATCCTCCTCGCCGATATAGCCGAGCTTGATCAGAGAGGTGCCGATCTGCCCGCCCCAGTGCCGCTGGTAGGAAAGGGCCGAGTTCAGTTGAAATTCGTCGATCTTCCCCGCCTTGACGAGCATGTCGCCGAGGCGCATGGTCTTTCGTGTCATGATCCGCCCCCTCGCCTTCTCAGACTCATCCCTGCTTGGCCGATTGCAGTTTCAACTCCCATTTCCAGGCGGTTTCGATGATGTATTCGAGATGATCGAAGCGCGGCGTCCAGCCGAGCCTGTGACGGATGCGCATGCTCTCGGCGGTCAACGCCGGGGGATCGCCCTCGCGCCGAGGGGCCATCTCGACGACGAAATCCCGCCCGGTCACCTTGCGCACCATTTGGACCACCTCGTTCACCGAAAAACCGTGCCCGTAACCACAGTTGAAAATCTCGCTCTCCCCCCCGTTCAGGAGATGCTCCAGCGCCACCAGATGGGCGGCGGCGAGATCGTCCACATGGATGTAGTCGCGGATGCAGGTGCCGTCCGGGGTCGGATAGTCGGTACCGAAGATCTGCAGCTTGTCGTACTGCCCCAGGGCGGTTTTGAGTGCTCGGGTGATGAGGTGGGTGGGGTTCTTGTAAGATTGGCCGATACGCCCTTCGGGATCAGCGCCGGCGACGTTGAAATAGCGCAGGGCCACATAGTTGAAGGCCGGATCGGCGGTGGCGAGATCGGCGAGAATGCGCTCGGTCATCATCTTCGAAGCGCCGTAGGGGTTGATCGGCGAAAGCAGCGCCGTCTCATCCACAGGAATGCATTCGGGAATACCGTAGACCGCCGCCGTCGAGGAGAAAATCAGACGGCCGACCCCGGCATCGCGCAGCACCTGCAACAGGCCGAGGGCGTTGACGGTGTTGTTTTCATAATACTTCAAAGGGTTTGTCACACTCTCGGCGACTTCGATGCCGGCGGCGAAATGCATGACCGCATCCGGGGCAAAATCCCGCACCGTCGCCGCCAGTTTGTCATGGTCGGCGAGATCCCCCTCGACCAGTTCGCCGTGCAGCACCGCCCAGCGATTGCCGGTAGAGAGGTTGTCGTAGGTCAGCACCCGATAGCCCGCCTCGCCCAGGGCTTTCACCACATGACTGCCAATATAGCCGGCGCCGCCGGTTACCAGAATGTTGGGCATAAAATTCCTTCCGTGAAAACAAACATCAGCCGCGGCCGATGCCGTGGTAAACAAAGCCTTGCGTCCGGAGATAGCTGGGGTCGTACTGGTTGCGGCCGTCGAAAATCACCGCCTGCTTCATCCGCTCTTTCATCTCGGAAAAATCAGGATGGCGGAAGGGTTTCCATTCGGTGACCAGAGCCAGGGCGTCGGCCCCCTCCAGAGCCGCGTACTGGTTTTCGGCCAACTTCAGCCGCCCCGTTGCGAACCAGGCAGCAGGCAGTTCCCGTCGGGCAATCGCCATCGCTTCGGGATCGTAAGCCCTAACCTTGGCCCCGGCCGCGAGGAGCTGTTCCAGCAGCACCAGGGACGGCGCCTCGCGCATGTCGTCGGTTCCGGGCTTGAAGGCCAGGCCCCAGACGCCGATGGTCAAGCCGGAGAGATCGGCGCCGAAGTGGTCGCTAATCTTCTCGAAAAGCACCTCTTTCTGCGCCTCGTTGCGACGATGGACCGATTGCAGGATGAGCGGCTCGATCCCCTCCCCCGCTGCCATGTGGATCAGGGCTTTGACATCCTTGGGAAAACAGGAGCCACCGTAACCGCAGCCGGGATAAATGAAGGAATAGCCGATGCGGCTGTCCGAGCCGATGCCCCGGCGCACCTTCTCCACGTCGACGCCGAGCCGGTCGCAGAGTCGGGCGATTTCGTTCATGAACGAGATTTTCGTAGCGAGCATGGCGTTGGCCGTGTACTTGGTCATCTCGGCGTCGCGCACCCCCATTTCGAGAATGCGGTCGTGGTTGCGGCTGAAATCGGCGTAGAGCACGCGCATGAGCTCCAGGGCACGGGGGCTGTCGCTGCCGATGATGATCCGGTCCGGACGCATGAAGTCGTTGACCGCCGCCCCTTCCTTGAGAAACTCGGGATTGCTCACCACATCGAAGGGAATCTCGACACCGCGCCGGGTCAGTTCCTCGGCGACGGCCTGGCGCACCCGGTCCGCCGTCCCCACTGGCACCGTCGATTTGTCGACGATGACCGCGTAGTCGCGCAGATGGCGGCCAATCTCCCGAGCCACCGCCAGCACATACTGAAGGTCGGCCGAGCCGTCCTCGCCGGGCGGGGTGCCGACGGCGATGAAATAGACGGAAGAATCGGTCATGGCCTCGGGGAGCGAGGTCGTAAAATGCAAACGGCCTTCTTTGACGTTGGAGAGGACCAGGCTTTCGAGCCCCGGCTCGAAAATGGGGATCTCCCCCGCGCGGAGACGGGCGATCTTGGCTTCGTCGACATCGACACAGGTCACCCGATGCCCCATTTCGGCGAAACAGGTGCCGGTAACCAGCCCGACGTAGCCGGTGCCGATAACGGTCAGATTCATAAAATCATACTCCTTGGTCAGGCTCGAAAAAGCCGACGGTCATACCTGATAGTAGTTCCGGTACCAGGTAACAAAGCGCCCGACCCCGACTTCGATGGGGGTGGCCGGTTTGAAGCCGACGTCGGCGGTGAGGGCCTCGACATCGGCGTAAGTCGCGGGCACATCCCCGGGCTGGATCGGCAGCAGGTTCTTCTCGGCCTTTTTGCCCAAAGCCTTTTCCAGGGTTCCGATGAGATCCATCAATTCCACCGGATTGTTGTTGCCGATATTGTAGAGACGGTAAGGAGCAGCGCTGGTCCCGGGATCAGGTTGGTCGCCGTTCCAGTTGGGATTGGCCGGAGCGATACGGTCGGTGACCCGGATCACCCCTTCGACGATGTCGTCGACAAAGGTGAAATCCCGGCGCATCTTGCCGTAATTGTAGACGTCGATGGGCCGCCCTTCGAGAATCGCCTTGGTGAAAAGGAAGAGGGCCATGTCGGGCCGACCCCAGGGGCCGTAGACGGTGAAGAAACGCAAGCCGGTACAGGGCAACCCGTAGAGATGGGCATAGGTGTGGGCCATCAGCTCGTTGGCCTTCTTGGTCGCCGCGTAGAGGGAGAGGGGATGGTCGACGTTATGATGGACGGAAAAGGGCATGCGCGTATTGGCGCCGTAGACCGAGGAAGACGAGGCGTAGACCAGATGCTTGACGGCATGATGGCGGCAGCCTTCGAGAATGTTGATGAAGCCGACGAGATTGCTGTCGACGTAGGCATGGGGGTTCTCCAGGGAATAACGCACTCCGGCCTGAGCGGCTAGGTTGACGACCTTGTCGAAACCTTCGGCGGCAAAGAGCGCTGCGATACCGGCGCGGTCGGCGAGATCGAGTCGAACGAAGCGGAAACCGGCTTGCCCTTCAAGCTGCTTGAGGCGCGCCTGCTTGAGGGAAATGTCGTAATAGTCGTTGAGATTGTCCAGGCCAACCACCTGGTCGCCCCGGGCGAGCAGTCGTTGACAGAGATGGAAACCGATAAAACCGGCGGCACCGGTGACCAGAATTTTCGCCGGTTGCGGCGTGTTGGGAGAATGCATGGGACCCATCCTTCGAATTGAATGAAAAACGAAAAAAACAGGAAATCAACACCACAGAGCCTCAGAAGTCACAGAGACAACAATTCCTTGCCTTCACTCTGTGTCCTCGGTGTTCTCTCTGGTGATTCCTTTTTAGAATCTGCATGTTAAGACAATAAACGCGAGGCAGAAAGAAGTTCTTCGGCCCGATCCGAGCGCTCATGGAGCCGACGGAGACCCGTATCGATCATTTCCTCCAGCCCGGGCCGGGGGTGGGAATCGCTGCCGAGACAGCTGTAAAGCCCGGCGCGCAAAAAAGCCCAGGCCCGCTTCTCCACGATCTTGCCATAGCGGCCGGCGAAACTTCCCAGGTTGCCCTGGAAAAGACAGCCCAGGCGTTGCAGTTCGCCCAAAAGTTCCAGGGATGGGGAGCCCTTGCCCCCCCGCAGCAGCCTGGCCATCAGGGAGCCCGCCCCTCTGCCCTGCCCCGGCGCCGCCAGCAGACTCCAGCGCTCGGGATGGGCCAGCAACGGAACATACCCCCACGCCACCACGTTTCGTAGATTTTCCAGCACCATCCCGGCCTCGGCCCAGGTCGGCGCCTCGACCAGCAGCAGGCGACTATCGCCCAGCGTCTGGGGATTCTCAAGGCTGGCGGGGAAATGGCTGTCGAGATAATATTCCATCCCCGGCTTGAGGCGCAGGCGGAGGCCTTCTTGCATCAGAAACCCTTGCAGTTCCGCGAGCCGCGCGCCGACGATGGCCGGGCTGTTTTCATAGAGGCCGTGGATGCAATGGGGGGTGCAGTGCACCTCAGCGAACCCAACCCCCTCAAGGATCCGAGCCATGGACAGGGCTTCCTCCAGGGTTTGCGGTCCGTCGTCGATCCCGGGGAGCAGATGGCAGTGACAGTCGATCAAGACAATCCTCGCTGCGGGGAAAACCCCCATCAGGCCTTGCGGATACGGGGGTCGGCCAGGGCGTAGCCAAGATCGGCGAGCAGATTGCCGATCAGAGTCAGCACCGCGCCGATGACCAGAATCCCCATGATCAGGGGATAGTCGCGCATCATCACCCCATCGTAAAAAAGCTTACCCATGCCGGGAATGGCAAAAATCGTCTCAAAAATAACGCTGCCGCCGATCAGCCCGGGAACGGAGAGGCCGAGGATGGTGATTACCGGCAACAGGGCGTTGCGCAGGGCGTGGCGGTAAATCACCGCCCGCTCCGACAGCCCCTTGGCCCGGGCGGTGAGAATGTAGTCCTGGCGGATCACTTCAAGCATGTTCGAGCGCATGTAGCGGGAAAATCCGGCCAGGCCGCCGAAGGCCGAAACCAGCACGGGCAGCACCAGATGATGGGCCATGTCGAGCAGCTTGCCCCCCCAGCTCAGATAATCGTAACCGAGGGATTTAAGGCCGACGACGGGAAAGAGCCCAAGACGCACCCCGAGCTGGTCCATGAGCAGCAACGCCAGCCAGAAGGAGGGCGTAGCGAAGCCGATGAAGACAAAGATAGTCGTCGCCCGATCGAAGAAGGAGTTGCGCCGGGTCGCGGAAAGGATCCCGATGGGAATCGCCGTCGCCAGAATCGCGGTGATGGAGAGGACGTTGATGAAAATGGTGATAGGCAACCGTTCGAGGATTTTCCCCAGCACTGGGCGGTTATCCTGAGCGAAGGATTCGCCGAAATCGAGGCGAACCAAGCGCGACAGCCAGCGACCGTACTGGACGGGCAAAGGCTGGTCGAGTCCGTACTGGGCGCGCAGACGTTCCTGCAGTTCGGCGCTCGCCTGGGGGTTCATCTGAGTCTGCAGATCGGTCGGCTCCCCCGGCGCCAGATGGATGACGACAAAGGAGATCAGGGTGATGCCGATGAGCAAAGGAATCATCAGCAGCAGTCGGCGCAAGAGATAACGGATCATGCCGAAACGCCCTCCCCAACAGCGAGAGTGACGGAAATAGTCGAATCAAATTGGAAGTTTAGCATATTTCCCTCAAGTCACTTCTCATTTCAGGTATTTCTGTTCCGCCTCCGGTACATACCATTCGATGAAGTTGTGGCGGATGCCGGCGGGAGACGGCTCCACCCCGCGGAAACGGCGCGCCACCACCGGCAGGGCGTCGGAAACATAGAGGAAAGTGTAAGGCTGTTCCTCGGCGAGCACTGCCTGAAAGCGGTCGTAAATGACTTTACGCTCGGCTTGGTCGAAGGTCCGCCGACCGCGCTCCAGCAGGTCATCCACCACGGCGTTGTTGAAGCCGATAAAGTTGAGCTCTCGCGGGCCGGTCTTGCTCGAATGCCAGATATTGTACTGGTCCGGCTCCGGCCCTCCGGTCCAACCGAGGATGGTGACGTCGAAATTACCGGGGTTGATGAATTCTTTGAGGAAAGAAGCCCATTCGATGACCCGGATCTTGACCTCGATACCGATCTCCTGCAGACGGCGCTGAATGATTTCGGCACTCTTCACCCGCAGATCGTTCCCCTGGTTGGTGACAATGGTGAAAGAAAACTTCCGTCCTTCCCGATCGAGCACCCCGTCGCCGTCGCTGTCGCGCCAACCGACCTCGGCCAGCAGCTCCCGCGCCCGGGCGGGGTCGTGGGGGTAGCGCTTCACATCGGGGTTGTAGACCCAGGTATCCGGCTTGTACGGTCCGGTCGCCGCCTGCCCCAGCCCGAGCAGCACCCCGTCGATGAGTTCCTGCTTGTCGATGGCGTGGGCGATGGCCTGACGCACCCGCTTATCCTGAAAGAGCGGGCGCTTGAGATTGTAGCCGAGATAGCTGTAGCCGAAAGCGAGATAACGATATTTGTTGAAACGCCGCTTGAAGGCCAACGTGTCGGTCTGGGTCTGGTACTGAATGGGCGTCAGCCCCATGAAATCGAGCCCGCCCGACTGCAGTTCGAGAAACTGGGTGGAGAGATCGGGAATGACGCGGTAGAGCACCCGGCGGATATAGGGTGCCCCCTCGAAATAATCGGGATTGGCCTCCAGCACCAGGGACTCCCCCGATTTCCAATCGACAAAGCGGTACGGGCCGGTGCCGATGGGCTTGCGGGACAGCGGGCTCTTGGTGATCTCCGTTCCTTCCAGCAGATGTTTAGGAAGGATCGACACCCCCCAACTGGCCAAAGCCGGGGCATAGGGCTTGTCGTAGGTCACTTTGAAAATATGGGGATCGGGCGCCTCGGCCCGGGCCACCTGGCGATAGGATTCGGCGTAGGCGGTGGGGGTTTTCGGGTCGGTGTAGAGCTGATAGGTATAAAGGACGTCCGCCGAGGTAAAGGGCGCGCCATCGTGCCAGAGAACGTTTTTCCGTAGATGAAAGGTGATGGTCAGGTTGTCCTCGGAAATCTCCCAGAATTCGGCCAGTTCCCCTTGGAGGTTGAGGTTCTTGTCGTAACGAATGAGGCCGTTATAGACCAGGGCGCTGATGTCCGACGATGCCGAGTCGGAAGCCAGCACCGGCAGCAGATTGCTCGGCTCGCCGATGGACGCCTCGATAAAGGTATCCCCGTAAGTGGGAACGCTCGGGGCCTCCCCGTCAAGAAGCAGGGGGTCCTGGTTCCGGCAACCGGCAAAAAGCAGCAGACAGACAAGAAAGAGTAAACGCATAAGTCTCCACATTGAACCGTTCCCGGAGCGGACTCGGCCCGATGAACGACATCCGGAACCAACCCCAGGGGAAGCTATTCAGGTATCGGGATTTCCTCGTAACCGGGAGGCGTATCGAGCAGAAAGAGAGCCGCGTCCGGTGAAACGTTGGTTTCCAGCTCGGAAAAAACCAGGGAAGCCCGAGCCTGCCGGCCGGGCATTTCCAGAGAAGCGGAGTGGGGAAAAGGCTTCTCTTCCGGGGTGAAATTATCGTAACGCACCCTCAGGGTCAACTCCTCTCCCTCGTAATAGGAGGTTTCCAGCAGCTGTTCCCCATCGTTGAAATAGATTTCCTGCCGCCGATCGCCGTCGCGCAGCTCCAGCTGCATACGGCCGTCGGCGATCCGATAAGCCCGGCGATCATCGTGGGGAATAAGCGGAACCTGATAGAGAATAAACTGAACCAGATCCTCCAGATAAAGGGGGACCTGGGTGAAGCGCTGCAAGTTGAGGGAAGTCGCCTCCCCCCGGAACATCTGCCCTTCCCCCGGCACCATCACCGCCAGTTCCCGGCCGTCTGTCGCCATGAGCAGCAAAGGGGAACCGAAACCGAAAGGGTTGAGGGTTTCGGCGCGAAAGCGGTCGGGCTTCTCCACCACCAGTACCTGATTGACGCCGGCGTTCTTCCCTTGCCGGGAAACCTGGACCTTGGCCAAACCGCGCAGGGACTGGTACTGCTGACCGTTGTCGCGGACCCGTTCCCACAAGCGATCTTCCTGCCCGGCAGAAAGGGGGGCGCGGGAAGGCGCAAGGGTCGCGGGTACGCAGCCGGTGAGGGTCAAGGCCAGAGCAACAATGAGCAGCAGAAAGAACTTCGCGATTATTTTCAACGAGAGGGACCGATCCTTAGATGGGGTCTCCACCAGATTACGGATCCGGTGGGAGACTGGGATTGCAGGGGTAAAAATGGGAAAAGCACCGGAAATAGGCGTTATTTGCCGACCGGTCAAGGGGAGAGTCCTTCGAGTTTTTCAGCAACCGAGGCATTATCAGGATCGAGTTCCAACACCCGGAGATAAGCGCGACGGGCCTTCTCCAATGATTTCAGCGCCCGATAGACATCCCCCAGATGCTCCTGAACCACCGGGTCGTCGGGCATCAGGAGAGCGGCCCGCTCCAGCTCGACCCGGGCCTCCGCGTAACGACCAAGCTTGAAATAGACCCAGCCCAGGGTGTCGATGATATGCCCTTCCGGCTTCAGTTCAAGAGCCCGACTCGCCAGATCGAGCGCCTCTTCGAGGTGGATGCCCTCTTCCGCGTAGATATAGGCGAGAAAATTCAGCGCTTCGGCATGTTCGGGATCGGTCTCGATCACCTGGCGCATGGCCGCGATGGCCTGGTCGCGATTCTTGCTGCGCTCATGAATCACCCCCTGGTGATAGAGCAGACCGCCGTCATCGGGAAAGATCCGTAACCCCCGTTCCAAAGCCTTGAGCGCCTGCGGTATATCCTGTTGTTCTTCGTACAAGGCAGCCAAAAAGGTGAAGAGTTCTGGGCGCCTCCCCTCCTTACCAAGGATCTTTTCGATGATGGCGATCGCCTCTTCCGACCGCCCCTGTCGGTGCAGAAGATAGCCGCGATGGGCCATGGCCTCGTCAAAAAAATCCGAACTTTCCGGGATCTTCGAAAACTCCTGCAGGGCATCAGGATAGCGTTCAGCACGTTCCAGGGCGCTGCCGAGATAAAACCGCGCCTGATGCAGATCGGGACGCTGGCGAAGCATCTCCTCGAAGCTTTCGATCGCCGCGGGCCAATTCTCCGTCTCCAGATGGATCAGGCCGATCTTGCGCCGCGCCTCCAGATCATCGGGACGGAGGCGCAGAATTTCATCCAGTTCCCGCCGAGCGGCGTCGTATTCCTGGCGCACGATGAAAAACCGCGCCAGATGATGGCGCATGGACATGTTTCCCGAATCGCGGGCAAGAAGTGCGCGATAGATGTCCAGGGCCTTGCCCGAGTCCCCTTCCTGCTCGTAGAGACCGCCCAGTTCGAAATAGGCAAGTTCGTTATCCGGGTCCTGTTCAAGGAGTTTCAGGTAGATATCGATCGCCCAGCCGGTCAGCTCCATCTCCTGATAGAGGCGTGCCAGAGTCACCGAACCGCGCACCGATTCGGGATGGTTCTGTAAATAGGTCTTGAGGGCCGCCACCGACTGTTCCAGATCGTCGTTTCTGGCATAAGCCACAGCCAGCAATAAAGGGGCTTCCTCATGATCCGGCGCCAGTTCCACAACCCGCTGAAAGGATTGAATGGCGCGCTCATTGTCATCGGCATGAAAGAAAAGATTGCCGAGCATGAAATGGGCCTCGGCAAAACGCGGCTCTTGGATGACCGCATCCTCGGCGGCACGTAAGGCCTTTTCCGTATCTCCTTGTAGCAGGTATTGATCAGCCAGAGACAAACGCAGATAAGCGTCGTGAGGATCGAGACGAATAGCTTTTTGCAGCAGCTCCAAGGCACCCTTGGAGTCGCCCTCCAAGGCACGCAACCGGGCCTCAATGTAGAGCGCCCCGGCCGCGCCGTCGGTGCGATCGACCACTATCGGCTTCGTCTTCGCCGGCGTCGTTTCAGCATCCGCCAGGGTTTCGGGGAGAACCGAACCGGAACAGGCGCAAGCGGCAAAAAGAATGATGAGCAGCGAAAACGTTAGAACGAATCGGGGCAGGGCGCGAAAAACAATCAAGGGCGGGTATCCGTGACAGAAGGAAAACACATGAAAATAAACTGTTTTTGCGAAGAAGTCGGCGACTTCATCCAATGCTTTGGAAACTAGCATAACCGCAAATCAGCGTCAATTCTTTTACCGTCCCAAACGCTGCCTTTACAATCCTGTCAATGCTGATATCTTTTACGTAAATTCAACATCTTACAAGTCACACTTATGACCGTTGACGAAGCATTTCCTCCCTGGAGACTTCATGGAGCATCCTGCATTGCATCAAGCCATGCTGAAAAGCACTTTTTACCCTGGCGAAGCCGGTCCGGTAGAATTTCATGAAACTCACATTTCGCGCCTCTATTTAACTCACGACCACGTCTATAAACTGAAAAAACCGGTGAATTTCCAGTTTCTCGACTTCACCACCCTGGAGAAACGCCATTTTTATTGCAACGAAGAGCTACGCCTCAATCAGCGTCTCTGTTCGGACACTTACCTGGATGTTCTCGAAATCCGACAGGACGGCGATTCTTTTCACTTGGGGGCCGGTTCCGGAGAAATCATCGATTATCTGCTGCGTATGAAACGCCTTCCCGAAGGGCGCATGCTCTCTAACCTGCTGACGGCAGCGGACCCTACCCTGCCCGGGGAGATGGAGCGCCTGGGGCGACATCTGGCCTATTGGCACCGCACTCAACCCCCCGTCGGCGGCGATGAAAATGCCGACCTGGAGCGGACTCGCCGGAACTGGGACGAGAACCTGCGTCAAAGCGCGCCGCTCGTCGAGAACCTGCTCACCGCCGACGCCCAGAACCGGATGCGAGAGGAGGTCGAACATTTTCTTACGGAACAGGCGCCGCTGCTGCGGAAACGCCAGTCTACGGGGCAGGTCATCGACGGCCATGGCGATCTCCACGCGGAACATATCTGCCTGACTGATCCCATCCGCATCTACGACTGTATCGAATTCAACGAGCGGTTTCGCCTTGCCGACCGCCTTGCTGACCTGGCTTTCCTGCTCATGGATCTGGACTATCGCGGGCGCAGGGATCTTTCGGCAGGGGTACTGCAAGCCTACGATGAAACCTGGGGGACGGATCTCGATGCGCCGCGACTGCTCCGCTTCTATAAAAGCTATCGCGCCTGGGTGCGCGGCAAGGTGCTCGGTTTTCTGGCGCAAGATCCGGAGGCCGACGCCGCTACGCGAACCGACGCCCTCGCTCGAGGCCGTCGCTATTTCAGTCTCGCCCTCGGTTATCTTTGTCGTCGCCCCAGCCTGATTCTCACCTGTGGCCTGATGGGTACGGGGAAATCGGTGCTGGCCGCCGAACTGGCGACGGCCCTGGGCGCCATCCATTTGCGCAGCGACGAACTGCGCAAGGAACTGGCCGGACTTTCCCCTTCCAGCCGGGACCTGTCAGCCTTCGGCGAAGGCCTTTACCACCGGGAGGCGACGGAGCGGACCTACCGCGCCCTGGCCGACCGCGCCGAGCTCCATCTCGCCGCCGGGCGCACGGTCATTGTCGATGCCTCCTTTGCGGAGAAAGGCCGACGGGACGATTTCCGCGACTTGGCCCGACGCCAGCAGCGGCCATTGGCCATCCTCTGGTTGAACTGTCCCGACGAACTCCTGCTGGAACGCCTGCGGCAGCGACGCGGCGATGCCTCCGACGGGCGACCGGAGTTACTGGCGGCGCAAAAAAGGATTTTTCAGCCACCTTGCGGGGAAAGCCGCGTCTTGCCGGTCGACACCAGGGATGAAGTTGCCTATAATGTGCAGCGAATCATCTGCCATCTGGCAAACCCTGAATTTTTGAAGGAGCAACCATGACGAGGGAGCCCTCCCCTCCTCCGAACGCCGAAGGCTCTGGCAAAAATGCGCCGACATCCGATAGACGGCAAGCCGTGACCCCGCCCCCGCAGGAGTGCGCCATGACCGGGGGCCAATCGTCATCGAGCCAGTTCAAGGAAGCCTGGGTGATTTTTTTCATCCTCGGCATCATCATGATCAATTACCCCTTTATTCATATTTTCAATAAAGATATTACCCTCTTCGGCATCCCCCTGCTGGTGCTCTATTTTCTTCTCGGCTGGCCCCTCTCCATCCTGGTGATCTACCTCTTTACCCGTCGCGTCTCCAACCTGACCAAAGGACCTCCGGAAACTGCGGGAGGAAGCGGCGACGAATGATCCCTGTTGAGATCATCACGATCATCTCCCTCCTCTATTTCGGATTGCTTTTCGCCGTTGCCTATTATGCGGACAAGCGGCGCGAAGAGGGACGCAGCATTATTTCCAATGCCAACATCTACGCCCTTTCCCTCTCCGTCTATCTGACGTCCTGGACCTTTTACGGCAGCGTCGGTCGGGCTGCCACCAGCGGCCTCGACTTTCTGCCGGTCTACATCGGTCCGACCCTGATCGCCTTCAGTTGGTGTTTCCTGCTGCGCAAGATGGTGCGCATCAGCAAGGAACACAACATCGTCAGCATCGCCGACTTCCTCTCCAGCCGGTACGGAAAATCTCCCGCGCTTGGGGCCGTGGTGACCGTTTTCACGGTCCTCGCCATCATGCCCTACATCGCCCTGCAGCTCAAAGCGGTCTCCCGCACGTTCGATCTGCTCGCCGCACCGCAAATCGACCTGAGTCACCATATTCAGGCACTCCTTCCAGGGGTTCCGCCGTTTATCGACACCGCCTTCGTCGTCGCCCTCTTCCTCGGACTGTTCGGCGTCCTTTTTGGCGCCCGCCACCTTGACGCCACGGAACGCCACGAAGGAATGGTGGCCGCCATCGCCCTCGAATCCCTGGTCAAGTTGGTCGCCTTCTTCAGTGTCGGCCTTTTCGTGACCTACGGCATGTTCGATGGTTTCGCCGATATTTTTGAACGTTTCAACGCCGAATTTCCCGAACGCAGCTACCTCTACACGCTAGGGCACGACGCGGTGCCCTATTCCGAATGGTTCACGATGACCTTCATTTCGATGATGGCCTTCATGTTCCTGCCCCGGCAGTTTCACATCATGGTGATCGAAAACTCCAGCGAAGATCACATCAAAAGCGCCATGTGGCGATTCCCCGCCTACATGTTCCTGATGAATCTCTTCGTCATCCCCATCGCCCTCGGCGGACTGCTGCTTAGCGGCGGCGATATCACCCAGGCTGATTACTTCGTCATCGACATCCCCCACAAGGCCGGCCATCCCTGGCTTTCGCTGCTGGTCTTCATCGGCGGCTTCTCCGCCGCTGCCGGCATGGTCATGGTTTCCTCCGTCGCCCTTTCGACCATGATCCTCAACCACCTGGTCATGCCGATCATTTTACGGCTGAAAATCAATACCCAGGATCTCTCGACCCTGCTCATCAACGTTAAACGCTTCGGCATCCTCAGCGTCATTTTTCTCGGCTACGCCTTCTACCTGGTCATCGCCGACTCTTCCGCCCTAGTCAACATGGGGCTGATCTCTTTTGTCGGCGCTACCCAGTTCGCGCCAGCCATGATCGGCGGACTCTATTGGAAGCGGGCCACCCGCCGCGGCGCCATCTGGGGCTTGACCCTCGGCTTCATTGTCTGGTTCTACACCCTGATGGTCCCCTCCTTTGCCCAGTCGGGCTGGATCGGTCAGAAAATCATCGACCAGGGACTCTTCGGGATCACCCTGCTGCGCCCCCTGGAACTCTTCGGGCTGACCAGTTTCGACATCTGGAGCCATGCCCTCTTCTGGACCATGTTCTTCAACCTCGGCGCGTTTCTGATTTTTTCTCTCTTTGGCCACCCCGATGCCCGAGAAATAGAGCAGGCCGGCAAGTTTGTCGACGCCCTGCAACCGGTGGCGGAGCCGACGCAGCGGAAACGGATCAGCAAGGCCCCGACGATCATCGAATTTGTCGATTTGATGTCCAAATTCATCGGCGAAAAACAGGCGCATGCGGCCATCACCGAATATGTAGGAGATCGGGAAATCGACGAAAAAGGCAGTCTTTCCGAATACGAAATCCCCAATCTGAAGCGCTTTACCGAACGGACCCTGGCCGGCTCCGTCGGCGCTGCCCCAGCGCGCATCATCATCGAAAATTATCTGGAAACCCGCGGCAGTCGCATGGAGGATGTCTTCGATATCTTCGGCACGGTCACCCTCAGCCGCACCGCCAGCCGCGAACAGCTAAGCGTACTTTACGAAGCGGCCCGGGTCGTGGCCAGCGGTGCCGACATCCAGGCCATATTCGATAACATTCTCGACCTGATGCAGCAGCAGTTTAAATTTGACCTGTGCGTCATCCGCATCCTGGATCCACAGCGCAACATCCTCACCGTGCGCAGCCAGCGGGGAATGAGCTCCGAGCATCTCGGCGCCGCCGACCGAGAACTGTCCACGGACACCTATATCGGCGAAACCTTCCTCACTAACCAGGTTACCGTCGTCAACGATACGGACTTCCTCGATAAGCCCCAGACCGCACAAATCATTCACCGCGAGGATATCCTCTCCTTCGCCCATGGCCCGATCGTCATCGAGGGGCAACCAATCGGCGTCCTCTCCGCCTTCAGCAAATCGGCGAAGGGTATTTTCACCAACGAATTCATCGAGCTTTTCAAAAGCCTCGCCGGTCAGGTCGGCGTAGCCTGGCGCAACGCACACCAAACCGAGAAGCTCATCGCCGCCAAGGAACATGAACGGGAACTCCAGATCGCCAAAACCATCCAGCTCAGCCTGCTGCCCCGCACCGTTCCCGACATTCCGGGCCTGCAACTGGCCGGCATCTGCGTGCCGGCACGGCAGGTCGGTGGCGACTATTACGACTTCCTTCATCACGGCGACGGCACCCTCGATCTGGTCATCGCCGATGTCTCGGGACACAATATCGGCGCCGCGTTGATGATGGCGGAAACCCGCACCTTCATTCAGGCCAAGGCCAAAAATCTCGCCAGCGCGGCCGGTGTAATGAGCGCCCTGAATGAATTTTTTTACCAGGATCTGACCGGGGCCGAACTCTTCATCACCATGTTCTATCTGAAGTACGATATCGACAGCGGCCGCTTCACCTATGCCAGCGCCGGTCACAATCCCCCCATCGTGTTGCGCCAAGGGAGTCAGGCCTGTGAGCGGTTGGACGCCGAAGGGCTGATCCTTGGCATTAAAACCGATGTAAAATTCGAAGAGAAAACCGAGTTTTTAAGCCCTGGCGATATGCTCTTGCTCTATACCGACGGCATCATCGAAGCGGAAAATGCGGAAGGAGAGCTCTTCGGCGATGACCGCCTATGCCGGCTCCTGCATGAACTGCAACCGGAATCTCCGCAAAAGATCATCGACTCCTTGCTGGAACAGGTTCGAGAATACACCGGCATGCAGAATTTCACCGATGACGTTTCCCTGGTCGTCATGAAGTCCGTCTCGTCCAGCCCGGAGCAAAAAACAACCCAAACAGAGGCATGACACCTGGTGTCGGTTATGCTAGGATAAACAAAATATCCTGTAACAATTCAGGGGGGATAAGCGCAAACAGGCGTAACGGATCGATACCGGAAGAAGATCTTATCCAGAAACCAGGAGGGCAATAGAAAATGATGCTGAATATCGAGGAAAAAGGATCGGTCGTTCTGATCGAAGTCAAGGAAGAACGCCTGGATGCCCACAACAGCGGCGAATTGAAGAGCCAGATGCTAAGCCTCTTCGAGGAAGGGAAAAATGAGATCGTGGTCGCATTGCACGATGTGCGTTTCGTCGACTCCTCAGGACTGGGCGCGTTGGTCTCGGGCTTCAAAAATGCCAGCGCCCGCAACGGCAACCTCAAACTGTGCGGACTGCAATCCCAGGTCAAATCCATGTTCGAACTGACTCGCCTGCACCGCGTGTTTGAAATCTTCCCCGACACGGCCGAAGCCCTGGCCAGTTTCTGAATCGAGGCCAGCCCCCTAAGGGTCATCCGGCTCCTGGGGGCCTTACACGCCGCATATCGAGGTTTTCATGAACGAAAAAATCGAGGTGGACATCAAGGTTCCCAACCAGACCCGCTACCTGGGCCTGATCGGAAAGATCGGCGAGGATATTGCCCGCACTCTGAAAAAATATCAAGGGGACCGCGAAGAGTTGGCTTATCACCTCAACTTGGTGCTGACCGAAGCCATGGCCAATGCCATCTGCCATGCCAACGAAGGAGATCCCGATAAAGAAGTTCACATCTCCATTACCTTCGCTGATCGTGTTCTCAACATCAAGGTTTACGACCAGGGGCAGGGATTCGACGTCAACTCCCTGCCCACTCCTGATTTTAAAAACCTGGAAGAGCACGGCCGAGGGATTTATATCATTCGCACCCTGATGGATCGGGTCACCTACGAAAAGCATGCCCACGGCAATGTGCTGGAGATGCAAAAAACTCTGAACTGAATCGGCCCGGAACCGCACGAGACATCGGCCTGAGCCTGTTCGCATTTAGGCTTCTATCCTACCCCTCCCAGCCAAAGACCAGACTTACCACCTCGGCGTGATGCCGCACCTCGATATCGGCCCCAAGTTTCCCCCTGTAGGAAGCGAAGGGAATGCCCGCAGCGGCGGCGGCTTCGCGATCCAGTTCCGAATCCCCGATAAAGAGCAGTTCCTCCGGTTTTTGCCGCAAACGCTCCGCAGCCAGCAACAACATATCCGGATGGGGTTTTGGCTTCGGCACATCGCGACTCGTCACAACCGCAGTGAAATAATCACTGAGCTCAAAATGGCGCAAAATTTCCGGCATGCTGGTGCCCCGGTTGGTAGCCACCGCCAACGGCAGGCGCCGCGACAGGGTCGCGAGGGCATCAACCATCCCCGGCTCAGGCTCCATATAGGGGATGAATTGGCGATAGTCGACCGTCGCAGCGAATTCCAGCGCTTCCGCAACCCGATCGGGACCCAGAAGAATCTCGAAAACCTTGGGGCTGGCGGCTGTATGGCAGAGATGAGCACGTTCCCTCTCCTCGGGACGAACCGGCGGCTCCCCAAAATATTCCTGAACCCGGTTGTAATAGGCGAGATTGGCCTGCCGACTTTCGAAAAGAACCCCGTCGCAATCGTAGATAATCCCCTTGAAACCCATCATTGACGCCCTTTCTTTTGCAGAACCACGACCAAACCGACCGCCCCCACGAGCATCATTGGTAGACAGAGTAGTTGGCCCATGGTCGCCCCTCCCCAGAGGAATCCGAGATGGGCATCGGGTTGACGGAAAAATTCAAGAACGAAACGAATCGCACCGTAACCAAGGAAGAAACTGAAAAAAATCGCACCCTGGGGCACCTTCAAACGATGCAGGACATAGAGCAGCAGGAAAAGAAGGGGGCCTTCCCCCACCGCTTCGTAGAGCTGACTGGGGTGACGGGCGTCAGGACCGGCACCGGGGAAGACCATCCCCCAGGGATGGTCGGTGACGCGCCCCCATAATTCCCCGTTGATGAAGTTGCCGACCCGACCAAGACCGAGACCGACGGGCGCGGCTGTCACCAGGATATCCCCCACCAGAAGCGCCGGCAGGCGCCGACGGCGGCAGAAAATAAGGGCGGCGACAACCACCCCAAGCAGGCCCCCGTGAAAACTCATCCCCCCTTCCCAGACAGCAAAAATTTCCAGGGGATGGCGGATGTAATAAGCGAAATTATAGAAGAGCGTATAACCGAGACGACCGCCAAGGATCACGCCGATGACCCCGTAAAAAAGGAGATCGGAGAGTTGATCCGAGGACAGCTCCAGCTCCCGCCTGTGGGCGAGATGGCGAATCACGAAATAGGCGCCGACAAAACCGAGCAGATACATCAACCCGTACCAACGGACCGCCAAGGGGCCGATTTGAAAAATGACCGGATCGATCTGGGGGAATACGCCGTGCATGCTCAATCCTTTGAGAGGGTTTTGCGAAGGGAAAGACCGGCAAGGGCTAGACGGGCGCTCCGGCCTCAAGCCGATCGACAAGGTACTGAAAGTCCGCCGGAAGGGGGGCCTCAAGCGTAAGCTTGCGCTGTTCCACGGGATGGTCGAGGGTCAGTCGCCAAGAATGAAGCATCTGTCTCGGAATATCAAGTCCCGCCACCGCCACGGGGCCGCCGTAACGAACATCCCCCAAAAGGGGATGCCCCGCCTCGGAAAGATGGGCGCGGATCTGGTGGGAACGTCCGGTCAGCAGCTCAATTTCCAGAAGTGATACCGCGCCCCATTCTTGCAGCACCCGATAGCGGGTGATCGCTTCTTTCCCCCCCTTAGCAACGGAACGCATGAGGTTTGAGGCGCGATTGCGCGCCAGCAGCGAGCGAAACTCCCCAGAAGGGTTGGGCATAGCCCCCGAAACCAAAGCAAGATAGATTTTTGTCGCCGAACGTCCGGCAATGGCTTGCGTCAGTCCGGCATGGGCGCGCCGGTGGATGGAGAAGAGCAGCACGCCCGAGGTCTCCCGATCGAGCCGCTGTGCCATGCCGAGTTCGGGCTTGTCCCTGGGGCGAAACGGGTTATGCAGATAATGAAGCAGCGCTTCATACAGGGTTCCCCGATAACGGGCCGGTGTTGGCTGGGTTTCTACCCCCGCCGGCTTGTTCACGGCAATCAGGAAAGGGTCGCGGTAAAGCACATGCTCGTCGGTCAGTACGAAGGGCTCAAGGGAACGGCCATCCACATGCACCTCCACCATCTCGCCGGCACGAATGGCATGAGCGCATTTACGGGTCCGTCGCCCCCCCACATGTACGCCCCCAAGATCGACCAGCTTACGCACCAAGGTTCTGGAGAAGGCATCTGAACAGGATGCTAGATACTGATCAAGGCGCAAACCCTCATCCTTGGCGGAAGGCAAATAACGATAGACTTTCTGCTGAAAAGTGTCCCGGGACATGGTCATGGAAGAAATCACATTAAGGGAAATGAATAAGGATAAGAACAAGCAGAAAAACGTTTGATAATTTTTCGTTGACACGAAATGAGTTCATGTTAGTATGGACTCACAATTGGTCGATACGACTCGTGTCGATCTCTGGGGTGCGCGAAACGACGTTTTAAGGCATTGACCAACATTAGCAAAAAAGGTTTTCGGTCAAAGTCGCGGTGAGCAAGCCCGTCAAGCAACGGGACGCCTGAAGCGGCTTTCAGGAAACCGCCCTTAAGTATCAGGTTGAAACTTTAAAACATCGTCGCCACCCCGGAGCCTGTCATGAATCTGGCGTGGAACCCGAAATCCTCGGGCAAATGGTGAAGACGATCCTGAAAGATGATTCCGCGCTCCACCCTCGGGGAACAAGACCGGATCATTGAGTAGAGTCCCTTCGTCGCCATGCCAAAAGCTTGAACAATGACGCCCCGTCCAAACCGGACGGGGCGTCATTGTTTAAGGGCCAAAAGAAACTGTCAACCGTCAAGGACATGCCCGGTCAGGACAAAACACGAAAAGATCCCTTCAAAAACAAGGCGATCGGTACTGACCGTACATTTAACGATACGCTTCTTACCCGAACCTTCGACAATTTCCGCACGCGCCAGCAAAGTTTCGCCAAAAGTCACCGGCGCGAGAAACCGGACCTCCGCCGCCCCCAACACCACATGAGGATCGTTGACCGCCAGCATCGCCGCATAATCGGCCAAGCCAAAGGTAAAGCCGCCATGCACCAGGCCACGATCATCGGCGACCATTTCCGGTCGAGTCGTCAACCGCACCTCCGCTTTCCCTTCAGCCAAGGCAACCGTTTGCCCGACCCATTCAGGGGAAACAAGGAGATGAGTTCGCGATTTGATCATGGCAACCTCCGAAAAGGGGGCAGAGCTTATTTTAGCGATTGACCCGTTCGCGCAATTCCTTCCCGGTCTTGAAGAAAGGGGTCTTTTTATTCGGAATGCGAACGATTTCACCGCTTTTGGGATTTCTAGCCTCGCGGGCATCCCGTTCACGCACAGTGAAGGACCCAAACCCTCGAATTTCAACCCGGTCGCCGCCAACCAGGGCATCGCCAATGCTGTCGAAAATGGTATTAACGATCAACTCGGCCTCTCTCTTGTTAACCGTACCACTGACCGTGGTTAAGCGCTCGATCAACTCGCTTTTGGTCATAAAATAAACTCTCCTATTCGATACCGGACCAGAGAAACTTCAACCCTCCGGACGCCTGTTCATGAATTTGTTGACGCACCCGGGTAATCGTCTCCTCGACGAAATACTCGATAAACGGCGCCTTTTCTTTTGGTGGATAAACCACGCGGGGTTTTTCATCGATCCCCGCGAGTTCCGCAGCAACATCGACCGCATCCTGCAGATTGCCAAGACGATCGACCAGTCCTTCGGCCAACGCCTGCGCACCGGTATAAATGCGCCCGTCGGCAAGAAGCTCGACCTTTTTCAGATCGAGACGGCGACCTTCGGCCACGGCCTGAACAAACTGGCTGTGTACGTCATCGATCATGGTCTGGATCAGTTTGCGTTCAGCTTGGGTCATAGGACGGATCGGCGAACCAAGATCCTTGTGCTCGCCGCTCTTTACCACATGATTACTCAGGCCGATTTTATCGAGCAATTCACGAATATTGGTGAATTCCATGATGACGCCGATGCTGCCGGTGATCGTTCCGGGATTGGCAAGAATCTTCGCGGCAGGGGCGGCCACGTAGTATCCGCCTGAAGCCGCGACCGCACCCATCGAAACCACGACCGGCTTGACCTTGGCCAACTTCTTCACTTCGCTGTAGATTTCCTGGGAAGGGCCGACACCGCCACCGGGCGATTCGACCCGCAGAACGACCGCCTTGATCGAATCATCTTCCTTGAACCGGACAATACGTTCATTGATCAGGCGAGAAGAGGTGATCACCCCGCTGATCTCGATCACGCCAACTTTAGCACCGACGGCGAAAGACGGCCGTGACCCCAACCAGCCGCTCAGCAGATAAATCATCAGCCAGCAGCCGACAAAAAGGCCGCCAATCACTGCAAATCCCATGAGTAACGGTCTTTTATTCATGTCCCAACCCAAGAAAAGAAAACCCCCGCAACAGTTGCTGCGGGGGCTGGTTCTGACTCAGAAAAAATTATTCCCCGTCTTTTTCACCACCGGCTTTGTGCAGGGCCCCCTGAAGGAGATCCCCAAAGTTGGAAGTGGCATTGCGCTGCGCGCCGAGGAAGGCGTCGACTTCGGCCTTTTCCTTCTGATCGGCGAGATGCTTGATGGACAGGGCGATCTTACGTTCAACCGTATCGACATGCAGGACCACCGCTTCGAGATCCTCGCCCACCTTGGCGAAGTTCTTCGGCGAGTCGATCTTCTCCTTGCTGATCTCGGAAACATGAATCAAACCTTCGATTCCTTCCTCGACCTCAAGGAAGATACCGAAATCGGTCACCGAGGTCACCTGGCCACGAATGATCGTGCCGGGAGTGTAACGAACGGGAATGCTCTCCCAGGGATCGGACATCAACTGCTTGACGCCCAGGGAAAAACGCTCGTTTTCGCGGTCGATATTCAGTACGACGGCGCGAACCACATCCCCCTTCTTGTAAATTTCGGAAGGATGTTTAACCCGCTTGGTCCAGGAAAGATCGGAAATATGCACCAGGCCGTCAATTCCTTCATCGACGCCGACAAAGATGCCGAAATCAGTGATGTTCTTGACCTGACCTTCAATGATGGTACCGATCGGGAATTTCTCCCCGACAACTTCCCAGGGATTCGGCTCGACCTGCTTGAGGCCGAGGGAAATCCGACGGTTGGGAATATCAAGAGCCAGCACCACCGATTCGACTTCGTCACCGATGTTCAGAACCTTATTGGGATGCTTGATGCGCTTGGTCCAGCTCATTTCCGAAACATGGATCAGACCTTCGACACCCTCTTCCAGTTCGACGAAAGCACCGTAATCGGTCAGGCTGACAACCTTGCCGGTCACCTTCTGACCAACGGGGAACTTGGCTTCCACATCCAGCCAAGGATCGGGCGCGATCTGTTTAAGACCGAGGGAAACACGCTCCTTGTCACGGTCGAACTTGAGGACCTTGACATTGATCTTGTCGCCGACATTGAGGATATCCGAGGGATGGGTCACACGCCCCCAGGACATGTCGGTAATATGAAGCAGGCCATCGATGCCGCCGAGGTCGATGAAGGCGCCGTAATCGGTGAGGTTCTTGACCGTACCCTCGACCACTTGACCCTCTTCGAGCATCTTCAGGGTATCGCCGCGCATGTTTTCGCGCTGCTCTTCAAGAAGCACCCGGCGAGACAGGACAATGTTCCCCCGCCGCTTGTTGAGCTTGATAATCTTGAAGCTATAGGTCTCGCCCAGCATCTTGTCGAGGTTGCGGACCGGACGAAGATCAACCTGGGAACCGGGAAGGAAAGCATTCACGCCGATATCGACGGAAAGACCACCCTTGATCCGGGACAAGATACGCCCGTCGACCACTGCACCCTCTTCCAGAGCATTCCAGATTTTCTGGCGGTCGGCCTTCTCCTTAGAGAGGCTGATCAGGCCATTTTCATTCTCGGTGCGTTCAATCAGCACGTCGAACTGATCGCCAACCTTGATGTCGGTCTTGACCTGTCCCTGCTCGTCAAGAAACTCGTTAATGGGGATCAGCCCCTCGGACTTGCCGCCGACATCGACGACGACTGAATCCGGGTTAACCTGAACCACCGTTCCGACCACGACATTGCCAGCCTTCAGTTCCTTAAGACTGTTCTCGAAGAGATCCTCGAAGCTTCCTTCGAAATCGTCGTCCATGTACTCTTCTTGATTTTCCGTGTTTTCCACCATGTGAGATTTGTTACCCCCTAGCGATTTTCCTGTCGTTCGACGACAGTCATGGCGCCTGGCCATGAGAGCGGACCTTAACATAAAGTCTCTTAAAAAACAAACCCTTTTCTCGTCTTTTTATTTGCCGGCGACGGATGCTTTTTCCACCACCTCATCGATGATCCACTGCGGCGTTGAGGCGCCCGCAGTGATCCCCACGGAGGTCACCCCTGCGAACCAAGCGGGTTCAATTTCGTTAGCCGTTTCAATATGATGGGTGTTGGGCTGGAGGTCCCGACAGATCTGGGCCAAGCGGGTCGTATTGGCGCTGTTGAAGCCCCCGATGACCAGCATCAGATCGACCTGCCCGGCAATGGCGCGGGCTTCGTTCTGACGCACCGAGGTAGCGTCGCAGATCGTATTGTAGACCCGCAACTCCTGGCTTTTACCGAGGCAGACATCGATGACTTCCCGCAGATTGGCATAGGACTGGGTCGTCTGAGCGACGACACCGATCCTTTTACGCGCCGGCACTTCCTCCGCCTCGCGACGGCCGGAGACGACGTAGACCTCACCGTTGCGGGCATAGGAGACGATCCCTCGGACCTCGGGATGCTCCCTTTCGCCGACCAGCACCAGGGTGTACCCCTGCTCGCTGAGCATTCCGGCATATTCCTGGGCTTTCTTCACGAAGGGACAGGTGGCGTCGACCACGGCCAAGCGCCGGGCGTAAATCTCCTCCATCTCCTCGGCGGTCACGCCGTGGGAGCGGATAATGACGACCCCGCCGGAAATATCCGCGACCTGACGGACCACCTCGACCCCCTGCTCTTCCAGGCGCTTGACCAGTTGCGGCGAATGGATGATTGGCCCCAGAGAGCAGATGCGCTCCCCCTGATGCTCCTCGGTCGCAGCAAAAGCCATATGGGTGGCGCGTTTCACGCCAAAACAAAAACCGGCGCTTTCGCCAAGAATGATCTTCACGCCGCACTCTCCGGAGGGGAAGATTGCTTTTTTTGCTGACAGCGTCGCACTTCTTGCAGCATGGTCCGAAAGACCTCATCGATGCTCATGGCGGTGGAATCGATCACCAGAGCATCCTCGGCCTGGACCAGTGGCGCGCATTCCCGGGCGCAATCCGCCGCGTCCCGCGCTTCGACTTCAGCCACCGTCTGCTCCAGTTCGACGGCAAGTCCTTTGGCGCGCAACTCCTCGTAACGGCGCCGGCCCCTTTCCGTGGTCGAGGCGCTGAGGAAAAATTTGACGTCGGCCTGGGGGAAGACCACGGTGCCGATATCACGGCCTTCGAGCACGACGCCGCCTTGGGCGCCAAGCTTTCGCTGCAACTCCACCATCGCATGGCGTACGCCGGCATAAGCGGAAATCCTTGAGGTCAGCAAACTGATATCAGGAGTCCGGATCGCTGAGGAGACATCCACGCCATCCAGCAACACCCGCTCCCCCTCGCCTTGACGGATAAATTCGATACGTACCGTTTCAGCCAGTCGCCCCAGCGCCGATTCATCCGCCGGATCGATGCCTTGGCGCTTTGCGGCGAACGCCACTGAGCGATACATGGCCCCCGTGTCGATATTGTGATAGCCGAGTTCTTTTGCCAGGCTCTTACTCAAGGTGCTTTTACCAGCCCCGGACGGACCATCGATCGCAACTATCAATTCACGTTTCAAGAAGCCCCCGCAAGATGAAATCAGACTCGAACTTTTTCGAGTAACGACCAGAAATTAGGAAAGGAAGTCGCGGTACAAGCGGTATCGTCGATGCTCACTTCGGCCCGCGCGCGCAACGCGGCAACGGCCATGCTCATGGCGATGCGATGATCGCCGTGGGATTTCACCGCGCCGCCGTTAAAACTTTCAACCCCATCGATGACCATGCCATCGTTGCGGGCCTCGACCCGGCCGCCGAGGGTGGTCAGCTCTTCGACCATGGCGGCGATGCGGTCGGTTTCCTTGACCCGCAGCTCCTTGGCGTCGCGGATGGTGGTCGTCCCTTCGGCGAAAGAGGCGGCGACGCTGATTACCGGAAACTCGTCGATGGCGCGGGGGACGACGGCGCCGCCGATCTCGATCCCCTTGAGGGAGCTGCCCCGCACCAGAAGATCGGCCACCGGCTCGCCGGAGAGTTCTCGCGTATTAAGCAGTTCAATGGACCCGCCCATGGCTTGCAGAATGTCGATGATACCGCTGCGGGTCGGGTTGACGCCGACGTTGCGGATCAGCAGCTCGGCGCCGGGGACGATGAGCGCAGCAACCATGAAAAAGGCCGCCGAAGAGATATCCCCGGGGACGGCAACCTCGCGCCCTTCCAGCTGCGGCTGGGGCGCCACGGTGACCCCGCCTTCGAAAGGTCGCACCTCGGCGCCGAAATAGCGCAGCATCCTTTCGCTGTGATCACGGGAGAGGTGCGGCTCCCACACCGTGGTCGGACCGTCGGCGTAGAGCCCGGCGAGGAGCAAGGCCGACTTGACCTGGGCGCTGGAGATTGGCGAGTCGTACTCGGTCCCCTTGAGCGCTCCGCCGTGGATGGCCAGCGGCGCCAGATCGCCGCCGCCCCGCCCCCAGATCTGCGCACCCATGGTCGCCAGAGGCGCAAGCACCCGTTTCATTGGCCGTTTGCGCAGATAGCGGTCGCCAGTCAACACCGAAAAGAACGTTTGCCCGGAGAGCAGGCCGGTCATCAGGCGGATGGTCGTCCCCGAGTTGCCGCAGTCGAGCACATCGGCCGGCTCGGCCAGGCCGTGCAGGCCCCTCCCATCGATACGCAGATCGCCGTCGGCAAGCTCTTCGATAGTCACGCCCATGGCGCGAAAGGCCTTGAGGGTAGCGTGATTGTCTTCGCCGTGAAGAAAACCGCGTACCAGGGTCGTCCCTTGCGCCAGGGAGCCGAGCATGATGGAACGATGGGAGATAGACTTGTCACCGGGGACGCTGATCTCCCCGCGCAGGGATCGGGCCGGGGAGAGGGTTCGGATTTTGTTCATGCAGGCAGTCTCCGTCATTTGACTATGGCGTCCCGCAACTCCTTCGAGCGCTGGAAGAATTCGTAGAGTTTGTCCGCCTCGCCGTTGCGCACATCCTCTTTCAACTCGGCGAAAAAGGCCTCGCAACGCTCCATCATCTCGAGCAGAGCGTCACGGTTGGTCAGGGCGATATCCCGCCACATGGTCGGGTCGGAGGAAGCGATGCGGGTGAAGTCGCGGAAGCCGCCGGCGGAATATTCGAGGATGTTCTCCTCGTAACGGTCATAGGAGCCGACGGCGTTGACCAGGGAGTAGGCGACCATGTGGGGCAGATGGCTGATGGCGGCGAGAATGCGGTCGTGCTTTTCCACATCCATCAGCACCACGGAGCTGCCGGCGATCTCCCAGACCCGGCGCACCAGATCGAGCGCCCCGATATCGGTATGGGCCGTCGGCGTGAGGATGCAGCGTCGGCCATGGTAGAGGGTGGCAAAAGCGGCCTCGGCCCCGCTCTTCTCGGTGCCGGCGATGGGATGACCGGGAACGAAATGGATGCCGACCGGCAACAGCGGCTCGATCGCCGCCGCCACCGAGCCCTTGACGCTGCCGCCATCGGTGAGGATCGCCCCCAGCTTCATGTGCGCCGCGGCCGTCGCCGCCACCTCGGTCAGGGAGAGGACCGGCGTGGCCAGAAAGACCAGATCGGCATCACGCACCCCCTCCGCCAGATCCTGGGTGGCGCGGTCGATCACCCCCAACTCCAGGGCTTTGTCGAGGTTGGCCCGGCCGCGACCGATACCGACCACCTCCCCGACCGCTCCGGCCGCCTTGAGGGCCAGAGCCAGGGAACCGCCGATCAGGCCGACCCCGACCACCGCCAAACGTGGCACCAAACAAGTACTCATCGGCAATCCGTCCGTTCGTCCATAGTCTTGAATTCAGCGGGCGCGAGGATAGGAACCGAGCACCTTGAGAAATTGGCAATAATCCCTGAGTTCGGTAACGGCGGCCGTGATCGGCTCGTCGTCGATGTGCCCTTCGATATCGAGAAAGAAGATATATTCCCAGGCCTTCTTCTTCATCGGCCGGCTCTCGATCTTGGAGAGGTTGATCTCCCGCTTGCTGAAGGGTTCGAGCATCCGGTAGAGAATCCCCGGCTGATCCTTGATGTTGAACATCAGCGAGGTCTTGTCCCGGCCGCTGCGCTCCGGGGTGTTTGTGCCGATGACCAGAAAGCGGGTGAAGTTGTTGGGATTATCCTCGATGCGCTCCTTCACCACCTGCAAGCCGTAAAGGGTCGCCGCCATTTCGCTGGCGATGGCGCCGAAGCTTTCGTCCTCCAGCGCCATCTGCGCCGCCAGGGCGGTGCTACCGACATCGACCAGGGGGACGTCGGGCAGATTCTCCTCCAGCCATTTGCGGCACTGGGCCAGGGGCTGGGGATGGGAAACGACCTTCTTGATGTCGGTCATGCGGCCGCTGCGGGACATGAGGAAATGGGAGATGCCGAGCATGATCTCGGCGTTGATCTTCAGCTCCGACTCCATGAACATGTCGAGGGTGTGGGAAACCACCCCCTCGGTGGAGTTCTCCACCGGCACGACGCCGTAGGGAGCGCGCCCCCGGGCCACTTCCTCGAAAATCGCCGGGATGCTCTTCTGTGGCATGAGCTGGGCGGAAAAGCCGAACTGCTGCATGGCGGCGGCATGGGTGAAAGTACCCTGGGGGCCGAGGAAGGCAACCTTCATCGGCTGTTCGAGGGAGAGGGAGGCGGAGATGATCTCGCGGAAGACCTTACGGATCGCCTCGGAGGGAAAGGGCCCGGGATTGGCGGCGGTGAGCCGTTCGTAGATCGCCCGTTCCCGGCTGGGCACGTAGAAATCCTTGCTCTGGCCGGCCTTGGCCTTGCCTACTTCAACGACCACGGAGGCCCGCTGATTGAGCAGATCGAGAATATGGTCATCGATATCGTCGATCGCCTGGCGCAATGCGGAGAGATTGTCGGCCGTCATGCCCTTTAGGTCCTTTCCCGGAGAGTAAATGGACGGAAAACTTAGCTTATCGTCCGGCAAAAAGCAACGGAAAAGCCGGCGCGCCGACCGACGGAAAGGGAGGAAATCCCTGATCCGGTTAATTCTTGACCGCTTCGCGACGGCCGGTTAAACTCCCTGATCCTTTATATAAATTCACTCCCTGGAGAACGATCATGACCATCGCCGCCAAAGTCCTAAGCGCCATTGAGCGCTCGTCGTGGATCCGCAAGATGTTCGAAGAAGGGGCGCGCCTGAGCAAGCTGCACGGCGCCGAAAACGTCTTCGACTTCACCATCGGCAACCCCTCGGTGGAGCCGCCGCAGGCTTTTTGCGACCAATTGCGGGAACTCGCCAATCACCCCTTGCCGGGGATGCACCGCTACATGAACAATGCCGGTTACGAAGAGACCCGGGCCGCCGTCGCCGCGGTCCTTTCCGACAAGTCGCCGGTACCGGTCAAAGCCGCCCAGGTGGTCATGACCTGCGGCGCCGGCGGCGCTCTCAACGTGGTGCTAAAGACCATCCTCAATCCCGGCGAAGAGGTCATCATCCTCGCCCCCTATTTCGTCGAATACAAGTTCTACATCGACAACCATGGCGGCGTTTCCAAAGAAGCCTGGACGAACCGCGACACCTTTCAGCTCGACCTCCAAGCCATCGAAGCGGCCATCGGCCCGCAGACCCGGGCGCTCATCGTCAACAACCCCAACAACCCGACCGGCGTCATCTATCCCGCAGCCGACCTCAAATCCCTCGGCGAACTGCTGGAGCGCAAGGAGAAGGAGCTGGGCCGGACGATTTACGTCATCTCCGACGAGCCCTACGCCCGCATCGCCTACGACGGCCAACAGGTGCCCGGCATCTTCGGCTGCGTAAAGAACTCGATCATCGTTACCTCCCATTCCAAGGACCTCGCCCTGCCCGGCGAGCGCATCGGCTACCTGGCGGCCAATCCGGCCATGGATCAGGTCGAACTCTTCATGGAAGGGGCGGTCTTCTGCAACCGGGTGCTCGGCTTCGTCAATGCCCCGGCCCTGATGCAGCGCCTGGTCACCAACATCCAGCGGGAAAGCGTCGACATCGGCGAATACCAGCGCAAGCGCGACCTGCTCTACGACCACCTGACGGCCTTGGGCTTTTCCATGGTCAAGCCTGGCGGCGCCTTCTACCTCTTCCCCAAATCACCCCTGGCCGACGACGTCGAATTCGTCACCCAGGCGCAAAAGCACAACATCCTCCTCGTCCCCGGCGTCGGCTTCGGCGCTCCCGGCTTCTTCCGCATCGCCTACTGCATCGACCAGGGGATCATCGAGCGCAGCTTGCCCGCCTGGGAAAAATTGGCCAAGGATGTGGGGCTGAAATAGGATGGACAAGAACTTCCTCACTCCCGCCGAAACGGTGCGGACGATCATGGAGAACGGCAAGCGGGTCGCCAGCCAGCCCCTGTCCCGCACCGTTGTCCTCAGCCTGCTCGCCGGTTTCTACATCGCCTTCGGCGCCGAGTTGGCGACGGTGGTCAGCGCCGGAACGGCGGATAAGCTCGGCCAGGGGATTGCGCGCCTGCTTGCCGGCAGCGTCTTTTCCCTGGGGCTGATGCTAGTGGTGATCTGCGGTGCGGAACTCTTCACCGGCAACAGCCTGCTGACCAAAACTGCCCTGCTGGGGGAAATCACCTGGGGGAAACTGCTGGAGAATTGGGCCGTGGTGCTGCTCGGCAATTTCGTCGGCTCCCTCTTCTTCGCCTGGCTCATGTACCGCTCCAACCTCTGGCAAGCGCCCCTCATCGCCGAGCAGGCGATCGCCATCGCCACGGCCAAAACCCAGCTCCCCTTCGATGTCGCCCTGGTCCGAGGGATTCTCTGCAACTGGCTGGTCTGCCTGGCGGTCTTCATGGCGACGGCGGCCCGGGACATCCCCGGCAAGATGCTCGCCTGTTTCGGTCCGATCATGGCCTTTGTCGCCAGCGGCTTCGAGCACTCCATCGCCAACATGTACTTCATCCCCACCGGCCTGCTCCTGGCCCGCGAGTTCCCGGGGACGGACCCTTCCCTGACCTGGAGCAATTTTTTTATCGGCAATCTGCTCCCCGTCACCCTCGGCAACATCATCGGCGGCGTGGTATTCGTCGCCTTCGCCTACTGGTTCATTCATCTGCGCGGCGGCAAGGTCGATCCATGAAAAAGATTCTGATTCTCTTTGCCCATCCCCGTTACGAAAAGTCCCGGGCCAACCGCGCCCTGCTGCGCGGCCTTACCGGTCTCGAAAACGTCACCGTTCACGATCTCTACGAGGAATATCCCCAGTTCGATATCGATGTCCCCCGCGAACAGAAATTGCTGCGCGCCCACGATATCATCGTCTGGCACTACCCCCTCTACCTCTACGGTCCCCCGGCGATCATCAAGCAGTGGATGGATCTGGTTCTGGAACACGGGTGGGCCCACGGCGAAGGTGGAAACCACCTCGCGGGCAAAGCGGTCTTCAACGTCATCACCAGCGGCGGCACCCGCACCAGCTTTTCCCACGACGGCTTCAACCGTTACCCCCTGGAGGAGCTGCTGCGCCCGCTGGAACAGGCGACCCGACTGTGCCGGATGCTCTGGCTCCCCCCTTTCGCCGTGCAGGGAACCTACCGCCTGAGCGATGCCCTGCTCGCCGATTACGCCGGGCGTTACCGCCGCCTGTTGACGGCCTTGGCGGAAACCTACGATTTTGAAGGGATCAAAAAGGTGGAACTGCTCAACGACTGGGTCGCCGATCTCATCCGCAAGGAGCAGCCATGAGCGATACCCTGATGGGCCAAGCCATCGTTTACCTGACCGCCGCCCTGATCTGCGTCCCCGTCGCCAAGCGCCTGGGGATGGGCTCGGTCCTCGGTTACCTGCTGGCCGGCATTCTCATCGGCCCCTTCGCCCTCGGCTTTGTCGGCCGCGAGGGGCAGGACATCATGCACTTCGCCGAATTCGGCGTGGTGATGATGCTCTTTCTCATCGGATTGGAGCTGGAACCGGCCCACTTCTGGCGGATGCGCTCGCAGATTCTCGGCCTGGGCACCCTGCAACTGGCTCTGACCACCCTGCTCCTCGGCGGCGGACTGCTGCTGCTCGGCCTCGGCTGGCGGGGCGCAGTAGCCTGTGGCCTGGCCCTGGCCATGTCTTCCACCGCCATCGTCCTGCAATCCCTCAAGGAAAAAGGATTAGGCGGTTCCCAAGCGGGGACGAGTTCCTTCGCCGTCCTCCTCTTTCAGGACGTCGCCGTCATCCCGATCCTTGCCCTGCTCCCCTTCCTCGCCCTGCAAGCCGCCACCGGCGCGGGCCACGGCGAAGCGCCGGGGTTGCTGGCGGGGCTGCCGGTCTGGCTCCGGGCCGGATCGGTCCTCTTCGCCCTGATTGCGGTCATCGTCGCCGGGCGCTACGTCGTCGTCCCCCTCCTGCGCATCGTCACCAAAGCGAGCGTCCGCGAACTCTCCGTCGCCGCCGCCCTGCTCATCATCGTCGCCATCGCCTACCTGATGCAACTGGTCGGCCTGAGCCCGGCGCTGGGAGCCTTTCTCGCCGGCGTGCTGCTGGCCAACAGTGAATTCCGTCACGAACTGGAAAGCGACATCGAACCCTTCAAGGGATTGCTCCTCGGCCTCTTTTTCATCGCCGTCGGCGCGTCGATCAACTTCAAGCTCATCGCCGACAGCCCCGGCACCATCTTCTCCCTGGTTTTGGCCATCGTCATTGTCAAGGCGGCGGTGCTGGCGGCGGCGGGAAAACTTTTCCGCCTCTCCTTCGACCAAAACAGCATCTTCGCTCTCGGCCTGTCCCAAGTCGGCGAGTTCGCCTTCGTCCTCTTGGCCTTCATCCAGCGGCTGGGAATCGTCGGCGGTAACTGGATCGACACATTGATGGCCGTCACCGCCCTGACCATGACCCTGACTCCGCTTCTGCTGCTGCTCAACGAACGGCTGGTCCTCCCCCGTTTCGGTACCCGGCGCACCGAGGAGCGCGAGGCGGATGCGATCGACACGGAACATTCCATCATTATCGCCGGCTTCAGTTCCTTCGGCAGCACCCTCGGCCGCTTCCTGCGCGCCAACGGCGTCGAAGCGACAATTCTCGACAACAATTCCGATCAGGTCGATCTGCTGCGGCGTATGGGTTTCAAAGTCTTCTACGGCGATGCCACCCGCCTCGACATCCTCCATTCGGCCGGGGCCGACAGCGCCCGCATCCTTTTCATCGCCATCGACGATCCGGCGACCGTCGACACGCTGGTATCGACGGCGAAAAAGCACTTTCCCCACCTCAGAACCATGGCCCGCGCCGGCAGCACCCTCGACGCCCACGACTTCATCGAAGCCGGGGTCGATCAGGTCTATCGGGAGTTTCTCGACACCTCCCTGCGCGCCGGGGTGGACGTTCTGACCAACCTCGGCCATCGCCGCTACAGCGCCACCCGCGCCGCCCAGTATTTCATGAAATACGACGAAGCCGCCATGAATCAACTCGCCCCCCACCGCCACGATCAGGGGGTCTACATCTCCAACGCCCGCGAACTCATCCGCCTGCAGGAACAGATCCTCGCCAAGGACCGCGCCGACATCCACAACCTCAACGACCACGCCTGGGACACGGACACCCCGGTCACGGCGGCGACGGAGAAGCTCTGAGACAAGGAGAAAAGGAGGGGCTGAGCGGGTAGATTGGTCAAGGAGTTCGGAGTCCGGTTGCACAGGCGGGTGAAAATGAGAAGGCAAGGGCGATCGAGAAAGGAAAAGAAAGACGCCGTGGGTGACTGGGGATTTGAATCTGCAGGAACTGATTTACTTTCTTGCTAAAGAAACGAACAGGCCGGAGGAAATTCCTCCGGCCTGTTCGTTTTATCTTCGCTGTATCCTATCTTTCCGCCGCGGTTTTGTCCTCCGCGAACGGCTCAATCTTCCGCCCGCCATTTGATGGAACAGCCCATGGCGGGGTGTTGCACTTCCAAGGGCGGTTTGCCCGCCACGAGGCGATCCATGGCTTCCTTGAGTTCCTGGCGGGTGACCTTGGTCGGGTCTTCCCAGTTGTCGTCGATGCGACCGTGATAGACCAGTCGCCATTTACGATCAAACAGATAGGAGTCAGGCGTACATTGGGCCTTGAAGGCCCGGGCGATCGATTGGCCCTCATCCACCAGATAGGGGAAATCGATACCGAGTTCGCGAACCTTTTCGAGCATACGCTCGGGAGCGTCATCGGGATAATCGGGATGGATATTGGGATTGATCGCGACCGTGGCGATGCCGAACTCGCGGCCGTAGCGAGCCAACTCAATGAGCCGGGGCCATTGAGCAGCGGCGTAGGGGCAATGGTTGCAGGTGAAAACCACCAGCAATCCCATATCCCCGAAAAAATCATCGCTGTCATGGGCGCGGTCTTTGGCATCCTGCAGGGTGAAACGCTTCATCTTCCACCCCAGGGGCACATCGATCGATTTCACAAGACTCATGTTAAAAGCTCCTCCACGATTGGATGGGCGATTTCCGGATCACCCAAGATTGCTAACCATTCCGGATATATTAGCTTGGCGCGCGGGAATTTCAAGTATTACTAGCGATCTCGCCCGTCTCAGGCGGAAGGTCTGAAATCCTTGATCTGTAACTGCACGTCAAACCGCCCCTTCCATTCGTTGATGGATGGGGAAAAGAGCAGGTCCATCGGCCCGCTCAACTCCCCCTGGCGCGCGGCCATACCGAAGGCGATGCAGGGCAGACTGTAACCGTCCTGGCGGGCGACAAAGCGCAGATGATCGCTGCCGACCACCGCGGCCTGCTGAATACGCACGCCGCTTACAACAAAAGCCGGCTCGGGATTCCCCATGCCGAAGGGGGCAAGCCGCGCGAGTTCGCCGACCGTGGCCGAATCGAGTTCTTCGAGCAACAACTCGCCGTCGTGTCCAAGGTGGGGATGGAGACCCTCAGGGGTCAGAAGCTCTTGGGCGACCTCCTCGAAAGCGCGGGCAAACTCGGGCACCTCCGCTTCGGCAAGGGAGAGACCGGCGGCGTAGGCATGGCCGCCGAAACCGAGCAGGCGTTCGCGACAGCGCTCCAGGGCCTGATAGAGATGAAATCCCCGGATGGAACGGGCCGAACCTTTCCCCTGCCCACCATCGAGGGAGATCAGCACCGTCGGTCGGTGATAGCGCTCCACCAGGCGACTGGCGACGATGCCGATGACGCCGGGATGCCAGCGGGCATCGGCGAGGACGATGGAATGGGTGGCCGTCTCGCGGCCGGCCTCCAGAGTCGCCACCGCCTGCTCCAGTGTTTCTTTTTCGATCGCCTGTCGCTCCCGATTGAAACCATCGAGGAGTTGCGCCAGTTCCAAGCAAGCGGAAGCTTCCCGCCCGAGCAGCAGTTGCACTCCGAGAGCGGCATCCTCCAGCCGTCCGGCGGCGTTCAATCGCGGCGCCAGGCGGAAGCCGACCGTGCCGCAGGTCACCTTGTCGACGGCAGCGACCTGACGCAGGGCATGAATGCCCGGGCGGGGTTGCTTGTCGAGAAGTTGCAGACCGATCCGGGTCAGGAGACGGTTCAGGCCGGTGAGCGGTACCAGATCGGCGATGCTGCCGAGAGCCACCAGATCGAGGAGACGGCGCAGATCGGGTTCTTTGCTTTCGGCAAAAGCGCCGGCCTCGCGCAAAGCCTTGCGCAGGGCGACGAGCAGGAAAAAGGCGACACCGACGCCGGCGAGATCCTTGAAGGGAAAGGGGCAACCGGGCTGGTGGGGATTGATCAGGGCGTGGGCACGGGGCAGTTTTTCGGGAACCTGATGATGATCGGTGACGATGAGATCGAGACCCAACTCCCGGGCGCGTTCCGCTTCGGCAACGGCGGAGACGCCACAATCGACGGAGACCACCACCGCAACCCCCTCGGCCACGGCCGTTTCGAGGGCTTCGACGGAGAGGCCGTAACCATCCTTGAGGCGCAAAGGGATGTGGTAATCGACCTGCAGACCGAGTTGGGAAAAGCCTTCGGTCAGCAAGGCGGTGGCGGTGATGCCGTCGACGTCGTAATCGCCGTGAATGCGCACGCGCTCCTGTCGCCGCCAGGCCCGCAGAAGACGGGCCACCGCGCTCTCCATGCCGAGCAGCGTGAAGGGATCGGGCAAATCCGCCAGCTTGCCGTCGATGAAAAAACGTGCTTCATCCGGAGATGCGATCCCCCGGGCGAGGAGAATGCGCGCCGTCAAGGTGGTCAGGTCGAGGGCCCGGGCCAACTCCCCTTCCCGCTCGGCGACCGCTTCCGAGGAGCGCGGTACCCAATGACGTGTGCTTACCGGTTCCATGAAATCCCCACATTCGGCGGCGGCGCGTCCAGGCGCGGCTCTATCCGCACCCGCCCGAGATAACCGCTCATTTGCCCATCATAGAAGGGCACATCGCTCGATCCAAGGTGTTTCCCCGCCCAATAGTTACCGGGCATCATAACATCATTGGGGACCTCTTCGCCAAGAACAACGGCGTAGTCGGAACTCGCGATGATGCTGTTCCCCTCAATGCGGTAATCCTGAGGAAAGGCGGTAATGAAGAACGCCCGCTGGTTGTCGCGGATATCGTTACCGCGAATCGTCGGCGCCCCGAAATGAAAACGGATCGCCGTGCCGTTGTCGCGGAGCAGATTGTTTTCGATGCCCATGGCGCTGGAGTAGAAGCGGATACCCACCAGATTTTTCTCGAACAGGGACTGTTTGATGCTGACTCTCGCTTCCTGACTGTGCACAGCACTATCCGCCTGGGTGAAACGGCAAAAGGCAAAGCGCGCGCGGGAATCGGGCTCGAAGTTGATCCCCCCCCAACTGCCCGGCGCAGCGACCGGGTCGGCATGACGAAAGACAATGGGCGCGGTCGCCGTCCCCTCGGCAAGCAACTCACCACGGACGATCAACTCGCTCCCGACGAAATTGGGATGTTCCGTCCATCGATCCCGCCCGGGACCAGGGGGGAGGAAAAGAACTTCCGTACCGGGGGCGATGAGTAACCGCGAACCCTCGGCCAGGACCAGATCGCCGTCGATAACGACCCGTCCCCGCCAATGGATATCCCCCGACAGCTTGCCGGAGAGAGGCTTCCCGGGACCGAAGCAGGCCCCGAGAAGAAGCGCCAAAAGCATCAAGGCGGAGGCAATCGAAGCTCGGCTCAGGGCGGGCATCCTATCTCCTTGAAAAAAAGGCCGAAAGCGGTGCTTTCGGCCTGAGATTTTACTTGCCCTCCGGAAGGACCCGGAGCGATGCGGAGCCCCCCTGTCTATCGGGGAGGAGCCAGGGTCGAGGCGCCGCCCAAGGCTTGCAGTTCGCGGCGGATATTCTCGGAGCCGGGACCGCTCGGGTTGACCTGAAGATAGCGGGTCCAGACCTCGCGGGCGCGATTGGCGTCGTTCATGTCGTAACGGTAGACCACCCCAAGATTGAAGAGACTCTGGGCATGGGCGGGATTGAGCTCGTTGGCCTTGATGAAGTTTTCTTCGGCGCGATCGAACCAGCCCATATCGCGAAACATCACTCCCTGATCGGTGAGCACGTCGGGATCGTTGGGATCGAGTTCCAACGCCTTGTTATAGGCCTCGATCGCTTTGACCGGTTGACGACTGTCGAAGTAGGCATGTCCGAGCTGCACCCAGGCGCCGCGATTACTGGGATCCTCGGCCACCAACTTCTCTATCAACTGGATATTTTGTTGCAGATTGGCTGCGGTCTCCGCCGGCGCGCCGCCCTGGACCGGTGCCGAACTGCGTCCCCCCTTGCTGACCAGAACGCCGACCAGCACCCCGACGATCAGAGCGACGGCGATAAAAAAGAATGTCTCCTTTTTCATACCTTCCCCCCGGCCGTCGCAACTTTGCCGGCATCCTGACCACCCTTGCGGTTTTCCCAGAAGAGCAGCAGCGGGCTGGCGACAAAAATGGACGAATAGGTTCCGATCACAATCCCGACCAGCAACGCGAAGGCAAAGGTGTGAATCACCCCGCCGCCAAAAATGAAGAGCGCAGCGACGACCAGCAAGGTGGTCCCGGAGGTGAGGATGGTGCGGGAGAGGGTTTCGTTGATGGAGTGATTGATGACCGACGCCAACCCTTCCTTGGAATGCTTGCCCAGGTTCTCGCGAATCCGGTCATAAACGATGATGGTGTCGTTGAGGGAGTAACCGATGATCGCCAGAAAAGCGGCGATGACCGGCAGGTCGATTTCCATGTTGAAGAGGGAAAAAGCACCCAGGGTAATGAGAACGTCGTGCAGCAGGGCGATGACGGCACCGACGGCATAACGGAACTCAAAGCGCCAACTGACGTAGACGAGGATGCCGATCATGGCGTAAAGCACGGCCATCAGCCCCTTTTCACGGAGATCCTTGCCGACCTGGGGACCGACCATCTCGGCCCGGCGGATCTCCACGCTCCCGGCGCCGTACTTGCCTTCGAGGGCGGCGGCCATGGTATGGGACAATCCTTCCAGTTCAGCGCTGGTGTTCTGCGCGCGAATGAGAAACTCGTCCCCCTCTTCGCCGAAGCGCTGCACCGCAAAAGAGCCGAGATCCAAGTCGCTCAGCGCTTCGCGAATAGCGGTGGCATCGGTTGCCTCGGTAAACTTGATCTGCACCAGGGTGCCGCCGGCGAAGTCGATACCGTAATTGGGTCCACCCTTGAAAAGCAGGGAGGAGAGACCAACCAGGATGAGTACCAGAGAAAAGATAACCGCCATCTTCCTGCGGCCAACAAAATCAATATTGATATTGGGCTTGATAAGTTCCACGGAGATCTCCTTTTTATATGCTCAACCGCTTGATGTGCCGGTTACCGAGGAACAGGTCGAAAATCAACCGGGAAACGAAAATCGCCGTGAAGAGCGAGGAAACGATCCCCACCGAAAGAGTGACGGCAAAACCCTTGACCGGACCGGTACCGAACTGGAAGAGGACCAGGGCCGCGATCAGGGTCGTCACGTTGGCATCGATGATGGTCAGCATCGCCTTGGCGTAACCGGCATCGAGGGCGTTACGCACCGTCTTGCCGAGTCGAAGCTCCTCGCGGATCCGCTCGAATATCAAGACGTTGGCGTCGACCGCCATGCCGATGGTAAGGACGATGCCGGCAATACCGGGGAGGGTCAGGGTCGCCTTGAAAAGGGAGAGCATCGCCATGATGAAGACCAGATTGAGGATCAGCACCAGGTTGGCGACCAGCCCGGAAAGGCGGTAGTAAAAGGCCATGGCCAGCACCACCAGCAGGCCGCCGACAACGACGGAAACAATCCCCTGATTGATGGAATCACGCCCCAAGGAGGGTCCGACGGTGCGGTTTTCGAGGATTTTCACCGGCGCCGGTAGGGAACCGGCGCGCAGGACAATGGCCAGGTCGGTCGCTTCCTGCTCGTTGAAAGCGCCGCTGATCTGGGCGCTGCCGCCGGAAATGCGCTCACGAATGACCGGCGCCGAGTAGACGGTATCGTCGAGGACGATGGCCATGCGCTTGCCGACGTTGGCGGCGGTGATCTGATCGAAGCGCTTGGCGCCCACCGGGTTGAAGTCGATGCCGACGTAAGGCTCGTTGAAACGGGTGTCAATACGCACCTGGGCATCGGCGAGCAGATCGCCGGTCAAGGCGGTCTTCTCATAAACAACCAGAGGTGTTTCCGTGGCCTCGCCGGTCTGACGGTTGACGTTGCGTTCATAGAGGAGTTGAGTGCCGGGCGGGAGATTGCCCTTGACGGCGTCCTCGGGATTGGCATCTTCGGCGACCATCTTGAATTCGAGACGGGCGGTCTTGCCGAGCAGGGCGATGGCCCGTTCGGGATCCTTGATCCCCGGAAGCTGAATCAGGATGCGGTCGTTATTCTGCAGCTGCAGGGTCGGCTCGCTGACCCCGAACTGGTCGACACGGTTGCGCAGGGTTTCCAGGGCCTGGCGGATGGCGTAATCGCGGATATTGGCGATTTCCTGATCCCCCAGACGGTAATTTTTCTGGATGTACCCCCCCTCCTGAGAGAGGGTCATGGCCTCAAGGGTGGGGAAACTTTCCCCCATCAGGGCATCCACAGCCTTGCCCGACTCCTCGTCGTAGACGGTGACCGCCAGACGCTCGCCAGGAAGACGCTCGGCCCGCTTAAAAACCACATCTTTCTCGGCGAGCAAACTTTCGACCTGATCGAGGGTGCTGTCCAGGCGGCTTTCCACCGCCTTGTCCACATCGACCCCCAGCACCAGATGCATGCCGCCCTGCAGGTCGAGACCCAGATGAATGGGATCGAAAGACTTGGTCCACCAGCCGGGCAGGCTGCCGCCCCAGAAGGTCGGGGCCAAGGAAATGAACGACAGGAGGAGGCAGAGCAGAACCAGCCCCCCCCGTAACTTGAGGCTTCTGGCCATGGTAGAAATATTCTCCTTTGGTCCGTTGAACGAAACCGGCGGGCGCGCGATGGCGAACCCGCCGGAGCGAAGCGGGCCTCGCGGCCCCGGCCGGAACTACTGCTCCTGGCGGGTCGCCACGATGGAACTGCGGCTGATTTTGATCTTGACCCCAGCGGCGACCTCAACCATGACCACGGTATCCTGCAGAGCGGCCACTTTGCCGTGCAGGCCGCCGGCGGTCACGACCTGATCGCCGACCTTCAGGTTCTCAATGAGCTGCTTGTGCTGCTTGGCCCGTTTTTGCTGCGGACGGATCAACAGGAAATAGAAGATGGCGAACATCACCACCAGCATGAGAATGCCTTCGTATCCGGGGGCGCCCCCGGCCTGTCCGCCGGCGGGCGGAGCCATTGCGTATGCTTCAGAAATCATTGGTGAAACCTCCTTGTCATGAAATATCGTGAAAACCGCTAGAAGAAAAACCGTAAACCCGGCCGTCAGGTTTTACGGATCGATACGGCGGGCGGCGAGAAACTCCGCCCGAAACGTCTCGAATGTACCCGATTCAATGGCGTCGCGCATGCGCGCCATCAGCTGCTGATAGTAATGCAGATTGTGGTGCGTATTCAACATCGATGAGAGAATTTCATTGCTCTGGTAGAGATGACGCAAGTAGGCCCGGCTGTAATGACGGCAGACATAGCAGTCACAGTCCGGGTCGATAGGGCTCTCGTCATCGAGAAAGCGCGCCTGCTTGATGCTGATTTTGCCGAAGCTGGTGAAAAGGACGCCGTTGCGGGCGTTGCGGGTCGGCATCACGCAATCGAACATATCCACCCCGCGCCGTACCCCTTCCACCAGATTTTCCGGCGTCCCCACCCCCATAACATAACGGGGACAGTCCCGGGGCAACAGGGGCATGGTCCAATCCATCACCTCATACATCAGCTCCGCCGATTCGCCAACAGAGAGGCCGCCGACGGCGTAGCCTTCGAAACCGATAGCGAGCAGATCGGCGACACTCTGGGCGCGCAGGTCGCGGTGCATCCCCCCCTGCACAATGCCGAAGAGGGCGGCACCGTCCTCCGGTTGCCGCGCCTGCCGGCAGCGGGCGGCCCAGCGACTGGAGCGGGCGGTCGATTCGGCGACGTATTCCCGGGTAGCCGGATAGGGGATGCATTCATCGAAGGCCATGATGATATCCGAACCCAGGGCCTCCTGAATGGCGATAGACGACTCGGGGGTCAGGACATGGGCGGCACCATCCAGGTGGGACTGGAAGCGCACCCCTTGCTCATCGATCTTGCGCAGCTCGCCGAGACTGAAGACCTGAAAGCCGCCGCTGTCGGTGAGAATCGGGCGATCCCAGTTCATAAACCGATGCAGGCCGCCCAAGGCCCGGACCCGCTCGTGCCCAGGGCGCAAGAGCAGGTGGTAGGTATTGGCCAAAATGATTTGCGCCCCGATCTCCTTGAGGGTTTCGGGGTACATGGCCTTCACCGTCGCCTGGGTTCCCACCGGCATGAAGACCGGCGTTTCGACGACGCCGCGCCGGGTATGCAGGCGTCCGCGCCGGGCGCGGCCATCCTCATGCAACAGATCAAAAGAGAAAGAAGTCACTTCATACCGAATCGAAAGTATTGATAGTCAAACAAGCGAAAAAAGGTCGGTTTACAGTATCAACATACAGTCGCCGTAACTGAAAAAACGATACTCTTCCCGTACTGCCTGCCGATAAGCTTCAAGAACAAATTCCCGATCCGCGAAGGCGGAGACGAGCATGAGCAGGGTCGACTTCGGCAGATGAAAATTGGTGATCAGGGCATCGACAAGGCGAAAACGAAAACCGGGATAGATGAAGAGATCGCTGCTCCCCTCCCCCGCGCGCAAACGCCCCTGCCCGTCCACCGCGTGCTCCAGGGCGCGGGTGGTGGTGGTGCCGAGAGCGAAAACCCGGCGCCCTTCCTCCTTGGCGCGATTGACCGCCGCCGCGGTTTCCGTCGGCACCACATAAGGTTCATGATGCATCCGGTGTTCAAGGACATTCTCCACTCGTACCGGCAAAAAGGTGCCGAGGCCGACATGCAACGTCAGGGGATGAATCTCCACCCCGCGCCCGCGCAACTCATCAAGGGTGCGCTCGGTGAAGTGCAGACCGGCGGTAGGCGCGGCAACGGCACCGTCGGAGCGGGCAAAGACCGTCTGGTAGCGGGTACGGTCACTGGCATCGGCGTCACGACGGATGTAGGGGGGCAATGGAATCTGCCCTTCCCGTTCCAAAGCGGCGGTAAAATCCCCCGAACATTCAAAACGGATATGCCGGTACGGCTGCTCGCCGCCGGGGAGTACGGTTCCCTCAATGGCAACGCCAAGACGCAACCGGGTGCCGGGCCGGGGCGATTTGGAGGACTTGGTCAGACAGGCCCATTCCTCGCCGTCGGTAGCGAGGCGCCGGACCAGAAAGACTTCAATCCGCCCACCACTCTCCTTCTCTCCCAGCAATCGGGCGGGAATGACCCGGGTATCGTTGAGAACGAGCAGATCGCCAGGCCGGAAAAAGGCGCCCAGATCGCGAAAAGCGGTAGAGCGGATTTCCCGGTCATCTCGCCGCAGCACGAGAAGTCGGGCGTCCTCCCGCTCGGGCCGGGGATACTGGGCAATCAGGCTTTCGGGAAGCGCAAAATCAAAATCGTCAAGGAACATTAAAACCTACGTCGGAGGGTGCCGAACCGGGAGCCAATCAATCACAAAGCAGGGACAAAAGTCAATTCCTTTCGGCCCCCTAGCCACGAACCAGGTAGACCGTGAGGAGCCCAGCGAACATCAGGACAGCCCCCATCAGCCGTAGACTTTTATCTGGCAGGGAAAGCATCTGACGCAGGGCGTTTTTCATCCCCCCGGGAGAGAGGAACCAGGGGATCCCCTCAATGATCATCCAGACCCCCAAGAGGGATAAAAGAAATTCCATAGTCCACGACACCTTTTCCTGTGGGGTTTTGCGAAAACTGGCAGAATATTTGCAATTCATTATGGGTTTTCGCGGCCTCATCTTAAAGACTCGCCGCCCTTCCGTCAAGGCCGGCATGTGGCCCGCAGAAAAAAGCCGTTGCCGTCGCGACCTGCTCAGGGGTATGCTGTATTAATTGACTATCGCGCGTACCTCTCGACCCCTGGCAAGGCACCAATGGTGGGCTTTTCGCGGGGTTCGGACAAACGCGCTCCGTGATTTCACCGGGCGGGCCGAAGGGTCAACCGGACATTCAGGTATAAATGATTTCTCTCAAATCGAAATTTCTTATACTTTCCACCCTGATCGCCCTGATGGTGGTGTCCCTGAGCATGTGGCACCACCTGGCCGCGCATCGCGAGACCCTGAACCAGCTGGCGATGCAGCACAGCCGTATTCTCGGTGACACCATCCGCAACAGCGTCATTACCTTCATGCGCAGCGGCGAAAACGACCGGGTCGCGGAAATTCTCGAAGAGATTCAGACCGAACCCACCCTGGAATTCGTTCAGATTTTCGACGAGTCAGGACGCATCCTCCGTTCCGGACGGTCGGAAAGTGTCGGCGATCTGGTCCCCGCCGTCGACCTGATCGCCTACCGTTCGCAGCAGTTTTCCAGCCGCCACGAGCACAACGGTCAGATTTATCAGGCGCGCATCCTCCCCATTTACAACGAACCCGACTGTCACGCCTGCCATGACCAGAGCGAACGGGTTCTCGGTATCCTCAGCATCCATATCGCCATCGACGATCTGGCAAACATGCACAGCCAGCTTAATTTTCGGGCGATTGCCTCTTCTTTCCCGATGCTCCTCTTCCTGATCCTCGCCATCACCGGTTTTGTCATGTACTACGTGGAAAAACCCCTGCGCAGCCTGGTCGGGGCCATGAACCATCTGGAAAAGGGAGAGTTTGAACAGGCGACGGTCTCCCTCACGACCTCGAAGGAGATGGCGCAGCTCTCCGAAAAGTTCAATCGCATGGTCGAGCGGCTCAGAACCCAGATTCACGAGATGGTACGCCAGGAACGGGAAATCGCCGTCGGCAAGGAAAAGCTCGCGCATCAGGAGCAGATCGAGGCGATGAACACCACCCTGGAGGAACGCCTCAAGGAGATCGAATACCTCAACGCCTCCTTGGAACAGCGCATCGGTGAAATCGAAGAAGCCAACTACCGCATCGCCGACCTTGCCGGCGAACTGGAAAGCAAAAACACCACGTTGCAGCAAGCGGTCCACCGCCTGTCGGCCCTCTACAATATGGGCCTGGCGATCAACTCGACGATGAACCAGGGCAAGCTGTTCCAGTTGCTCATCGAGGCCACCGTCGACACCCTCAAGGCCAGCGCCGGCTACATTCTGCTCTTCGACCGGGAAACCCACGAACTGACCATCGGCGGCTCCTTCGGCCTGCCCTCGCCCCCCGCTTCCGGCATGCGCATCCCCCTGGAAAACGGCGGCGTCTCCCACTGGGTCATCGAGAACCGCAAGCCCCTCCTGATCCAGAATATCAACGATGCCGACCACTTCAACAAGGTCAGCCGCCTCGGCTTCACCCGCGAGACAGTGATCTGCGCCCCGCTCATGGTCAACGGCGAGCCGATCGGCACCATCACCATGGCCAACCGCCGTGACGGTTCCTCCTTCTACACCGAAGACCTGGAACTTCTCTCCACCATTGCCGGCCAGGCCAGCATCGCCATCAAGAATGCCCAACTCTACGAAGAGCAACAGACGACCTACCTGAATACGGTGCAGGCCCTGGTTTCCGCCATCGAAGCGAGCGACGCCTACACCCACGGCCATTCGGAACGGGTCACGCGTATCAGCCTCGCCCTCGCCCGCCGCCTAAGCCTTCCGCCGGAGCGGCTCAAACGCCTGGAACAAGCGGCGGTTCTACACGACATCGGCAAGATCGGCATCGACCGGGAACTGCTACACAAAAAAGGGGATCTGACCCATCAGAATGTCCAGGCCCTGCACCAGCATCCCCTTATCGGCGTGAAGATCCTGGAACCGATCCAGTTCCTCAAGGATGTGCGCAAAATCATCGCCCAACACCACGAACGCTACGACGGCAAGGGCTATCCCAACCATCTCAAAGGGGATGAAATTCTCATGGAAGCCCGGATTCTTGCCGTCGCCGACACCTTTGACGCGATGATTTCCGATCGCCCCTACCGGGAAGCGCTCTCCTTCGAGGAGGCCGTCGAAGAAATCCGCAGCTATACCGGTACCCAGTTTGACCCGATTGTCGCGGAGACCTTTTTGGAGATGATACAAAAAGGGGGTTTTCGACAGCATCTGCCGGGCAAAACTCTCAACCCCCATCCTGTCCATAACGAAAGCATTCCCCCGCTGGACGCTGGCGGATTAACGAATCGTTGATTCTCCGTCCGAAACCTGGGGTTCATCTGACCAAAGCGTTCTTTCCCCCTTGAGGAGTCCGAATGGGAGAATTCCCCCAGCGCAGTGCCTGGTCCCTGCGGCATAAAATTCTGCTCCCCTTCTTTATCATCCTGTTGCTGCTCGGCGGGGTGGCGACCTTCAGCTTCATCCTGCTGTTGAACCGGGCCATCCATGAAACCGTCGACGATCGGCTAAACTCCGGCCGCGACGTCATTTTCCGGGAAATCAAGAACCAGGAATTTCTCCTGCAGAACTACGCCGAACTGATCGGCTACGCCTATCGGCTTCCTCCTTCCGGCAGAGCCTCCCAGTCTTTTCCCCCGGAGCATGAAGAACTACTGGCAAGTCTGGCGCGCAGCGACATTCAGGCGGAATTCCTGCCAGTCGCCCGCTGGCAGGAACTTCCTGCCTCGGACCTGCGCGAACTGATCGATCACGCCATCCGCAGCGGCCGTCCCCGCTTTCGCTTCCTCAACTCGGCGCAAATGCCACCGACCCTGACCGTCGCCTGCCTCTTGCCCGAGGGGGCCCGGGACGGCCAAGTGCTGATTCTGCGCACAGCGATCAAGGCCTCCTTTTTAAGCGCCCATTCGATCGGTTTCGGCGCACGCACTTCGCTGATGAACCTTTCCGGGGGAATTCTCACCGCCAGCGATCCCGAGCACCTCCCTCCCAGCCTGTCCCCCGATCAGCTGGCGACGGTGATCGGCGGACAGACGCTGATCCGGGTCGGCAATTCCAGCAAATACCTTTACAGCGCCATTCCCCTCGGAACCTCGGAGTTGGTCCTCACCGTCATCGAAATCCCCATGAACAGTCTCGATGCCCTGGTTAACGATCTCACTCTGCAGGGGATCGCAACCCTGGCCTTCTTCGTCCTGATGGGGGGCCTCCTCTATTACGAATTGTTGCAGCGACAGATCATGGCGCCCGTCCAGTCCCTGCTGAAGGCGACCCAGGCCCTGAGCTGGGGCAATTTCGATTTCCGCATCGAAAAGCCCAAACAGGATGAGCTGGGGCAGGTCGCCCAATCCTTCAATCTCATGGCTGAAAAACTTCGCACCCTCTACGCCGACAGCCTGCGCCAGGAAAAAGAACTGGCCGCGGCCGAAGAAGAGTTGCGTTACCAGTCGCTGCTGACCGATAAAAACCGCCAGATCGAAGAGGCTAACGCCGAACTGACAGCGCACGTTAACGAGCTTTCGGCCCTTTTCAGCCTGATCCAAGACATGATCGGCTCCTTGGATCTCGACGTTCTCTTTGGCCGGGTGCTGCAGATCATCAAGGATGTCGTCCCCTGCGACGAACTATTGTTGCTGCTCTATCAGGACGAGGAACGGTTACAAATCAGCAAAACCCTCGGGCTCAATCCGGCGCGCAAGTATCGGGAACTGTTCGATGGGCGCAGCATCCTCATGGAGGAAATCAGCCATCGGCAGGAATGCTTGCATGTGCGCGACCTCGAAGAAGATCAGCGTTTTGAAGACTATCTGCGCGACTATCCCGAAACCCGATCCCTGCTTTGCGTGCCAATGATCCTCAAGGAGCAGATTCTCGGGGTCATCAACCTGCACAAGAAGGAAGTTGGTGGCTTCAGCGAACGGGAAATCCGACTGGTCCAGGCGATTACCGCCCAGGCCGCCATCGCTATCGAAAACGCCCGCCTTTACCAGCAGACGCGGGATCTTTCCAACACCGACAGCCTGACCCGGCTGGCCAACCGCCGTTTTTTCCAGGCCGCGCTGGATAAGGAATTCGCCCAGGCGCGCCGCTACGGTACGAACTTCAGCCTGATCATGATCGATATCGATCATTTCAAGCGCTACAACGACGCGCACGGACATTTACAGGGGGATAAGGTGTTGCGGGATGTGGCGCAGATTCTTCAGGATAACATTCGCGGGATCGATCTGGCGGCGCGTTTCGGCGGCGAGGAATTCATCATTCTCATGCCCAAGACGAACAAGGAAGGGGCCCGCGCTGCTGCCGAAAAACTGCGTCTGTGCGTCGCCGAACGGGAATTCATGGGCGCGGCCGAAAGCCAGCCCGAAGGCCACCTCACCCTCTCCCTCGGCATCGCCGAATTTCCCGAGGATGCCGACAGTCTGGAGACGTTGCAGGAACAGGCCGATCAGGCCCTCTACCAAGCCAAAAAAGAGGGGCGCAACCAGACGGTCGCCTGGAACTCGACCGCCCCACCCCTGCCCTATCTCAACGTCCCCCCCCTGAGCTGAGGACAAGAACCGATCAGCGCCGGAGTCGGCCGACTGGCCGCGCAGAAACCCGCCCTTCGAGCAGCACCCGACCATCCCTCTCCCGTCCCGCCAGGCGCAGTGCTTCGGCAACCAGGGCGCGCTGCTCCGGCAAATGCCAAAGAAGCAACGCCTTCTGCAGCTTCCTTTCCTTCTCCGTACGCGGCACATGCAACACTTCCCCGGTCAAGGGATCACGACCCGTGTGGTAGATGCAGGTCGAGAGCGTCCCAGGGGTCGGAGTGAATTCCTGGACCTGCTCAACCCGCAACCGCTGTTCGCGCAGAAAGAGGGCGACATCGACCATATCGGAGAGGGTGCAGCCGGGATGTCCGGCGATCAGATAGGGAACCACCGCCTGGCGCAGGCCGGCCGCAGCACTGTGTTCACGAAAACGCCGGAGGAAATCGATGAAAATGCCGGGACCGGGCTTGCGCATCACTCTCGTTACCGCCTCGCTGGTCGACTCGGGAGCGACTTTGAGCAATCCGCCGACATGACGGGTCAGCAGGGCATCGAAATAGTCGGGCTGGCGCTCCAGCAGGTCAAAACGTACCCCGGAAGCGACAAAGAGATGCTTGACCCGGTCGTGGCGGCGAGCTTGTTCGAGCAAGTGCACCGCCCGCCGGTCGCTGACGCGCAGATGTTTACAGGGTTTCGGGAAGAGGCAGCCGGAGCGACGGCAGAGCTTTCTGGCCTCTGCATCGCCGCAATCGAGGCCGTACATATTGGCGGTCGGCCCGCCGATGTCGGTGAGAGTACCGCGAAAGTCGGGATGGCCGGTCAAGGCATCGATCTCGGCGAGAATCGAGGCCTCGGAGCGGGATTGGATCAACTTGCCCTGATGGTGGGTGATCGCGCAGAAGGCACAGCCGCCGAAACAGCCACGATGGCTGGTGATGGAGAAACGGATCTGCTCGTAGGCGGGAATGGGCTCCCGGTAGGCGGGATGGGGCAACTTCTGAAAAGGGAGGGCGTAGATCCGATCAAGATCGGCTTCGCTCAGCGGCAACGCCGGGGGATTGACCACCAGGGTCCGGGTGCCGTGTTCCTGAAGTAAGGGGCAGGCGTTGTAAGGGTTTTGCTCCCCCTCGGCAAGGCGGTAGGCCTCCCCGAAGGCGGCGGGGTCGGCGGCGACCTGCTCGAAAGAAGGCAGCCGTACACCCTCCTCCGGTGGCTGCGAGGTCAGCCGGGCGCTGCCGCGAAGGTCGCTCATCGCCTTGAGCGCCTCGCCGCCGGCCGCCCGCCGCGCCACTTCCAGCAAGACAGTTTCAGCCATGCCGTAGAGAAGCAGATCGGCCTTGCTGTCGACCAGCACCGAACGGCGCACGGCGTCATCCCAGTAGTCATAATGGGCCAGTCGCCGCAGGCTTGCCTCGATACCGCCGATGAGGACCGGCAGCCCCTTGAAGGCGCCCTTGAGCGCTGCCGTGTAGGCGATGACCGCCCGGTTGGGACGGGCTCCAGCCCGCCCGCCTGGAGTGTAGGCGTCGTCCCGGCGGATCTTTTTCGCCGCCGTGTAATGGTTGACCATGGAATCCATGGCCCCGGCGGAGACCCCGGCAAAGAGCCGGGGACGGCCCATCCCCCGCAGAGCTTCCGGATCGCGCCAGTCAGGCTGGGCAAGAATCCCCACCCGGTAGCCTTCCGCTTCCAGCAACCGCGCTAAGAGTGCCACGCCGAAAGAGGGGTGATCGACATAGGCATCACCAGAAACCAAGAGCACATCGAGCTCGTCCCAGCCCCGGGCGGCCATTTCAGTGCGGGTCATCGGGATGAAGACCCCGTTCTTTACCTGGCGCTTCAGGACCCTAGATCCTTCATGAAAGGACTCCGAACCATTTACGGGTAGAGGGGGATGACATTCAGCCCCGCCGTTTCATCGAAGCCGAGCATCAGGTTCATGTTTTGCACCGCCTGTCCGGCCGCCCCCTTGACCAGGTTGTCGATGGCCGAGACGACGATCACCCGCTGGGTGCGAGGATCGACGACAACGCCGAGATCGCACTGGTTGCCGCCGCGTACGCAGGCGACATTGGGCAGGCTCCCCTTCGGCTGCACCCGGACAAAGGGTTCGTCACGATAAAAATCGGCAAATAGCTCGACCAGTCGGGCGGTATCCGATTTCTCTTTAAGATTGGCATAGCAGGTCGAAAGAATGCCGCGATTGACCGGGAGCAGATGCGGAGTGAAATTGACCATCACCGGCACCCCGGCGAGATCGCTCAGGGTCTGCTCGATCTCCGGGGTGTGTCGATGGTTGCCGACGCCATAGGCCTTGAACCCCTCGTTCACTTCGCAGAAAAGGCTGTCGACCTTGGCCGCACGCCCGGCACCACTGGCACCCGACTTGCTGTCGATTATCAGGCTGGCCGGATCGATCAGCCCCGCTTTCAGCAAAGGGGCCAGAGCCAGGGCAACGCTCGTCGGATAACAGCCGGGGTTGGCCACCAGACGGGCCGGGCGGACCTTCTCCCGGTAGAGTTCGGGCAGGCCGTAGACCGCCTCGGCCAGAAGCTCCGGACTGGTGTGGGGCTGATACCAGGCTTCGTAAAGGGCGGCATCCCGCAGCCGGTAATCGGCGGACAGATCGACCACCTTCTTCCCCGCCGCGAGCAGTCCGGGGACGAACTCCATAGCAGTCTTGTGCGGCAAGGCGGTAAAGACGAAATCGGCCTTGGCGGCGACGATCTCGACTTCCACCGGATCGCAGACCAGCTCGGTGCGACCGCGCAGGGAGGGGAAAACATCGGCGAAGAGCTCGCCGGCATTCTGCCGGGAGGTGACACAGGTGATTTCGACGTGCGGATGGTTAGCCAGCAAGCGGTAGAGTTCAACCCCCGTATAACCGCTGGCACCGACAATGGCGACCCGAATCATGGCAGGCTCCTTGAACAGGAAAAGGGAAACCCGAGGGTTTCCCTTTTCCGATGGGATTGGTCACATTCCCGCCGGGAATCGTACCCCGCAAGGAATCGCGACAATTAACGCTTGGAGAACTGGAAGCTGCGGCGAGCAGCGCGCTTGCCATACTTCTTCCGCTCTTTCACGCGGCTGTCACGGGTGATGAACCCGGCTTTTTTCAGCACCGCGCGCAGCTCCGGATCAATGTCAAGCAGGGCTTTGGTGATGCCGTGCTTGATAGCGCCGGCCTGTCCCGAAGGACCGCCGCCGCAGACGTTAACGGAAATATCGAATTTACCGACGTTGTCGGTCAACTCCAGCGGCTGACGGACAACCATCTTGGAGGTTTCCCGACCGAAAAACTCATCCAGGGAACGATTGTTCACCACGATGTCCCCGGCACCGGGCTTCATCCAGACCCGGGCGATGGAGGTTTTTCTTTTACCGGTCGCGTAGAATTTCTGCTCGGCCATTCTGTTCTATCTCCTCGTATCGATCCTAAATAACCAGTTCCTTGGGCTGCTGGGCGGCATGGGGATGCTCGACGCCGGCATAGACCTTCATCTTGCGGAACATCTGCCGCCCCAATTTGTTCTTGGGTAGCATCCCTTTGACCGCTTTTTTGATGAGATCTTCGGGCTTCTTTGCGACCAGCTTCTCGGCGGTGATCGAACGAATCCCCCCGGGATAGCCGCTGTGGCTGTAATAGACCTTGTCGGCCATCTTGGTGCCGGTCAGCTTGACCTTGTCGGCATTGACGACGACGACGAAATCGCCGGTATCAACGCTCGGGGTGTAAATGGCCTTGTGCTTGCCGCGCAGTACGCGGGCAATCTCGGTGGCCGCCCGACCCAGAACCTTGCCTTCCAGATCGACGACGAACCATGCTCTCTTGATATCTGATTCTTTGGCGACTTGCGTGCTCATGAAATTCCTCTCTATGCGTAAACTGTGAATTTGGGTAACGGGGACTCACAGAAGAGCTGAAAATAAAGAAGCCGGTGGCGAATGTCAAGGTTTATTTACGAAAAATCCCGCATTCATCCCCAAAGAAAAGGCGTCACTTCATGGGGTCTTCCCCGGTCTTGATCTGCGACAGCACTCGCGGCGGCAAAACCAGCACCAGGGGATCCTCTCGCACCCGGTCGTAGAAAGCACGCCAGAGGGCAGAAAGACGACCCATGCGCGTACTCCGGGACTTCAACGCCACCCACAGAGCGAGAAAAAAACTGACGAGCAGGTTGATCATCCCGATGAGCAGAACGAAGGCCAGGTTGAGCAGGAACGCCGCCGGGGAGAGTTCATCCCCGCTCATGACATAGCCGAGGTTGGCCGACGAAAAGGCGATATGACGGATATCCAGCGGTAAACTGAGCAGACTTCCGACATAGCCGGTCACCCCGAGAAGCAGGCCGAAGATGAAGTTGCCGGCCAGGGCCCCGTAATTGTCATGCACATAGTCGGCCAGCCGCCCCTGTCGCTCGGGGGAAAGCAAGGCCGTCAACAGGGGATTGCGCCGCAGACGGCGGCGCACATCGAGGTAGGCGGCGCGGTTGTCGTAAAACCCCGCGACCAGACCGGAAAAAAAGAGCCAGACCCCGGCGATGGCGGCATGGAACAATGCCAGACTCAAAAGGGGATGCAAGACATGCAGCTGATAGACCACCGCCTCCTCCGCCAGCAGGGACCTTCCGGTGAGATGACGATAAAGCCCGCCAACCAGAAGCGCCACGGCCACGGCGACGGAGACGTTGCCGACAACGGCGGCGAACTGGGAACGGCACACCTGTATCAGCAGGGCCGCCAATTTCTTCTGGTTGGCCCGTCCCTGCTCCTCCCGCTCCACCGCACCGGCGAAACAGGCGGCGGTCATGGCCGGCTGCTTGGTCGCCACGGTAAAATGCAGCATGTGGATGAAGACAAAACCGAGGCCGTAATTGAGACTGACGAGAAAGGTTTCAGCCACCGGCTTCAGCGGCAGCTCGACGATCCACAGCTTGAGCAGGGCCATCAGCGCGATGAGCACTCCCGCCCCTGCCGCAGAACGGAGCATGGCCAGATATTCGCGGCCGTCGCGGGTAATGTAATGTTCCCCGTGGTTGCTGGCGCTTTCGGTGATGTTGCGGGCCAACAGCCGCACATTGCGCTGCCAGAGCAGGCGCGGGCTGTGACGTTCGGAACTGGCCTGCACCAGGCGCTTGAAAAGGCGCCCTCGGGCCGCGCCGCCGACGGCGGGGTCGAGGGAAAGCACGTCGAGCAGATCCTCGATGCGAGTGAAAGTCTGATCCAGCCGTTCGAGGAGATGGGCCAGGGAGATGGTTGTCCCCCGGGTCAGGATTTTTTTGCGGAAACGGGCGAGCTGCTCGCGACATTGGTCGAGCAGCACCCGGGCGTGACTGTCGTCGCTTTCGGGAAGATCGGGCTGATTAAGCCGGGCGCGCGCCTGCTCAACATAGAGGGCGATTTCCCGTTGTAGCGCGACAAAAGCCGAATCACTTTGCGAGAGCTCGGGATCGAGACGCATCAACTCCGGTTCGAGCTCTTCGGCGGCACCCCAGATGGAGAGCATCTCCATGGCGTACAGGGCGGCCTCAATGGGGGTCAACGCCGGATCGGGACGCCCCGGCAGAACCAGGGCGCGGCGTACCGCCAGAAAGAGCCGGCTCCAGGATTCATCCGAGACGGAAGCGACCCAACGGGGGTCCGTTTCCTGATGAAAGACCAAGGGGAGAATATCCCGCAGATAGTTATGCGCCGGTGGAGTGGGACTGATATGTTCGTGACAGCGCTCGGCGAATTCCCGCACGAATCCCCGCCGGGAAAAAACCCCGAGGCCAGCGAAGGCATTGAAAAACTGCGTCTTCCCCAGCCAGTGCCGGAGGCCGTCGAGAACCGGCGGCGGCAGGAGATCAGACGACTCCAGGGCGATTGTCAGATAATTCATGCGCCCTTCGGCCCACCCCTTGTTCTCCGGAGTCTTGGGGCGCAGCCAATCGACGACCATGACCAGGGTTTCGAGGGCATCACCACTGCGGTTGCCGGCCAGGCGGTGCAACAGCCCCTGAAAATCCTCTTCGGCAACGGTGGTCGTGGGCAAAGTCTCGGACAAAGGTGAACTCCCGGGGATTCTCAGCGACAGGCAGGGATAGGGGGGTATTGTAAAGAGCTTGCCGGGCAAAGGCCAAGCATTAAATATTCACGACGCCAGGGACCTGTTTCGCCGGGCGGAAATCCCTTCCGCCTGCCGTCGCACTCTGCTATAGTTTCCGGGCAGTCACTACCGCCGTGGATAATCCGAGGAGAAATCATGTCCATCCCCCCCCGCAAAATCCTTCTGGCCACCGATTTCAGCGCCCGCAGCGACCGGGCCGAGGCCCGCGCCCTGGCCTTGGCTCATCAATACGATTGTAAATTACTGGTTGTGCATGTCCTCGAGCGGCAACCCAAGACACGCCTGGCTCGGCGCACCCGTTTCTCCCCTCAGTCCCGGCCCGACAACCGCCTTATCGAAAGCGCCAAACGGCAGCTTCTCAATGCCCTGGTGCAAGGCGGAAACCGGGTCGCCGTGCGCATCGAAGAAGGGCATCCCTCGAAGACGGTTTTACGCATCGCCCGGGAAGAGGGCTGCGATCTCATCGTCACCGGCGTCGCCCGCAACGAAATGCTCGGGCGCTTCACCCTCGGCGAAACCGTGGACGAACTCATGCGCGGCTCCCTGATCCCCCTGCTCATCGTCACCGACCGGGTCCACGGCCCCTACAACAACATCGTCGTCGCCGCGGACTATTCCGACGCCTCGCGCCAGGCGCTGGAAGCCGCCGCCGCCTTTTTCCCCGACCGGACCCTGCGCCTTCTCCACGCCCACGGCGCCCCCGGCTCCTACGCGGTAGAGGATGTGGAAAGCTATCGCGAGCAGATGCGCCTGGCAGCGCGGCGGGAATATCTGGCCTTTCTTGATACCGTCAACCTCCCCGCGGAGCAGCGCGCGCGTTTCGACGTGCTGATCGAGGGGGGCAATCTGACCGAACTGCTGCAAGAACTGGTCGAAAGCTCCTCCATCGACCTGGTCGTTCTCGGTTCCCGGGTACGGGGCCTCTTGCCCGAGGCCTTCGTCGGCAGCGTCGCCAAGCGCGTCGTTTCCGCCCTCCCCTGCGACGCCCTGGTAATTCGCGGCCACAAGGCCTGATCCCCTACATGGAAAATATGGATTTTCTTTATCTCGTCGTTCCCCTTCTCCTCCTCGGCGTGGTGCTTGCGGCGGTGTGGCTCGATCGCTGGAGCGTCCCGGTGATTTTGGTCGCTCTCGGCGTCGGGATTGCCGCTGGAAGCGATGTCCTCGGCATCTGGCACTTCGACAATGTTGAAGCGGCCAACAACCTGGCGAATGCCGCTCTGGTATTCATCCTCTTTCATGGCGGGCTCGCGACCAAACGAACCGACTTCAAGGCGGTTGCGCTGCCGGCTGGAGGGATGGCGACCTGGGGCGTCATCCTGACCGCCGCGACGACCTTCGCCTTTCTCCACTTTGTGCTGGGGTGGGAGACGGCGATGTCCCTGCTGCTCGCCGTGCTTATCTCCTCAACCGATGCGGCGGCGACCTTTTCGATCCTGCGCCGCCAGTCGCTACCCTCCAAACTGTCGTCGACCATCGAGATCGAAAGCGCGGCGAACGACCCTATGGCCATCCTTCTGACCCTCGTCGTCGTGGAGGGATTGTCCACCGGTTCAAGCGGCGGCTTGCTGATCGTGCCGTTATTCCTGTGGAAGTTCCTGGCAGGACCGCTGATCGGCTGGTTAATGGCACGCGGCGCGCTGGCGATCTTCAACCGATTGAATCCACAAGAGCGCGGCTATTACTACGTCCTCTTGCTCGCGGTCGTTCTCCTGACCTACGGCGTCTCCGAGCTTGCTCAGGCGAGCGGCATGCTCGCGGCATTCACTGCCGGCTTCGTCATGGGAAACCAGCATTTCATCTACAAACAGGGCATTCGCAATTTTTCGGCCGCTTTGTCGATGATTGCCAACATTGGCGTATTCGTGATGATGGGCCTCCTGGTCTTTCCCAGACAATGGTCGACGTTGTGGATCAACGGGATTATCCTGTTTTTGGTGCTGACATTCATCGCCCGACCCGCCGCCGTGTGGCTCGGCACCATCGGCATGAAGATCGGGATCCGAGAGCGTCACTTCATGTGCTGGGCCGGCCTGCGCGGCGCGGTTCCCATCGTCCTGGCGACCTATCCCATGGCCGCCGGCCTTCCCATCGGCGAAGAAGTGTTCAATCTCGTCTTCTTCGCCGTCCTGCTCTCGATTTCCATGCAAGGGTCGACCCTCGGCGTTCTGGCCCGCCGCCTCGGCCTGTCGGAACCGGCGCGGCCGCAGCCGCGTTACGGCCTCGAACTGGTGGCGATGGCCCATAGCGACCTCGATCTCTTCGTCATCGACCTGCCCGGTCCGCAAGGCCGGCCGGGGCAACGGATTCGCGACCTGGCTCTCCCGCCCCGCGCCTTGATTACCCTGATCACCCGGGGCCGCGAGGTCGTCGCTCCGACCGGCCACACCCGCCTGCTCGGCTGGGATCAGGTGACCGTTCTGGCGCGCGCCGACGATGAAGAATCGGTCCGCGCGGCCCTGCTGCAACCCTTTGAACGGCCGATCGATCCCGACGAGCCCACCTCCCGGATCCTCGATGTCGAACCGATCCTGTCGCCGCGAGCGGAAGATGATGCCGCCGCCGGGCCCAAAAAAGCGATTCTGATCGGCCACGGCCGCGTCGGTGCCGTACTGGCCGGTTTCCTGCGCCGGCGCCAGCTGCCGTTCATCGTCATCGAGCAGGATTTGACAACCGTTGAAAGGCTGCGCCGCGCGGGAGTGCCGGTGATTCACGGCGAAGGCGGCAAGCCGGCTTTACTTGAAAGCGCGGGGATCGCCGACGCACGGCTTCTGCTCATTACCTCGGCGGAGCCTATTACCGTGCGCCGCGCCGTCGAGTACGCACGTCAGGTGAACCCGGCGATCGAGATCGTCATCCGCGTCCACCAACCCGCCGAGTTCAATCAGCTCTGCGCCTTTCCCCAGACGCAATGCATCTACGGCGAGATGGAGATCGCCTACGCGATGGCTCGCCTCATGTTGCTCGCCTCGGGCGTCAGCGTCATCGAAACCGAAGCGATCCTGATGGACGCCCGCCGCGATCAGAGCGGACTGAGCATCCCCCGCACCCGCATTACCGAAATCCATGTACCAACAACTTCACCGGCGCTAGGCAAAAAACTTTCCGAGTTGGGGCTGCCGCGGGGAACGCTGTTGATCACCATCTCCCGCAACGATGAGTTCGTCGTCCCGAACGGCCAGACGGAAATCCTCGCCGATGACGCCCTGCTGGTGCTGGCGGACACGGAAGCGGCCCGTCGGATCGAGCAGCTGATTCTCCCGGCGCCGGCCGATGCCTCATGAGCGAACTTGGCCGTGGCGAGGGGAGAGCGTTCCGCCCCCCTCGCTTGCTTGACATTCGGCCTGGTCAATTTACCCTTGAAGTAGATTTTTCCTTTTAATCCGTCATTGCGAGCGGCCGCGATGAACAATCTCCTCCAACTGTTGTTGATTGAAGATTCGGCGGACGACACCGAGCTTATCCTGCGGGAGCTCCGCAAAAACGGTTTCGCGGTCGCCGCGACCCGCGTCGACACCGTCGAGGAGCTCCGGCGGGCCCTGCCGCGAGGGGGCTGGGATGTGATTCTTTCCGACTATTCCCTTCCCGCTTTCGACGGTCTGCAAGCCCTGGAAATTCTCACCGAAAGCGGCCTGGATATCCCCTTCATCATCATTTCCGGAGCCATCGGCGAAGAGACGGCGGTGCGACTGATGCGGGCCGGGGCCAAGGATTACGTATACAAAGAAAACCTAACTCGCTTGGCTCCGGTCCTGCGCCGCGAATTGACCGAGGCCGCCGTCCGTCGCGAAAGAATCGCCGCCGAGACGGCCCTGAGTGAATCCCGACGCCAGGAAGAGGCCGCCCGAAGCAAGATCGAGCATATCATCCGCTCGGTGCCGGACGGATTGATCGTTTGCGACGAGGAACAGCGGGTGGTGCTGATCAATCCCGGGGCCGAAAGCCTTCTTGGTCTGTCCTCGGAAACGGCGATCCAGCGTCAGGTCGCTCAGGTCATCCGCGAGAAAAGTCTGCTCGACCAGATTCTCCAAGCCCGCATCGCTATCGAGGACCCCGTAAAAACCCATTTGGAACTGTCCCGTCGGGACGGCCGGTCGCCCTTGGTCATCGAGGCCCGGACCTCGCGGATGAAGGACGCGCGGGGAGAACCGAGCGGATCGGTGACGGTTCTGCGCGACGTCACTTACGAACGGGAACTGGAGCGACTGAAGAGCGAATTCATCTCCACCGCCGCCCACGAGTTGAATACCCCCCTCACCAGCATCATCGGCTACCTCGAACTGCTCCTCCAGCACGACCTGATGCAGGTCACCGAACCGGAACAACAACGGGAATTCCTGGAAATCGCCCATGCCAAAAGTCGTCAACTGGCGGCAATCGTCGATGAACTTCTCGATCTCGGGCGCATGGAATCCGGTCAGGGGATGACCATTCATCGCGATTTCCACATGCTGGAGCCGCTGTTCGAAGACGTGATGAAACGCCTCCGGCAACAGGCTCCGAACCATTTTTTCGAGCTATCCCTGCCGGACGATCCCACGATCCGCTGGTATCTCGATCCGCTGAAAATTTCCAAAGTTCTGGAAAACCTGCTGGAAAATTCCGTCAAATTCTCCCCCGCGGGAAGCACGATTCGGCTGGTAGCGGATGTCGACGGCGAAAATTTCCACTGTTCCGTTGCCGACGAGGGAGTCGGTATCGCGGCGGACAAAATCGGAAAAGTCTTCGATAAATTCTATCGGATCGATGCCTCGAACACGGCCAAGGGCGGCCTGGGACTCGGACTGAGCATCGTCAAACAGATCGTCGAGGCTCACGGCGGCAAGATCCGGCTGGAAAGCACCCCCGGCAAGGAAACCCGGATCGCCTTCACCCTGCCGCGGCAGGCCTGACCACCATTTTTCAAGGGAGGGGATTTTGAAACCGCTGATGACCCGGTTGTTCCTGGGGGTTGTTTATTTTGCCTGCGCACTCCTTCAAACCGCCGCCGGCGCGGAAAAGCCCGCCCCCTACACCCTCGCGCTCATTCCCCAACGGCCGCCGGTCGACATGTACCGCGACTGGACGCCTTTTCTGGAACTGCTTTCCCAGAAAAGCGGTCTAAAACTGGAACTCAAGGTGTTTGCCGGAATGGAGGAGTTCGAAGAGCAGCTCGAAAGCGGTCTCCCCGATTTCATCTTTACCAATTCCACCCAGGCCGTGCAGGCTTGGCGGAGTCAGCGTTATCTCCCCCTGGTACGGAGCAGTGCCATGCTCAAAGGGGTGCTTTTTGTAAAAAAAGATTCCCCCGTCACCGAAGTCAATGATCTACTCGACAAAAAAATCGCTTTTGTCGGGGCGAAAAATCTGTGTAGCGTCTTTGTTCGCGACGGACTGCACCACGACCTGCTCGCATACAGCTTTATCCGCCTTTACGAGGGAAGCACCCAGAATGTTTTCAAAACCGTGCTGCTCGGCAAGGCCGACGCCGGCGTGACCCTCGACGTCAACCTCGATACCGCCTCCAATGAAATTCGTGAAGGGATGCGGATCATCTACCAGACCGCCCCCCTGGCGCCCCACCCGCTATCCGCCCACCCCCGGCTTCCCCAGGACGTTCGTGAACGGTTTCTTGAGACGATCCTCGCTATCGGCGCGAATCCGCGTCATGAATCTCTCCTCAAGTCGATCGGCCTGGCCCATCCGATACCGGCCGATTACCACCGGGATTACCGTAGTCTCGAAGAAATCGACCTGGAGACCCTGACCGCGGAAACCTGCGCGTCAGAGCCCTGAATCCGGATAGGCATTTCATGCGACCCTTGCATCTGCACCGACAACTCTTTCTGGCCGGCGCCCTGATCCTGATTTTTTCTCTGTTCACCTACGCCGCCGTGACCAGTTCCCGGCAAGCTCGCATTCACCAGGAGGTCATGAGCCGCAACGCCGCCGCCATGGGCCGAAATATCTCCGAAAGCTGCGCCGAAATGCTGGTGGTGGGGGATTTCGCCGGGCTCGATTCCTTCGCCATGCGCACCCTGGCCCTACCCGACATCACCGGGATCCTCATCGCCGAGGCCGACGGCACCGTCATCACCCTCGTCGAACGTTCACCACAGGAAACGCCACTTCTCAAACAGCTATCGCCGCCGTTGAACCTTCCCAAAAACCCGGTGGAATATCTGGAAGTGGCGAACGATCACCTGACGATTTTTCAGCCGATCAATGCCGGCCGCTTGATCGGTTGGGCGCGAATCACCTTCGACCTCGAAGCCATCGCCGCCCAGCAACGAGCCGTTTGGGAAAACAGTCTGCTCGTCGGCATCCCCGCGCTGATCCTGGGATTGGCCTTACTGGGGCGAGTACTGAGTCGTCCGGTGAAAGCCATCGAGGAACTTTCCCGCTTCGCCTTGAGTCTCGACAGCAACAAGGGCGCGACCATCGACCTGAAGCCCTCCTCCGAAGAGGTTCGACAACTAGCCCAGGCGCTCAATTCGGCATCGGTCAGTCTGTCGAGCTCGGAAAACCTGCTTCGCGCGACCAATGAGCAACTCGCCGTCACCCTGCGCAGCATCGGAGAAGGGATGATCTCCACCGATACCGAAGGGCGCATCCTGCGGATGAACCGGGTGGCCGAGCAACTGACCGGCTGGCCCGTGGCGGACGCCCTCGGCCGCCCCCTGGAAAAAGTGCTTTGCCTTTATGACGAAAAAACCGCTTTACCTGTGAACCTCGGGACTTTGGAGGATACGCCGCGGGACGGCGGCGACGATCCGGAGCATCCGCTGCTGCTCATGGCTCGCGACGGCTCCAGCTTGCCGGTCGGAGCGAACGCGGCGCCGATCCGCGACGATCGGGGCACGGTCAGCGGCGCGGTCCTGATCTTTCGCGATCAGACCGGGGAACGGGCGGCGCGACAAGCCTTGCGCGAAAGCGAGGAACGCCTCAATCTCGCCCTCAGGGCCGCCCATCTCGGATCCTGGCATTGGCAAATCGCCGAGGATCGAATTTTGTGCGACGAACTGACCCGCCGTATTCTCGGCTTGGCTCCGGAGGCGGCGCCGACCGATCTTTCCGGGGTCGCCGCGCTGGTCGCGGAAGAGGATCGACAACCCTTTGCCGAGACCCTGCGGCGAACAGCGACGGAGGATGTCCCCCTTGAGACCACGTTTCAGGTCATCCTCCCCGACGAAACGCGGCGGCATCTCACCATGCGGGGCAAGCTCTATCGGAACGATCTTGGAGCTCCTTGGCGGATTTCCGGCATCCTCTGGGATGTGACCGAGCAGAAACGGGCCGAGGAAGAAATCCGTGAGCTCAATATCACCCTGGAACAGCGGGTCCACGAACGCACCGTCCAGTTGGAGGCGGCCAACAAGGAACTCGAATCCTTCTCCTACAGCGTTTCCCACGACTTGCGGGCGCCGCTGCGAGGCATCGACGGCTTTTCCCAGGCCCTGCTCGAAGACTGTTGGGAACACTTGGACGACACCGGCCGCGACTACCTCGGACGCATCCGCATGGCGGCCCAACGCATGGGCCTGCTGATCGAGGATATGCTCCTCCTTTCGCGGGTCTCTCGAAGTGATCTGTCGCGGCGGATCGTCGATTTGAGCCGACTGGCGGAAACCGCCCTGCAGCGCTTGGCGGCGCAGGAACCTCAAAGGCAAGTGACCTGGGAAATAACGCCCGACCTGCAAGCCGAGGGCGATCCCAAGCTGCTCGCCATCGCCCTCGACAATCTGCTGGGCAATGCCTGGAAATACAGCGCCCGGCAGACCGACGCCCGGCTTGTCTTCGACCGTGTGACAATCGACGACGAAACCGTCTTTTTCGTCCGGGACAACGGCGTCGGGTTCGACATGCGCTACGCCGAAAAACTCTTCGTGCCCTTTCAACGACTGCACCGGGTGGAGGATTTTCCCGGCACGGGCGTCGGCCTGGCCACCGTCGCCCGGGTCATTCACAAACACGGCGGTCGTATCTGGGCCGAATCCGAGATCGATCAAGGCGCCGTCTTCTATTTCACCCTTCCCGGGAGCCCCCGGACGGAGACATCATTGCCATGAGTGAAAAAATCATTTTGCTGGTCGAGGATAACCCGGACGATGTCGCCCTGACCGTCCGAGCCATGGAAAGAAATAAAATCGCCAATACCGTCGTGGTGGCCCGCGACGGCGCCGAAGCCCTTGATTGGCTGTTCGGAACCGGGCAGTATGCCGAGCGCGACACCTCGATACAGCCCCAACTGGTGATGCTCGATCTGCATCTGCCCAAGGTGGACGGCATCGAAGTCCTGCAACGCATCCGCGCCGACGAACGGACCCGGCATCTGCCGGTGGTGATTCTCACCACCTCCAGCGAGCAGCGGGACATCCTCGCCAGCTACGACCGGGGGGCCAACAGCTATATCCAGAAACCCGTGGATTTTCAGGCCTTCAACGAAGCCGTCCGGCAACTCGGCATCTATTGGCTGATCCTGAACCGCTGCGCGCCCAGATAACTTAACCACCCGAACCCGCAACGGACTCCCTACCTGGCAAAGCCTATGCAACCCCCTCCCACCCGCTTCTCCTGGCGTCATTTTCTGCCGGCGCTCTTCGTCGTTTGCGTCTGGGGGATGTCCTTCGCCGTCACCCGCGTGACCGTTCAGGAGATCCCGCCCTTTACCCTGGCCTTTCTGCGCTTCGCGCTCGCGAGTCTGCTGATCTGGCCCCTGGCCCGCCGTCATCGCCATACGCGCATCGACCGCGAGGATCGCGGCGCCCTCTTCCTGCTCGGCTTCATCGGCGTCACCGTCTACTTCGGCTTTGAAAACTTCGGCCTCAAATACACCACCGCCACCCACGGCGCCCTCATCGTCGCCACCATCCCCCTGACCACCGAGGCGGTCAACGCCATCCGCCACCGCCGCCGCCCGCGCATGGCGGTGATCGCCGGGCTCCTCGTCGCCCTGGCCGGGGTCGGCCTGCTGGTCGGACCCGACAAGGGCGAGGCGACCCTGCTGGGCGATCTGCTCATGTTCGCCGCCGTCACCAGTTGGGTCGGCTACACCTTTCTCGCCGACCGGCTCACCGCCCGCTATCCCAACCTGCTGCTAACCTTCCGCATCACCACCGTCGGCACCTTGACGTTGCTGCCGGGCGCGCTCCTCGAAGCCTGGCTGCTCCCCCTACCCCACCCTTCCCTCACCGCCTGGGGCGGTGTCTTCTTTCTCGGCGCCTTCTGTTCGGCCCTGGCCTATCACCTATGGAACCAGGCCATCCCCGCCCTCGGCGTCGGCCTCACCAACCACCTTCTCTACGGCATCCCCCTGGTCGGCGCCCTCACCGGCGTCCTCGCCCTCGGCGAACCCTTGACCTCCAACATCCTCATCGGCGGCACCCTGATCGTCGGCGGGGTCTTTATGGCGATAAAGAAAGGGGGAGATCAGGAACAGGGGGGATGAAGAGAAGTCAGACTGACGTCAATTTCCAGCAAAGAGGCCAACGGCGGGCCTTGGATCATCCCCCTTTGAAAAAGGGGGAACGAGGGGGATTTGCCTGTAAAGCAACGGGAAATCCCCCCCAGCCCCCCTTTGTCAAAGGGGGGGGAAGCTCCCTGAGCGGGTCGAAGGGCAGAGCCTCTTCAATCCTCGGCCGGGGACAAGCCCCGGCCGCTCCCCTCGGGGTGCCATGCCAGCAATATGCCACGGCTGTTTCAATCCTCGGCCGGGGACAAGCCCCGGCCGCTCCGGGAGGTTGATGTGCTTTGGCGGGTTGATACCGGTTTCAATCCTCGGCCGGGGACAAGCCCCGGCCGCTCGTCTGCGCAAAGCCTTCCCGGCCGTGATGACCGAAGTTTCAATCCTCGGCCGGGGACAAGCCCCGGCCGCTCTTTGCTAGGTTCGCACTTTTACCTAACACAGCAAGTTTCAATCCTCGGCCGGGGACAAGCCCCGGCCGCTCCGTGGAAACCGGGTAGTAACTCGTACCAGCACGAAGTTTCAATCCTCGGCCGGGGACAAGCCCCGGCCGCTCGTTGATCCCCTCGAACCCGCCCACCGTCTCGAACTGTTTCAATCCTCGGCCGGGGACAAGCCCCGGCCGCTCGTGGAGTTGTAGCGGCTATCCAGAGTGTAAGCAGTTTCAATCCTCGGCCGGGGACAAGCCCCGGCCGCTCCCTGTTGGGCCAGGAAATCGGTGCGGGGGTTTTATGTTTCAATCCTCGGCCGGGGACAAGCCCCGGCCGCTCGCCCCCTGGCGCGGCATTGTCTGCGGGACTCGCTCGGTTTCAATCCTCGGCCGGGGACAAGCCCCGGCCGCTCTGCCATTCTGATTATCCGGCCGACGCCGGAAGCTTGTTTCAATCCTCGGCCGGGGACAAGCCCCGGCCGCTCGCCGGACGGATTACAGCGCCGTATTTATGCCGAGGTTTCAATCCTCGGCCGGGGACAAGCCCCGGCCGCTCCCGACGTCCATCGCGCCCCACCAAATCCTAGAAAAGTTTCAATCCTCGGCCGGGGACAAGCCCCGGCCGCTCTTTGCCGTACTCCTCAATCTCGGCCGAGCTGAGATTGTTTCAATCCTCGGCCGGGGACAAGCCCCGGCCGCTCATTGCCTTGTGGCTTAAATTCCCGTTGTTCACGCAGTTTCAATCCTCGGCCGGGGACAAGCCCCGGCCGCTCGCGCTGTCGAGGGTTTCGGTGTATGCAACCCCATGTTTCAATCCTCGGCCGGGGACAAGCCCCGGCCGCTCAGGTTCTTGCGAACCTGTTGTTGCCATTGTGCTTTTTCGCCGGTTTCCGCGAACCGGCCTGAACATCCACTCCTTTCCGGGATTAGAAATTCTCCCGATTGAAAAAATGTCATCATCTCAACATTTTCCCTTCCCGCGAACACCCCGGCAAAAACCCTATCGCAGGGGGTTCGCGCACGGCCGTCAAACAATCAGCGGTTCTTCGAAATTGACGAAATCATCCACGCCGAAGCTGTCGATGACGCAGTCCCGCGCGCCGATGAGTCGGTAAATCCGCAAACTGTCGCAGGCCTTGTCGATTTCCTTGACCAACTCCCGCTTCATCTGTTCGTACTGCATGTCGTTGACCGAACACTCGAAGACCGACTTCTGCACCCGCTGCCCGTAGCTCTTGCACACCTTCGCCACCCGCCGCAGGCGCTTCTGCCCGGCCTTGTCCTCGGTGTTCACATCATAGGTCACGATCAGCCACATGGCACCCTCAACGATAAAGATACGGCGTGTAGGTTTCGGTGTCGCCGCGCAGATGGCGGGCCAATAGCCGCGCCTGAACATGGGGGATCAGGCCCAGCGGCACGGTCTGGTCGAGGACCGGGTGACGGAGTTCATCCTGTTTGCGTTTCTGATAGGCGGTCACCACCGCCTTGCGCCCTTTTTCGTTGAGATAGACCGCGCCGCCCGGCCGCTCGTCGAAGTCGTCGGGATTGATCTGCCGCAGGTTGATGAGGGTCAGTGCCAGGCGATCGGCGAGAATCGGCCGCAACTCTTCCATCAGATCCAGGCCGAGGGAGGGCCGCCCCGGCCGCATGACGTGGAGAAAGCCCATCTGCGGATCGAGACCGACCCCTTCAACGGCGGAAACGCAGTCGTTGAGCAGCAGCACATAAAGGAAGGAGAGCAGCGCGTTGATGCGATCCCGAGGCGGGCGGCGGTTGCGGCCGTTCATGCGGAAATGCTCGCGGTTCTGGGTCAGCATCCGGTCGAGACAGTCGAAGTAAACCCGCGCCGATTCCCCTTCGAGGCCGCGCATGAAATCGATTTCGGTCGCCGGGGCAAGGCGTTCGACGGCGCGGCCGTGCAGATCGGCGGCACTCTGTAAGGCGGCGGCGGAGTCTTCGTCCTTCGCTTCCCGCTGGCCGCGCAACAGCACCTGCCGGGCATTCTGGATTTTGCCGGCGACCAGGTTGCGGACAATGGCCGCCTGCCGGGGCGCATCCTCGATGGCGAGATGCTGCTGATGGCGCAGCAACACGTTACCGCCGACCTTGCCGATCATCCGGCAGCGATAACGGCCGTTGCGGTCGAGCAACACCACGCCCCGTCCATCCTCGGCGCATTTGTGCAGCAGAAAAGGGGTGGTCATGACGTTGCCGAAGAGGACGATCCCGCCAAGATGATGGAGCGGCACCTGTAAGCGGTTTTCGCCATCGACCTTGACTTTGACCGTTTCGCCCTCGAGGTGCAGATAGCTGCCTTCGGTCATGACGAACAGAGTGTTGAGGAGATGTTTCATGGCTTTCTCCCTTTAAGCCGCTTGCGGCTTTCGGGTTCGTCCAGATAATTTTCCGCCGTGGATACTTTTTCGCCGGTTTCCACTTCCAGTTTTTCCCGCGCCTCGCCGGCGATCCGACCGCCTTTATGGGCCGCCACCCGGTTTTCCGGAAAGCCCTGGGCATCCTGCTTGCGGGCGATTTCCGTCGTCGCCGCCTCGCCCAGCATGGAGAAGATCAGCTCCAGATCGGTCATGTGATCCCGCAGGTTTTCCCGTTTCAACCCCTTGAACTGTTTGTATTCGCTCGGCGTCATGCCGAAGGCGGCCTTGGCGATTTCGGCGGTCAGGATCGCGTACTCCGGTTCTCCATTCACGCCCCGGTTCTTCCATTCTTCGGTCAGCTCCGCCCGCACCGCGATGCCGCGCATCCGCTTTTCGATCCACGCCTCCGAGTAGCCCTTGGCCCGGTACAGTTCGCGAGTGCGCTTCGTCGCCAGCTCGGGATCTTCGATTTCCTGCACCCGCTCGTAGCCGACCTTGGCCAGCCAGCGTTTGAACGGTTCGGCCTTGGGGGAGGGAATGGACTGGATGATGCGGAACAGGCCTTCGGTGTTGGCGCAGTCGGTCGCCCGCAGCTTCCCGTCAGGAGCGACCAGTTTCAACCCGTGACAAAATGTCACGACTTCACTCCCTTCTTGCCCAAGTCGCTGTTTCAGCTTGCGCCAGTATGCCCCGGCATCGGCACTCTCCGTCAACGCACCGCAGACATCCACAACCGAAAACCACCACTCGCCCTGGTGCAGCGTCCGCCGAATTTCCTTGCTCTGGAATACCGCCAGCTTCGTTTCCATCACATCCCTCCTTCGACAATGAACAACTCCCGCGCCGCCTTGCGTCCCCGCTCCTTCTCGGCGATCACGGCGGGCAGGCAAATATTCCTCAATGAACACTCCGGACAACGCTGATTATTGATCGGCGGCGGCAGGTTCCCGGATGCCAGCAGCTCATGAATTGCGTTCGCCATCGCCTCCACCTGTCGGCGCAATTCGGGAGTAAATTCGACCTCTCGGCGGCGCATTGAGCTTTTGTGAAAAACTGCTCCCCGCTCGATCCTTACACTCAGCATCTCCTCGAGGCAAAGGGCCTGCGCGGCCAGTTGCAGGTCGTCATTGAGCCATTTCCTCATTTTGCCGTGTTTGTATTCCACCGGGTAGACAGTACCGTCGGCGTGGAACTCCACCACGTCACACCGCCCCGAAAGCCCCAGGCGTTGGGACCAGATTGGCAGGGCGTACTCCAGACGAACGCCTTTGGCGTCACAGACATGAAAAGTCTGATCGGCCCGTTCGTGTTCGGCTGTGCCCCGCTGGGTATGGATGTTGTCTTCGAACTCGGCATCCATAAAGATCAATGCGCAGCGGCGGGGGCAATAGGCATACTGATTGAGCGCGGAAACGGCAATTGTCTCCGCGCCCTCTGTCAGTAGTTTGCTCATGGAGTCAACAATTCCACGCCGGCCGGTAGCCGGTCGCGGTGGACAGTGACCTCGTAATCCAAGAAACTGCGAGGTGAATTGGCCGATTTCCTGACGATCTCCACAATGGCCCCCTTGTCCAGCAGCTTGTGGGCCGGGGCGCAGCCGAGCATGGCCTGCTTGACCCGCTGGTTCTGGTCAGTGTCGGTGCCGACGTGCTTGAACACATAGAGCCCCCGGCAGGACATCATCCCCTTGCTGGCGGAGCGGTCATGGTCATACATGTTGAGAAGCGCCTCCCAAAAGTTGTTCAGGTCGGCATCGGAAAAGCCGGTCCCCTTGGCGAGATTGGCGCTGATGAAACCTTTGGCCACGTAGAGGCCGTAAGGGATGAGGGACTTGCGACCCATGGTGCGGAGTTTGTCCTCTTCCTGTGCGTTTTCCCATTTTTCGTAATCAGCCGCCGCCTTGGCCCCGCTCACTTTTTCTGCCACCGCCATGCGGGTAATGGAGGCATCCATCGGCAATATCGGGTCAACCGAACGGGCAAAGGAGAGCTGAACCGGCCCTCGTACCTGCCCGGCATTGGCGCCGGTACTCATCACCGCGCCGAAGGTACGGACATCGAAGAAGGTTTTGCACATCCAGTCGCAGGCGCTGCCAACCTGGTTACGGTTACCACCGCCTTCAGGTTTGCCGCCTGTTTCTTCATGGGCCTTGGTGATGTACTTGTTTAGATTGGTGGCATGTTGGACATAGACAGCATTCGGTGCTGCGGCAGCGATATCCGAGCCAAATTTTTCTAGGATGAAGTTCCGCACCCGTCTCTTGAGCGCCACATCCGAGACAAGACCGTGCATGTCCTCGGGGTCGATGCGAGGGCTGTTTCCGGCATCCGGATCACCGTTGGGGTTGCCATTTTCGCAGTCGAAAAGAAAGAGGAATTCGTAGCGGTTCTGGATACTCATAATTTATCTCCCTTGGTAATCTCGTTAGTGTCGGTATTTTTACCCGCCCTATTGGCGGCCATCTGTTGGTAATAGCCCAAGGCAAAAAGGCTTTGTTGATCCAGATTCAAGGTTGAAGGGATGCGATCTTGAATGCGACTCATAATCTCGGAAATCTGGTCTTCGTACCAATAGGCAAGGCCACCATCGAGTTTGTTCAGATGATTTTTGGCATTGTTGAACAGGCGACCAAGGGTAAGACCGGGCGTTTGGCTGGCCGCCACATAGTAACGCTGGACAACCCCCGCGCCGACGTCCCCCAAAGCCGATCGTTGCAACCCAGCCAGTGTTGCCAGCAAACGCCCACACTGATAGGCCGCCTCTGGGTGCTCCTTGTTGAGATAGGCACTCATTTGGTGATCTCCTCCCTTGCGAATGAAATACGCTTTAATTAGGCCCATGCGGGCATGATTGAACGATTTGTCGTCGATGAGGTCGGCGCGAAAACGGGCCAGGGCTTGAGCGATTAGAGGCTGAGGAATCGGCAAACCGGCTAGGGCGACTCGCCAGAGGGTTGTTGCCGTAGGGGCAGGAAGGTCTTTCAAGTCTCGCATTATAGAGCCGCACACCGCGAGAAACTTGGGGTCAGGCGCTATCTTGCCACCATCCCTGGCAACGATCTCCAGGTCAGAAAACCACTGATCGATCCTGGCAACTAAATCCTCGAAACTTCTATCCATCCAATCGCGCACCATGACCCGCCCCGCTGCGCCGGATAACGTCATAGCATAGTAACGATTGTTTCCAAGAACAGCCCGTTGACCGGTACGTAAGGAAGCAAGGAGTTGTCTAACCGAATTCTGGGCTGCCGCCTCGGTCAGTTCCGGTGGCTCAAACAAAAAAGCCAGCGGGTCGTCTTCCGGCCTCACAGCTTCCTTGAACCAATGGACAACGAGCGTGTTAGCCATCTTGCGCGAATGGTTTTTGATGAGATGGTTGAGCGCATCTACACATTCGCGAACCGGTTTCTCACCCATGGCAGCGTTACTTGCTTGCTCCAGACCGAATGAGCAAAACGCCGCCTTGTCAAAACCGGCCATGACGTCGCCGGTGCCAAGGCCACCGACACCGGACAGACCGGTAATTTTCGGCTGAGTGGCAACCGGCTCCAGTGCTTCGCCAGTCAAAAAACAGACCATCCCGGCCGGCGGCGAATCAAACAGAGGTTGCGCTGCCGCCTTGCCCCGTTTCGGTTTTTCATTTGTCTTTCCTTTTATCTGATCTGCCTCACGCCAGCTTCTCCACCAGTTGAGCACCTCGGTCTGCTGCAATGGATCAATACCGGCAACGCGCCAGCGTAGCCAGTCTGTTGGTTTAGCCTTTTCTGCAGCAAGGCGACCGCGCAATATCTCAACCTGCTCCGCATTCTCCAGGAAACTGGCCATTGGCTGAATAGCAGGCGCAACCACCGATGCCTGTCGAACCATCTCCGAGAAAAACGCCTGTTTCTCGCGAGAGCCGGCAACCTTTTTGGGATCTTCATTCGGTTTGCTGAGCAGGGCAACTGTCTGTAGTGTCTCCACCAGAAAATGGGCTCGCCCACCGGCATTCATGTTGTGCATCTCCGGGCATTTTGGAGTCTGCTCTCCTTTGTCGTCCCCCAACGGCAGGACATTGACGAGACAACCATCCGGGGTGAGCTCCACCAACCATCGTACCGTTCGAGTGGTGAAGCCGGGCTCTGAACCAGCGAGATTGGTTTGGGCGTAACGTACAAGTTCATTCAGCATCAGATACGCCCCCTTTCTGGTTTACGGACTTTTTCGCTGTCATAAGGTGGAACTTCCAGCACGCCTCCCTTTACTGTTGCATCAAAAAGGGAGATGAATGGCGTATCGTCTCGTACGACATCCCGCCGCAAATCAAAGACGTCGTACAGCATCCAGCCGAGATGCTGGTCGAATGGCGCAGCACAACTCCGTGCTTCGCCTGCTTGCAGATACTCGAAAAATGCCGGGAATTCGCTACAACCGAAGAACGGCTGCTGAAAACATTTCCCCTGTTTGGCCCGGCGCTCGAACATGCTGTCGAACTTGTTGATCTGATCTGGCGCCGTAAATTCCGGTTTTGGGATGATTCTAGCCGTCAACCGGTAACGGACGTTTTTTAGCGCCATGGTCTGACGCTGGGTGCGGCCTTTTTGGTCGGTGCCCAGGTCATCTTTGCCACCATCGGCCCAGAGCGGCTCAGGCTGTTCACGTCCTTCCATCCATGCCTTGATGGTTCTATCCGCGGGGGCTTTGTCCTTCACCTCGTTGCGCCGCAAGGCGATGTAACGGGGCATCTCCAGCACCTCGATCCGCTCCACCTGCCAATGAAAATAGGGACGCATCCCTTTGGCATCCCGAATCCCCTCCCAGTAGATGGCATCGAAGATTCCCCGCGCGGCGGACGGAGTAATGACCGGATAACTGAACCGCTCCACCTTCATTTCCGGGCGGGTGAAGCACGCCAGATCGCCCCAGACCTCAAGGGTGTGGGTTTTTTTGCTCACCATATTCCTCCTTTCCTCAACCAATCAAAATCTGCTGTGACTGCGGCAATCGCAGCCCGAACACATCATCGTACATATCTCCATGGCGATCCTCGAGAATGAACCATTCATCCGAAACCCCTTGGCCATAGCGCAGTTTCGCGGGGATCAGCACTCCCCAGGCTGGATGGTCATGCCTCGGACGAAAAACACTAACGGTCAATCCCTGAGCTCTCCTGATCCACTGAGCGTTTATCCCTTCCTCCTCCTGCTGACGACGTAGTTCATTGAACCTGTCCATACCAGCATCGTAAGGAACCAGTAACTGGATGGCCGATTGGTCAATAAGGCGATATTCCTTGGCAACGCGAACGAAATCAACGGCAGTCAGGGCCACCGTAAGCTCCCGGTTCTGGGTTTCCGGTTTCGTCAGGTCATAGAGGCGATGGTAATAATCGCGAAAAACTGCCGGTTCGTTTAGATCAAGGCCCGCCTTGCCCGCAATCGTGAGCATGCTGCGCGTAACTTCGGCAGCCTGGAAATATGGCCGCGTCGGGTAGCGTTTCCGGTAATCCCCTGCAACGTCGGGCTCAAAAACTCGCACCTCGCCCATTTTACGATTGCCGTCATCATCGGCGAGTCGTCCCTCCCGGTTGCAGCGCCCGGCAGCCTGGGCAATGGCGTCAAGCGGCGCGAGAGCGCGATAGACCACCGGAAAATCCACATCGACACCGGCCTCAATGCATTGGGTGGAGATCAGCCGACAAGACTGTCCGGATTTCAGCCTAGCGCGCACCTCATCCAGAACCGCCCGGCGGTGCAGAGCGCAGAGGTTGGTGGAAAGATGAAAAACGGCCTCGTCATGCTTCATTTCTTCAAGCAGCGCTGCCGCGTGACTCTTGAGGTTCACGACGCAGAGCACCTGTTCCTCTGCTCTGATCTCTGCCGCCAGAGTTGTCCACTTCTTTGATTCTCCCTGGTCCGGCCAATCTACCTCATAGCGGCGCAGCGCACCGTACAGGCGGGCATGGTCAGGCGCCGCCTCAACGGGGCGCCACCCTGTATAAACCAATTTCGCAACGGCGCCGTCCAAGGCATCGAAAGCCGGCTGGGTTGCCGTGGCAAAGAGTACCGTTGTCCGGTAGGTTCGGGACAGATGGGAAAGCGCCGCAAGCGTCGGCACGGCCAGGGACTGCGGCAAGGTCTGGGCCTCGTCGAACATGATGACCGATTCCATCAGATTGTGGAGCTTGCGGCAGGCGGACGGCCGGTTGGAAAAGAGCGATTCAAGAAGCTGGACGTTAGTGGTGATGATGATCGGTGCATCCCAGTTTTCAGCCAATAGTCGCCTGGCGCGCTCAGCGGCGGCTTCAGCATCGCCCGTTGCCTCTTCGCTTCCCAAGCCGGCCAGGCTGTGGTGTTCAAGGACAAAGTTGCCGGGAAAATTTTGAAACACCGACCGGTAGATTTCTGCTGTCTGCTCGATGATCGACAGAAACGGCACGACAAGAACGATCCGCTTGAGGCCGTTTCTGCGCACATGCTCAAGTGCAAATTTCAGCATGGCCAAGGTCTTGCCGCTTCCAGTCGGAGCCGTCAGCGTCAAGAGCCCCGGCACTGCCGCCGCCGCTGTCGTCACCATGTTCCAGAGGGCGTTACGGGCGTCCAGTACGGACTTGTCCGCCTTGTTCACACTGCGGATTTTGCCCGACATATAATGGTCAAGGGCGGTCAAGGCTTGTGCAGCGTTCAATTTCGGCCCTGCTTCACGATAACGCTTACCCTGTTCATCTCCCTCAAAATGGGCTTCGGTGTCCAGAAAGTCCGCATCGGTGAGACAAGAAAAGAGCATTCTGACATCAAGCATCGATGAAATCTGGGATTGAAATCCAACCTTTACAGAGATGACCGGATTTGTAGGCTTTTCAGCGAGCAAGCCATCGGCCACAAGTCTTGCCTTCAGCCGACTGAAATCCTCATCACTGAGCCTTGACGTATTGGGAGTTGCCTGTTTCATCATTCTTAGGGCACCGTTGCCGCCTTGCTGCAAACCAATGTGATGCCCCTGAATTGCCAGCGCTGCGGCAACAGCCTGAAATTCGCTGAGCGCCAACCAAGCCCCAGGCGACCAGTGATCAAGTCCCTTGGCTTCACCACGCAGTCGTGCCTGAAACAAATCCGCATACTTGCCGAGGTCGTGAAGCACTCCGGCAAGGTTGGCCTCCTCACCCCATTCGGCCCCTCCGGAAAATTCTACTGCGAGCCGTGCAACATCGGTCAGATGCTCCTTTGCCAAATGAGGCCGGTTGCAATCGTTTGCGCTATGAGCTAAAAAAACCACTTCAACCTCCGCTTATAAAAATTATTTTCACCCCAACACCCCATTGCGTCAAAATACGTCGCACAAACTCCTTCTCTCCTGAAAAAAACGAGTCCACACCGGGCAACGGAACGGAATCCATCGTAACGCGATGGCCTCAAGGAGGAAGGTCGAGGTATTGCGGAATGGTGTAACATGGCAGGCCCTCCCAGGCAGGATTCATCGCGACCGGGGAAACCGGCCTTCATTTCATAAAAAGACAGTAATCACCTTAGTCCGGTTCCGGACTTGTGACAACCCTTCACGGGAAGAAAAATGCCGGCAAGAGGCGCTCCCCTCCCCTATCCTTCCCTCAAGGCTTGCGCTCAGGTTCGGCCTGGGCTATATATTCCCGACGCATTAAATTCCAAGGAGAATCCCTATGATTACCGCCATCAGCCCGCTCGACGGGCGCTATGCATCGAAAGTTTCCGAACTGGGGGAGTGTTTTTCCGAATACGCGTTGCTGCGCAACCGGGTGAAGGTCGAGGTGCTGTGGCTGCTCGCCCTCTGCGCCGAGTCGGGGATTCCCCAGTGCCGCCCGGTCAGCGCCGAGGAGGAGGCCCGGCTGCGCGCCGTCGTCGCCGATTTCACTCCGGCCGAGGCCGAGAAGATCAAGGCCATCGAGGCGGTGACCAACCACGACGTCAAGGCGGTGGAATATTATCTGAAAGAGCAGATCGCCGGCACCAGCCTGGAGGAGCTTTCCGAATTTATCCACTTCGCCTGCACCTCGGAGGACATCAACAACCTCTCCCACGCCCTGATGCTCAAGGACGGCCTGGCGGCGCTGGTGCCGGCACAGAAGGAGATCATCGCCGGTATCGCCAAGCTGGCCGCCGACTTCAAGGATGTGCCGATGCTCGCCCGCACCCACGGCCAGACCGCCTCGCCGACGACCATCGGCAAGGAGTTGGCGGTCTTCGCCGCGCGGTTGCGCAAGCAGAGCGCCAACATCGGCCGGGTCGAGCTGCTCGGCAAGCTCAACGGCGCCGTCGGCAACTTCAACGCCCACCTCTCGGCCTATCCCGAGGTCGATTGGGTGAAACTGACCAAGGGGGTGATCGAGGGTGAGTTGGGGCTGAGCCAAAACCTCTTCACCACCCAGATCGAGCCCCACGACTACATGGCCGAGCTTTTCGACGCCCTCTGTCGCTGGAACACCATCCTCATCGACTTCAACCGCGACATCTGGACCTACATCTCCATGGCCTATTTCGGCCAGAAGACGGTCAAGGGGGAGGTCGGCTCTTCGACCATGCCGCACAAGGTCAATCCCATCGACTTCGAGAACTCGGAAGGCAACTGCGGCCTAGCCAACGCAATCTTCACCCACCTGTCGCAGAAGCTGCCGATCTCGCGCCTGCAACGGGATCTCACCGACTCGACGGTGCTGCGCAACATGGGGGTCGGTTTCGGTTACAGCCTGCTCGCCTATCGCTCGACCCTGAAGGGGATGGGCAAACTCAAGCTCAACGAACAGAAGCTGGCCCAGGATCTGGATCAGGCCTGGGAGGTGCTGGCCGAGCCGATCCAGACGGTGATGCGCAAGGCGGGGATCGACAAGCCCTACGAGAAGCTCAAGGAGCTGACCCGGGGCAACGTCATCGATCGCGACACCATCCGCGATTTCATTAACACCCTGGATCTGGCCGCCGAGGATAAAGAGCGGCTGCTAAAGATGACCCCGGCCAGCTACATCGGCCTGGCGCCGCAGATAGTCGACTGGCTGGAATAACCGCCGCCGATCCGCAAAAGGGTAGGATGCCGGTGAGCGCAGCGAACCGCATTAGTGCTCCGTCGTCAACCCCGATGCGGTTCCTTACGTCACCGCATCATACAATCCTCCAAAACGCAAAAAGGACCGCGATAATGCGGTCCTTTTTGCGTTTAAATCTGGCGGATCGGATTCTTCAGCCTGATGCGGTTCCTTGCCTCACCGCGTCCTACAACTGCTCGTAAAAAGAGGGTTTCACAAATTTGAAGGAGTCGACGAAGGCGTCGAAGGCCTGTTCGTCCACCGGATCATAGGCGACCTGTTCCGGTCGCCACTGGGTGTAATAAAAACCGACCACCCGCTCACCGCGCCGGGCGAAGACGACCTTGGCCGAAACCTTCTGGCCTTTGACCCGCTCCTTCCCTTCAACCCGGGCCACCAGCGCTGGTTTTCCGTTGAAGGTGGCGGGCTCCAGTTGGGGTTCGCCGAAAACCACCCGGCTGGCCCAGAGAAAGCGCTTGAAAAATTCCGGCGCCCGCTTGTCGAAATCATTGGAATAACCGAAAGGTTCCTCGGCATAGGCCATGGTCGACTGGCAGGGGAAGTAGTCGCTGCATTCCTTGGCGAAGGCGACGCTGTAGTCGTCTTCATCGAGGGAAACGAGCGACCAGGGGGCCGGGGGCGTCAGGAAGGCGTACTCTTCCTGCCAGACGACCGTGCCGTCGGCCCGACGCAGTGCGGCCAGGGGGTCGACCGTCGTCGGAGCTGGAGCGGCGCAGGCGCCCAGGAGCAGAACAACCATACCAAGCAGCAACAGGCGCATCATGATTTCACCTCCTCGGCGTTGAGTTTTTTCAGCGTTCGGAGGATGTCATGGAAATCCGGGGTGCCGTTGCGCATGTAGCGGATAACCCCCTGCCGGTCGATAATGACCGTTTTGCGGCTGAACATCGGATAAGCGGGAGGCTGAGAACCGAACCACATACCGATATGCCCCACCGGGTTGGAGAGGATGGGAAAGGTCAGTTCCAGCTCGTCGGACCAGAATTTGAGAGTATTGACATCGTTGCGGCTGACGCCCACCACGCGGGCGTTGAAGCGGTCATAAAGATCGAGATTCCTCTGATGACCCTCCATTTCCCCCGTTCAGATAGGGGTGTAGGCCGCCGGGAAAAAGGTCATGACCAGATGATGCTTGCCGTAATAGTCCAGGTCGTAATTGAACAGCTTGCCCTGACTGGTGGCGGCGGAAAAGATCGGCGCACGGTCTCCAACGGACTTCAGTATGACGTCCTGCTGAGCGACCGGGGCGCAGGCCAGGGCAAAAAAACAGACCAGCAACAGACTGAAAAGGGATCGACTTCGCTGCATAGAACCTCCTGAATGAGTGAAATTAAATGTGAGAGTTAGTTTACCGTACCACTCCCTAATTAACAAGCGCCCGGAACTACTCTTTTTTCTTGTCGGCGTTAAGGGGCAGCCCGCAGTGCAGACAACGGCGGAAATACATGGGGATCAGGCCGTTGACGTGAAAGAGATTGCCGCAGCGGGGGCATTTAACAAAAGCGGAAATACAACTGGCGATGCAGGCGAAGATGAACCAGACGGCGAAAACCTTGGCCGTGGCCCGGTCCGACTGGGTGATGGTCAGGGTCGTCCAGATGAGGGGGATGTAGATCAGAATCACCCCCCACAGGCACCAGCGGCGTCGGCGTACCTTGCTCAATCCTTCGGCATATTGACTGAAATCTTCGTTTTCGGACAAGACAACCTCCTGCGGAAAAGATGATTCACGGATCTAGTTACGGAGCATGTTCAAACGAAAATGGGTACTGAGGGTCGTTTGAAAAGACTTGACGACTTCGAGGGAAAGCCGCAGCCGCCCCAGTTCGAGGCGGTTGAGTTTGGCGGGGTTGATGTAGTTGTTCGGCTCCAATCCGGCTTGAATGGCATCGACCTGACCGCGCAGGCGGTAAAAAACCAGCAGGCTGAAGGCCGCGTCGAGATCGTCGGCCTGCTTGGCAGGAAGGATCGCCTGCTCTTTGAGCCACTGAATCTTATCGCGGGTGCAACCGCCGAGCCGCCCGCGCGCCAGACACATGACCTTAACCCCTTCGGTAATGGCGAAAATCCCGGCCTTTTTCAGGTCGATGAGCCCGCGGTACTGCCCTTTTTTTTCGACTTTCAGGGAACCGAACATGCCAAGAGGAGGAACGAAACGGACGACATTGGCCGCCATGCGCGAAAGGAAGAGGTCTTCTTCCATCGCCCGCCGGATCACAGCGCTCTTCAGGGAGTCGACCAGGGACATATCCCCCCAGACCCCCCGAATATCGGCGAACATGCTGAAGTTGAGGATATTTTCCGGGTTGGGAACGGAGATCCACTGATCGAGCGCGACGGACCAATCCTCCAGGCTCCGGCGCCAGAAGGTGTTTTTCGCCATGATCCCGCCAGGGCACTCAGGTACGCCGATCTGAATGAGGCCGTCGATCAAGGCCTGGGAAAAGGCTTCGATGCGTCCCAGCGTTTCCGCATTCAGACCATCGGCATAGATGATGGCATTGTCCTGATCGGTGCTGAGCGTTTGCTCCCCCCGCCCTTCGCTCCCCAAAACCATGAAGACGAAATTTTCGGGCAGGTCGGCAAAACGTTCGCGTTGCAGCAGATCGATAAGGCGCAGCACCAACCGGTCGTTGAGGGTGGCGATGAGTCGGACCAGATCTTTGGTGCGGACCCCGGAACGGCTCAGAAAGACGACCAGATCCTGGACGCCCTGATGAATCTTCTTCAACTCGTCGAAGGATTCGGCCCTTTCGAGGTCGCGCAAGAGGCGTTGCGGGGAATGGGTCTGCACCCGCAGAATGTCCGATTCATTGACGATGCCGCACAGCTTGCCCTCGCCGTTGACCACCCCAACCCGGTGGATATTGTGCCGCGACATTTTACAGACGACCTCAAGCAGGTACTCCTCTTCGGCGACGGTGATCAGCGGCTCGCTCATGATGGCGCGAGCGGTGAGCGCGGTGGGGTCGGCCCCCCGGGAAACTACCTTGTTGCGCAGGTCGCGATCAGTGATGATGCCGACCGGGCTCTCCCCCTCGCAAACGATGATACTGGAGACGTTCTTTTCCCGCATGGTCGTCGCCAACTCGACCACCGTCGCTTCCACCGGACAGGTAATCAGGTCGCGACGGCAGAAATCGCCGACCGGGAAAAAAAAGACATTCTCTTCACTCAACTCCGCACCTCCCGGAACTCCGGTATGGGGATGGACAAACTCAACCTGACTTTGTTGTTACAACAGTTTACCAGGAGAGTCAAACAGTACCATTAATCCCACCTTGAAATAACGAAGCCTGCCCCATCACGGGAGCAGGCTTCGCAGATTTTACGGACCTATCGGCTGAGATCAATAACGGGCGTCGGCGAACTCGACCCAGCCGCCGGCCTGAACCAGGGCCTTGTCGAAGGGGCTGATCTCGAAGCTGAAGGTTTCGGTCTTCTCCCCGGCTTTGGCGGTGACTTTCTGGCCGTCGAGATCGACGCTGATCGTGACCTCGCCCGCTTTGTCCAGGGCGAAGAGCCGGTCGAGATCGGCCTTGGGCAACTCGATGGCGAGCATGCCGCCATTGAAGGTGTTCTGGCGGAAGATGCGGGCGTAGCTCTGGGCAATGATGGTGTGCACACCGTTGACCTCGAAGACCCAGGGGGCGTGCTCGCGGGAGGAACCGCAGCCGAAGTTCTCACGGCTGACCACGACCCGGGCCTTTTTCAGTTTCTCCCCCTTGGGATCGAAGCTCTCAAGTTTGAGGTCTTCGAGCATGTAAGGCTGAAGGGCTTCCTTGGTCACCTCGGTCAGATACTTGGCCGGGATGATTTCGTCGGTATTGATGTCGGAACGGTCGAGAAAGATGGCCGGTCCGCCGAAGATTTTATTCATGGTCGATCTCTCCATGTGAAATTTCCATGTAGGGGCGTATGACATGCGCCCTGGGCGCACGCGGTGCGCCCCTACATCGGGTTACGACAAATTACAGCGTCCGCGCGTCGGTAATGACGCCCTTGAGGGCGGTGGCGGCGGCGGTGGCCGGGCTCATCAGGTGGACCATCCCCCCCTTGCCCATGCGTCCGTTGAAATTGCGGTTGCTGGTCGAGGCGCAGACTTCCCCCTCGGACAGCACTCCATTACTCATCCCCAGGCAGGCGCCGCAGGTCGGGTTGGTGACGCAGAAACCAGCATCCATGAAGATCTGGATGATCCCTTCGGCGAGGGCATCGCTGAAGATCTTCGGGGTCGCCGGCGAAACGATGCCGCGCACCGATTCGGCGATCTTCTTCCCCTTGAGAATCGCCGCGGCCTCGCGCAGATCTTCAATGCGGCCGTTGGTACAGGTTCCGATGTAGATCTGATCGACCCTGGTCCCGGCCATCTCTTTGGCCGACTTGACGCAGTCGGGCTTGTAACCGTAGGTGACCTGGGGTTCGAGCTTCGACAGATCGAAGTCGAGGACCTTGTCGTATTGAGCGTCGTCGTCGGAAACCCACTTGCGGTATTCGGCCAGGGCTGCATCCTTGCTCTTGAAATCCCCCTGGATGAAGGGCCAGAGATACTCGACGGTGGTCATGTCGGGGAGGCAGATGCCGCAGGTGCCGCCGGCCTCGATCGCCATGTTGCACAGGGTCATGCGCGCTTCCATGCTCATGGCGTCAATGATCGGGCCGCGGAATTCGATGACCCGGTCGGTGGCGCCATTGACGCCGAGTTGACCGATGACGAAGAGGATGACGTCCTTGGCATAAACCCCTTGCGGCAGGCTGCCGGTGAGGTTGACGCGGATGGTGGCCGGCTCGCGAAAGGCGCAGACCCCCTTCAAGATGCCGACTTCCAGATCGGTGGTGCCGACACCGGCGGCGAAGGCGCCGAAGGCGCCGTGGGTGCAGGTGTGGCTGTCGCCCATGATCACGGTGAAGCCGGGGCGAATGTAACCTTTTTCGGGAAAGATCGCGTGGCAGACGCCGTTATGGCCGACGTCGAAGAAATCCTTGATCTCATGGCGGCGCGCCCAGTCCCGCAGCATCTTCGCCTGCAGGGCGGTCTTGCTGTCCTTCGAGGGGGTGACGTGGTCGATGACCGCCTTGATCTTGTCGGGATCGAAAACCCGGTCCTTGCCCCGCGCCTCGAGATCGGCGATGGCAACCGGGGTGGTGATTTCATGGCAGAGAACCCGGTCGAGGTTGAGCACCTTGGTCCCGGGGAACGGCTCGTCGCGCAGATGGGCGGCGAAGATTTTTTCGGCGATGGTCTTTCCCATAATCTCTCCTTGACTGACTAATTCGATGGCGAAGCGCGGCGATTCTATCCCAAGGGCCAAAAACAGGCAAGCCTTGTCCGGGGCTTGCGCGCAAAGCGGGCGGGACAGCCAAACCGCCGCCCCGCCCGCAAGGCCCGATCAACCGAGAGCACTCAGACTGTGATGGTGTTGCGCTTGGGCGCGCTGACCAGTTTGTTCAGCGCATTGATATAGGCCTTGGCACTGGCGACGATAATGTCGGGATGGGCGCCCTGGCCAAGCACTTCGCGGCCGTCCTCTTCGAGACGCACGGTACATTCCCCCTGGGCGTCGGTGCCGCCGGTGATGGCGCCGATGGCGAAATGGAGGAGGCGGGCATTGCTGCCGGTGAGCTTTTTGATCGCCTTGAAAGTGGCATCCACTGGCCCGTCCCCGAGCTGGGCGGCCTTCTTCACCTTGCCTTCCACTTCCATCTCCACCGTGGCGGTCGGTGCGGTGAAGGAGCCGGAAGAAACGCTCATCTGCAGCAGCCTGTAGGTTTCGGGGATGCGGATGATCTCGTCGGCGACGATGGCGTCGATATCTTCATCGAAAATTTCTTTTTTCTGATCAGCCAAGGTCTTGAAACGAACGAAGGCCTTTTCGATATCCTCCTTGCTCAGCTCGTAGCCGAGTTGCTCCAGGCGCTGGATGAAGGCATGACGTCCGGAATGCTTACCAAGAACCAGCTTGTTCTGGTTAAGGCCGATCGACTCGGGGGTCATGATCTCGTAGGTCGATTTCTCCATCAGTACGCCGTGCTGATGAATCCCTGCCTCGTGGGCGAAGGCGTTGGCGCCGACGATCGCCTTGTTCGGCTGGACGACGATACCGGTGATGGTCGAGAGCAGTTTGCTCGCGGCGTAAATGTGCTCGGTCACCACATTGGTCTGGAAGGGCAGAATGTCCTGACGGGTGCGCAGGGTCATGACTACCTCTTCGAGGGAACAGTTGCCGGCGCGCTCGCCGATGCCGTTGATGGTGCACTCCACCTGCTCGGCCCCGGCCTGGATCGCCGCCAGGGAGTTGGCCACGGCCAGCCCCAGGTCGTTGTGACAGTGGACGGAAAGCACGGTTTTCTCGATATTTGGAACATTATCCTTGAGATACTTGATGATGTTAAAATATTCCGAGGGGATGGTGTAACCGACCGTATCGGGAATGTTCACCGTCCTGGCCCCGGCATCGATGACCGCCTCGACCACCTTGGCGAGAAAAGGCAACCGGGTGCGGACCGCGTCTTCGGCGGAAAACTCGACGTTGGGGGTGTAGCCGGCGGCCCGTTTGACCGCCTTGACGGCGGTTTCGATGACCTGCTCCTCGCTCATCTTCAGCTTGTACTTCATGTGGATATCGCTGGTGGCGATGAAGGTATGGATGCGCCCCCGCTCCCCGGCGTACTTGAGCGCCTCCCAGGCGCGGTCGATATCCATGTTGTTGGCGCGGGAGAGCCCGGCGATCTGCGGCCCCTTGATCGCTTTGGCGACGCGCCGCACCGCCTCGAAATCCCCTTCCGAGGCGATGGGGAAACCGGCTTCGATGACATCGACATTCATCTTTTCGAGCAGATGGGCGATGCGCAGTTTTTCCTCGATGTTCATACTGGCGCCGGGAGACTGCTCGCCGTCGCGCAAAGTGGTGTCGAAAATCTTGATCTTCTTGGCTTGACTCATCGTTTCCTCCAGATTAGGTTCCCCGCCCGCTATTTGTTGAGATTGGGGGTTTTCAGGTCGAACAGCTCGCTCATTTTCTCCTGTTCCTTCGCCGGCCGTTCAAGGGCCGGCTCGCCCAGGTCCGATTCCATCCGACCACCCCCTTTCGCTAAATAAAAAACTCCCGCCCCAAAAACAGGGGCGAGAGCGTATGCTTCGCGGTACCACCCTGATTCGTCCGCCTGCGCGAAACGCATTGGCGAACCTTCTTTGGCCCTTTACGCGGGCTCACGTCCCAAGCTAACCGGCTGGCGGCTTCACCTGGGCGACTCCGAGGCGAGTTCGGCGATTTCCGTACCGGCTCGCAGCGACCGCCGGCTCTCTGAAACGGAAAGGAGCGCCTACTACTCCTCATCAACGTCTTTAATCCATGTGCTTTACTATAAAACAGAGTCCGCCCCGGGATGTCAAGCCGCATTCCGCATTAAAGCGAGAAGAAACAGCTTTTTTCGACATCCCCATACCCGATTTGATAAAGCAAAATGCCTTACCGATGCGGGGTCCACAGGAGAAGAGGCCTCAAGCGGAATGGGTCTCCTTGTAATTCTTGATCGCCTCATGCAGGGCGTCGGCGGCCAGGTTGGAACAGTGCATCTTCTGCGCCGGCAAACCGTCGAGGGCCTCGGCGACGGCGGCGTTGGTCAACTCCAGGGCTTCGTCGAGGGTCTTGCCGATAGCCATTTCCGTCACCATCGACGAGGTGGCGATGGCCGCACCGCAACCGAAGGTCTTGAACTTGATGTCCTTGATGACATTGTCCTCGACCTTGAGAAAAATTTTCATGATATCGCCGCAGGAGGCGTTCCCGACCTCCCCGACCCCGTCGGCGTTTTCAATCTCCCCGACGTTACGGGGATTGGTAAAATGATCCATCACTTTTTCGGAATACATAAGATATCTCCTTTATCGCGCCTCAGAAGACGCTTGAGCTTTTAAGACGAACAGCTTGTTTTAGTGAACCTTTCTAATGACCTGACACTCCTTGCAGGAGAGCGGTTCGGCGCGGTTGTACAAGGGGCTCATCTCCCGTAGGCGCTGAACGATGGGGGGAAGCACCTCCAGCACGTAATCGACATCTTCCTCGGTATTGTCCGCTCCCAGGCTGAAACGGGTGCTCGAATGAGCCAGCACCACGTCGACGCACATGGCGCCCATGACATGGGACGGCTCCAGCGACCCCGAGGTGCAAGCCGATCCGGAGGAAGCGGCAATGCCTTTCATATCGAAGTTGAGCAGCAGCGACTCCCCTTCGATATAGGCGAAACTCACGTTGAGGGTATTGGGCAGCCGCAGATTGGGATCGGGATGGCCGTTGAGCTTGATCTCGGGAACCCGCTCCAAAATCCCCTGCTCAAGCCTATCGCGCAGGGCGCGAATGCGGGTAGCCTCGGCCTCGAGATGCGCACCCGCCAGTTCGCAGGCGACGCCGAGACCAACGATACCGGCGACGTTATGGGTACCGGCCCGGCGACCGCGTTCCTGATGGCCACCATGCATAAAGGGGGTCAGGCGGGTGCCACGGCGAATGTAGATCGCTCCCACCCCCTTGGCCGCGCCAAGTTTGTGGCCGGAAAGAACGAGTAGATCGACATTGGCCTTCTGGACGTCGACGGGAACCTTCCCCACCGCCTGCACCGCATCGGTGTGGAAACGCACCTTGTACTTGCGGGCGATGGCACCGATTTCCTCGATGGGATAGAGATTGCCCGTTTCGTTGTTCGCCCACATCACCGAAATGAGGATGGTTTTGTCGGTGATCGCCGCTTCCAGCTCGGCCAGGTTGAGCATGCCGTTGTGGTCGACAGGCAGATAGGTCACTCGCACCCCCTGTTTTTCCAGAGCCTTACAGGTTTCGAGCACGGCCGGATGTTCCACGGTGGTGGTGATGATGTGGTCTCCTTTGTCGCGCAGGGCGTCGACCGTCCCCTTCAGAGCCATATTGTCCCCTTCGCTCCCGCAGGAGACAAAGACGATCTCGGCCGGCGAGCAGTTGATCAGCTGCGCCACCTGCTCACGGGCCTTTTCGACCGCACCGCTCACCGCCCGCCCGGCCCAATGGACGCTGGAGGGGTTGCCGAACTGCTCACGGTAAAACGGGAGCATAGCGTCGAGAACTTCGGGACGAACCGCCGTGGTGGCGTTGTTATCCATGTAAATGCGTTTCACGATCTCTCCTCCAAAATCATTCATATCTGTCCAGCGCAAAAGCCAGGCGCCAGGGTTGTTTAACGACTGTCGGTCGTTTCCGTCGCTTCGTGTTTCCGCCGCGCTTCTCGGGTCAGATCCTCCAGGGTCATGGAGGCGAGAAAGCCACGGATTTTTTCCGCTAAGCCCTGCCAGACACTGTGGGTCACACACTGGGAATCGCAGGAGCAGCGACCGTCCTCATCCATACAGGCAACGGGAACGAGGGATTCCTCGACACTTTCGATAATTTCATCGACCCGGATGAGCGAAGCGGGCCGGGCTAGCAGATAGCCGCCGCCCGGGCCGCGTACACTGTCTACCAGCCCTCGTCGGCGGAGCTTGACGAAAAGTTGCTCCAGATAGGTCTGGGAGATATCCTCCCGGGTCGAAATATCCTTGAGACTGACAGGAGCATCCCGACCGTGAAGATGGAGGCTGACCATGGCGCGCACCGCATACTGAGCCTTGGTCGACAGCCTCATGACGCCTTCCCCGCAGAGGGGTCGTCAGCCTTGCCGGAGGCGTCGCCAGAGAGGCGATTGACCTTCTCTTCGAGGGCGCGCAGCTGGTCGAAAAGGCAGGAGATCGCCTTGGCTTCCGGGTCCGGCAGCCGCCCATGCTCCAAGTCGGCTCGACTTTCCGGCTTGGCGCCGTCGGAGAGGACGATCCGCCCAGGCACGCCGACAACGGTGGAATTGGGCGGCACTTCCTTGACCACCACCGAGTTGGAGCCGATCTTGCTGTTGTCGCCGACAGTAAAAGGTCCGAGAATCTTCGCTCCCGAGCCAATCACCACGTTATTACCCAGGGTCGGGTGGCGCTTCTCCTTGGCCCAGGAGGTACCGCCGAGGGTGACGCCGTGGTAGAGGGTGCAGTTGTCACCAATCTCCGCCGTTTCGCCGATCACCACCCCCATGCCGTGGTCGATAAAGAAACCCTTGCCGATTTTCGCCCCGGGATGAATCTCGATACCGGTCAAAAAACGACTGACATGGGAAATCAAGCGCCCGAAAAAATAGAACTTGCGCCGCCACAGAGCATGCGCCGCGCGGTGCATGAGCAGGGCATGAAAGCCAGGATAGCAGAAGCAGATTTCCAACTTGCTGCGCACGGCCGGGTCGCGTTCGAAGACGACTTTGAAATCTTCTTTCAGGGTGGAAAACACCAGACAAGTCTCCTCTCTAGTACGTCATCATTTTGATCCATCGATAACATACCTGATTGAAACTGTCAACTATTTCAAAGCGGCTTTTCGCAAGAAAAATTGCCGGAGCGCGGGGTCGAATGAAGAGAATTTTTTAGGAGAGTGGTCCTGGTTTAGGCAGGGTGAAGGAGAAGCGGCTCCCTATGCCGAGCCGACTTTCTACCCAGATTTCACCATGATGGGACTGGATGATCTTTTTGCAGATATAAAGCCCCAAGCCACTGCCCTGGCGGGAATCGCCCCGGCCGACCTGATAGAACTGTTCAAAAAGACGGGGGAGCGCCTCCTCGGGAATGCCCTTACCCGTATCCTCGATGGAAAAGAGCACGGCATCGGCGGTTTCTTCGAGGCTGAGATGGATGTTGCCGCCGATCGGGGTGAATTTGACGGCATTACCAAAAAGGTTGGCCAGCACCCGGTAAATGCGCTCCTCGTCGTAGAGGGCTACGGCGCTTTCGGGCAAGGTGGTCTGCAGGGTCAGTTGGCTCTTCTCAAGCAGGGGCTGATGATCGTGCAAAAAATCACGCATGGTCGCGACCAGATCGCAGCGTTCCAGTGCCAGCGGCATACTCCCCGATTCCAGCCGGGAGAGGTCGAGCAGGTTGGTGATCAGATCGGCCAGTCGATCCGCCGCCGCCACCGCCTCTTCAATATAAACCCGCTGCTCGTCGGAAAGCTGGGCCTGATCCGTTTCGGCCAGCAGCGAACAATAGCCGCTGACGATGGTGACCGGGGTGCGTAATTCATGAACGGCGGTATCGAGAAACTCGTTCCGGGCCTGGTCGGCCTTGACCAGGGCGGCGTTGGTTTCTTCGAGGAGCTCCTTGACCCGCAGCAGATCCTCTGCGATGCGGCGCTTGTCGGTGACGTCGCGCAGCGCCGCGACGCGCAGGCCGTTCAGGACCGGACGGCCGCCGATACTCACGGAAAAAGTACGCGGCTCGCCAACCCTGGGGACGAAGCCGATATCGAAGCGCCCATCCACCCCGGCCGAATCATCGTTAGCGACACTGAAAGTGAGAAACCGCTCCTGCACCTCGGCGCCGAAAAGCTCTGCCAGCGATACGCCGCTCAGGCCGGAAGGAAATTCTCCGACCATCTCGACCAGGCAGCGGTTGGCATAGGCGATCTCGCCGGCGGCGGAAAAGGCGATCAGCCCTTCCGAGGCGTTCTCGAAGAGCTCCTCATAGGCCTGTTTGATACGTAGATCCGCTTCCAGACGCTCTTTGGCGACGCGCAACACCTCTGCCTCTTCCCAGACCAACTGGAAGAAGTCGCTGGTCTTGAGCGCCGTAACCACCACGCTGGAAACCAGTCGGCAAAAATCGACCTCATCCCGATCCACCCCTTCGCCGGGACGGGCGATGCGAATGATCATAGCGCCGATGACGCGCCGGGCATCGACCACCGGGAAGACCAGAATGGCGCTGATGTCCCGCCCTTCGAAGGCGGGCAGGATTTCGGCGATGAGAGGATTTTCCACCAGATTTTCGATCAGCAGCGGCCGACCGGTGGCCATGGCCTGGCGGATCTCCGGGTAGTTCTTCAAGTCGATGCGAAAGGTCGGGCGCTGGATGTCCGCCGTCGTCGCCATGACATAAGCGCAGCCCTCCGCTTCTCGCACCAGGGCGATGGAACAACGGTCGACCGACTCCAGATGGGAGGAAATCTGCCGGACAATCTCCTTGAGAGCGGCGGCGGCATCGCCATTCTCGCTGAGGGTTTCGGAAATCTTCAGCAGCGCATCGTAATGACGGGCCTTATTGTCGCGGCGGTCGATGGCTTGTTTTTTCAGGAGATTGCCCTGAACGCGGGCGAGCAGTTCGTCGAAGTCGAAGGGTTTGGCGATGTAATCGTCGGCGCCAACACGGAAGGGGTTGACCAGACCTTCCCGATCGGTGTGCGCGGTCATGAGCAGGATCGGGATCTGTTTCAACGCCGGTTGCGCGCGCAAAAAGCGGCAAACCTCTAAACCGCCCCAGCCGGGCATGAAAAGATCGACGAGCACCACGTCGGGAGGATTTTCACAGGCAAGGCGGCAGCCCTCCTCCCCCCCGCTCGCCAGAACCACGTTCAAACCGGCATCCCAGAGCAGTTCGGAGAGAATTTCACGGGTCACGCGGTCGTCATCGATGACCAAAACCGTCGGGCGCATAAACCTCCGAATAAAATCGGCTCATAATCATTACAATGGCAGCGACGTACCCCATCGATGGCCGGCCGCTCCATGCTTAAAAACGGGCCTATTCTCTCGTGGAACCTTGACCTTGTCAATCCGTAGAAACCCCTAAAGTATACAAGTTTTTCAGAGAAAAAGGCGATAGGCCGCGTTGTCGCTCTCCTCATTATAGCGGTAACCAAGTTCCTGTAAAAAGGAACGAAACGCCCCCTCTTCCCCCTTCGGGATCTCTAGCCCGATCAGCACCCGACCGTAATCGCCCCCCTGCATACGGTAGTGGAAGAGGGAAATATTCCAGTTCTCCCCCATGGAGGCGAGGAAGCGGGTCAGGGCGCCCGGGCGTTCGGGAAACCAGAAACGATAAAGCACTTCGCGCCCGACTTCGGCCGATTTGCCGCCGACCATGTACCGCACATGGGTCTTGGCGAGGTCGTTGTCGGTGAGATCGAGATTGACGAAGCCCTTGCCTGCAAGTTGGCGGCTGAAGTCGGCGCGCTCCTGCTCGTCCCGAATCGACAGACCGACGAAGATATGCGCCCGATCCCGGCCGGAGAGGCGATAGTTGAACTCGGTGATGCTGCGCTCCTCGCCGATTTCCCCACAGAAACGCTTGAGGGCTCCCGGTTCTTCGGGGATGGTGACGGCAAAGAGCGCCTCCTGCTTCTCGCCGATCTGGGTGCGCTCGGCGACGTAGCGCAACCGCTCGAAATTCATGTTCGCCCCGGAATTGATGGCGACCAAGGTCTGTCCGGTCACCTTGCGCTCGCGGATATACTTCTTCAGCCCGGCCATCCCCAGAGCGCCGGCCGGCTCGACGATGGACCGGGTACTCTGGTAGATACTCTTGATGGCGCCGCAGAGCTCGTCCGTATCGACCCGGATGATTTCGTCGACGCAGCGCCGGCAATAATCGAAGGTCAGCTTGCCGACCTCCCTCACCGCCACGCCGTCAGCGAAAATCCCCACCGAATCGAGGCGCACCCGCCGTCCGGCCTGCAAGGAGCGGTACATGGCATCACTGTCCTCGGGCTCAACGCCGATCACCTTGACCTCGGGGCACAGGGCCTTCAGATAGCCGCCGATGCCGGCAATGAGCCCGCCGCCGCCGACCGGCACGAAGACTGCGTCCATACTCCCGGCGCTCTGGCGCAGGAGTTCGACCGCCACCGTCCCCTGACCGGCAATGACCAATTCATCATCGAAGGGATGGATGAAGACCATGCCCGTTTCATCGATCAGGCGATCGCAGTAATCCTGGGCTTCCGAATAGCTGTCACCATGGAGAATGACCTCGCCGCCCAGGCGTCGTACCGCCTCGACCTTGATCAGCGGGGTCGTGCGGGGCATGACGATGACTGCGCGGATGCCCAGTTTCCGGGCGGAAAAAGCCACCCCCTGGGCATGATTGCCGGCCGAGGCGGCGATCACGCCACGGCGACGGTCTTCTTCGGAAAGATGGGCGATGCGGTTGTAGGCGCCGCGCAACTTGAAGGAAAAGACCGTCTGTAAATCCTCCCGTTTGAGCAGGATGCGGTTGTTGAACTGGGCCGAGAGGACCGGCGCCTCGTCGAGGGGCGTTTCCACCGCGGCTTCATAAACCCTTGAGGTCAATATCTGTTTCAGCAGTTTCTGCATGGAACTCCTCCTGTCGAACCGGTCGCCGGGCAGAGCGACACGGCAAATGAGCGGAAAGGTTTAACTACACCTGCGGGGCGGCAAAATCCACAGGAAAATCCCCTGCAAGGCGAACAAAACACATCTTAGTGTCGACAAATTAGCAGGGCTTCTATATACTTTCGGATCGATTGTTTACGGGCGCGGCGAAAGTGGGTTCGCCGCCATTCAATACCGAAAAGGAGAGAAAACCATGCCGGAGTTCAAGTACCAGGATCCCTTCCCGCTGGCCAAGGACGAAACCAAATACTACAAGATCCCCGGATCGGAGAAGTATGTCTCGGTCGTCAAGTTCGAGGGGAAGGATGTCGTCAAGGTCGATCCCGAAGCTCTCACCGTCCTCGCCAACCAGGCATTCCGTGACGTCTCTTTCCTGCTGCGCCCCGGACATAACGAGCAGGTCGCCAAGATCCTGAGCGATCCCGAAGCCTCCCCCAACGATCGCGGCGTCGCCATGGCCTTTTTGCGCAACGCCGAAATCTCCGCCAATTTCGAACTCCCTCTCTGCCAGGATACCGGCACTGCCACCATCGTTGCCAAAAAAGGGCAGCAGGTCTGGACCGGCGTGAAGGATGAGGAATACCTCTCCAAGGGCGTTTACAAGACCTACACCGAGGAAAACCTCCGCTACAGCCAGACCGTCGCCCTCGACATGTACGAAGAGAAGAATACCGGCACCAATCTACCGGCGCAGATCGACATCATGGCGACCGATAGCGACTACTACAAGTTCCTCTTCATCACCAAAGGCGGCGGCAGCGCCAACAAAACGATGCTCTATCAGGAGACCAAAGCGCTGCTCACCCCCGCCAACCTGGAAAAATTCCTGGTCGACAAGATGAAGTACCTCGGCACCGCCGCCTGCCCCCCCTACCATGTCGCTTTCGCCATCGGCGGCACCTCGGCCGACGCCTGCATGAAAACCGTCAAGCTGGCCTCCGCCAAAGATCTCGATGAACTGCCGACGGTCGGCAACGAACATGGTCAGGCCTTCCGCGATCTGGAAATGGAAGAGAAACTGCTCAAGGCCGCCCAGAAGCTCGGCATCGGCGCCCAGTTCGGCGGCAAGTACTTCGCCCACGACGTGCGCGTCATCCGCCTCCCCCGCCACGGCGCCTCCTGCCCCGTCGGCATGGCCGTTTCCTGTTCCGCCGACCGTAATATCCGCGCCAAAATTACCAAAGACGGCCTCTTCATCGAAGAGTTGGACCGCAACCCCGGCCGCCTGATTCCCGAGAAATATCGCGGCAAGCACGAGCGCGGCACCCGCATCAACCTCAACCGGCCCATGAAGGAAGTCCTGGCCGATCTGACCAAGCTCAAGGTCGGTGACGCCCTGCTCCTCGACGGCACCATCGTCGTCGGTCGCGACATCGCCCACGCCAAGTTCAAAGAGATTCTCGACAGCGGCAAGCCGCTCCCCGATTACCTCAAAAATCACCCCATCTACTACGCCGGTCCGGCCAAGACCCCGAAAGGCAAGCCCTCCGGCTCCTTCGGCCCCACCACCGCCGGGCGCATGGACTCCTACGTCGACCTGCTCCAGGCCAACGGCGGCTCGATGGTCATGATCGCCAAAGGCAACCGCAGCCAGCAGGTCACCGACGCCTGCAAGAAACACGGCGGCTTCTATCTCGGCTCCATCGGCGGCCCGGCAGCCGTCCTCGCCGAGGAGAACATCAAGAAGGTCGAGTGCATCGACTTCCCCGAACTCGGCATGGAAGCGGTCTGGAAGATCGAAGTCGTCGACTTCCCGGCCTTTATCCTGGTCGATGACAAAGGCAACGACTTCTTCAAGCAACTGGGCCTGTAAGCGCCGGTTGAACACTCGTTAAGATGAAAAAACCGCCCCGGCCTTCTCGGCCCGGGGCGGTTTTTTTTATGCACAGATCTCTTGGAAACGAAAAAAGATCGAAAACTCAGGGAGCGGTGGTGAAACTCCGTACCGGCCCCTCGGTCCGTTCCCCCCGTTCATCCACGGCCGTCACCTGCCAGTAATAGGTGGTCTGCGGGGTCAGCCCGGACAGGCTCAGGCTTCGTTCCGTCTCAGGCGGCGCCGGGGCCGGGGCTGGAGCCGATCCACCACCCCCGCCTCCACCACCACAGGAAAGCAGCAGCAACAGAGCGAAAGCGAGAAGCGCGGCACCGAGCCAACGGCGGCTATTGCGGCGGCGCGCAGCGAAAAAGAGGGGGATGAAGATTCCGCCCGCGCCGGCGAAAAGCATTCCACTTGCGGGCATCCCGGAAAACGCGACGGTGATCGGCGTGCTGTCGCGGAAGTCGGCATAGGTGGAGATGCGCACTTCGCTGGTGACCGCATCCCCGTCGGCATCGGGCAGGATATCCCAGCTCAGGGTAACCGGGAGGACGACGCCGTCGGCGCCGTCGGCCGGAAACAGGGGTTGTGGCGCCGGCGGGGGGGTGTTGACGTTCAGCAGATCGTAGGCGCTGCGCACATTCAACAACCCATAGCCGTAGCTGTTGTCGGCGCCCACCGGCCCCAAGTCGGTCGCCGAACTTTTCAAGGCCGCTTCCAGCTCGTCGATCCGGGTATCGGGAAAAGCGCTCAGGAGTAACGCCATGGCCCCCGCCGCATGGGGAACGGCAATGGAGGTTCCCGTAACGTACTGGTAGGGTGCTGCGGCAGTCAGACCCGTCGTCTTGATAGCCTCACCCGGCGCGACCATCTCAGGATAGATCGTCCCGTCGCAAGCCGAAGGGCCGCGTAGGCTGAAATTGGAAATGATCGTCGGCGAAGTTATGGTCCAGACCGAACCGACAGCGAAGGATTCAGGATAACTGGCGGGAGCGATGCTGCTGTAAAAGGGGGCCTCTTCACTAAGAGAATCAGACTCAAGGTTGCCGGCGGGGAAGAGCACAGCGATGCCCGCCGTCTTGAGCATCGCTACCGACTGGCGCAGAAACGTTACCGACTCGTCGCAAATGTTAGGAGCCTCCTCGAAGCCCCAGGAATTATTGACCACGTGCGGCGCGTCGTCGGTGGCCGGGTCGCCGTCGGGATCGAGCAGCCAATTGAAGCCATCCAAAATGGAAGAAGTCGGCGCTTCGCCGGCGTCGTTGAAAATCTTGACAGCGATCCAGCGGGCTTCCGGCGCCACGCCGATATAGGCACCGTCGGCGTTGCCGCCGAGAATCACCCCCATCACACTGGTGCCATGGCCTTGTTCGTCCGTATCGATGGGCGTGGGATGCTCTTCGTTGGGATCGAACCAGCTGTTGTTTCCTCCCCGCCAGCGGGAGCCAAGGTCGGGATGGGTGGCATCGACGCCGGTGTCCATGGTGGCGACGACAATCCCCTGACCGGCATAACCCAGGCTCCAGAGTTCGGGAGCCTTGATCAGGGAGATGTTCGATTCGGCTGGACCGGCGGTGAGAGCGGGGACGATTTCCGGGGGATAGATCACCTCGTCGTAGCTCATGACGACGACGTCGGCCCGGGCGGACAGCTCACGCAGGGTGTCGACACCGGCGGTGAAGGCCAGGCCGTTGATGATGTTGAGATTCTTGATGTCGCGGATATTTCGCGAACGCAGGAAATCCCGAGCCGCCTTTTGCGAAGAGGCGGCCCGCTCCTTGAGCAGGCTCGCCAGTCGCGGCTGCCGCTTTCCTGCTTCGTCGCGCAGGGACATGGGTTCGACCCCGCCCCGGAAGGTGACGATGACGGGAATCTCCCCATCCGGCGCCGGGGCATTGATCAGCGATTGGAGTCGAGGGTCGAGGGTCGCCCCCGTGGCCGGAAGCGAAAATCCCAGCAAAGAAACGCAAACGGCCGTCAACAACAGCCGAACAAGTCGAAAGCGCCCCATAATACCCCCTTGTGCCGGTTTGCGGGTTGAATCAGGATGACATGCCGATCACCAGCATGCCGGAGTTGAGAATGGCGATACCGAAAGCCACCAGCACCAGACCGCTGACGATGCGCACCGCCAGAGGATAGGCATTGACCAGGCGCATCTTCTGGCGCACGGTCTGCGAGGCGTAACCGGCCAGCAGCATGGGAATAGCAAAGCCCAGGGAATAGAAGCCGAGCAGCACCAGCCCCGTGACTATTTGACCCTGAGTCGCCACCAGTGTCAAGACACCGGAAAGCATCGGGCCGACACAGGGAATCCAGACCAGCCCCAAGGTCAGGCCGAGAACCAGTCCCGACCAGCGTCCGCGGCTGCCCGACTGAATCCGGTTGAAGATGTGAATATTTTTGAACAGGTTCACGCCAAAGAGGAGAAGCACCCCGAAGAGGATGATCACAATGCCGGAGATCTTCTCGAAGAGGGGCATGACCGACGCCATGGCGCCGCCGAATAAGGCGGTCAACGCGCCCATGGCCATGAAGCCGGCGCTCAGGCCGAGAACGATGAGTAGCGGACGATGGCGATGGTCCTCGGCGGTGCCGGCCACCAGAATGGGGACGACCGGCAGCACACAGGGGGAAGCGACACTGGCCAGTCCGGCCACCACCGCCAGCGAGACGGAAGCTAGGGACAAGTCAAGTACAGGCATGAGCAATCTCCCTACTTCAGTTCTTTAAGCAAAAAGCGGATTTCCTCGGCACTCTTGACCCCCGGCGGCAGGCGACGGATCTCCTTGCCGCCGCCGTCGACGAGAATCAGCGAAGGCAGGCCGCGAATACCGAATTGCCCGAAGAGCGGGCGATCCTCGGGAATCGTCGTGCGAATCTCACGAATGCTGGCTTGACCGCGTAAATCCTCTTCCATACTCGCCAGAATACGCCCCTGCATCATGCAGGGTCCGCCGTTGGGATCAAGGAAAAAAAGGAGCTGGGGAGTGCCGCCAGGACTCGAAAGGGCAGCGGTAGCGGGCACTTTCTCCCCTTCGGAGCAGCCGAGGAGAAAAAGCAGTAAAAGAACCGAAGAGATTTTTTTAAACATGACATCCTCCAAAAAAAATTTTATTGAATATATAAATAACCATATTGTCTGTCAAGGTGCATAGCCCGCCAAGTTGAAGATGCTCCGGTCAGGTCGCCGCCAACACTTCCAACTCCCGGGAATGCCAGGAAAGAACCGCCACTTGCCGGTGCATCCGTGCGGCCAGGTCGGGGAATTCGGCGCTAATTACCCCAGCGGCGAAATCGGCGAGAAAGCGTGATTTGAGCTCGGCCCGCGCCCGATCCATGCCGATTTCATCAAAGGGGACCGAGGCGTAAAGGAGAAAACCGTCGTCGGGGATCCGTCCAGCGCGCATGTTGTTTTCGATGATCCCGGCGGCCTTGCGGATCGGATCGGCCAAGTCGGGGCTGTAAGGCCCGATGATCAGCGCCAGATTGGGGGTGTGCAGAAAGTCGAAGCCGCGCCCCAGGCAGATCATCCACTCCCGATGCTCGATATCGAGAGCGCGGGGAGTTTGACGCACCTGGGCGATCCAGCGCAGATTTCCCTTGAGCAAACGGGCCAGATCGACCTGCATCTGTTCGGCCATATCCGGAAAAAGCTGGCTCAGACGCGGCGGCAGTTCCGCTTCCCGCTCCGGGGCAAACTCCGCGAGGTCGAGAATTTCGCCGTCCCGGCCGTGAATCAGCAGGGCGTCCTCGTCCGTCTCGAAGCCACAGATCAGGGGATAAACGGTGTCGTGTCCGCTCCCGAAAATATGCTCGGCCTGCCGCCGGATGTCCCGGCAATGGGCCAGGGCCGCTGCCTGGTCATAACCGAAGCCGGCGCACCCCCGGTGCACATCCCCCCGGGAAAAATGATAGGTGATGAGAATCAGCACCCGGCGCCCGGCTTGCACCATACGCAGGACATCGGCGGCCAGCACTTCACCCAAATGGGGCCAGCCGAGGTCGAACATGCCGCCAAGATTGCGGAACGGCTGGATCAGCCCGGGCGGGGTGTGGGTGGCGACGGGAATATTGATGCGGCCGTCCATGCATTTGAGAACCATCACCGCCGTGGGATGCAAGGCCCGGTAGCGCTCCCGCGCCAGGCAGGCCTCGGGGCTGCGAAATTCAGCCGTATGCCGTCGCGCCAGGTCATGCAGCCAGACGATACGTTCGGTGATTGGTCGGTGGTGAATATCCATAGATCCTCCAACTGGAGTTCGTTATAGTTTCAAATCATACCCGATTTCGACAAATTAATCCTCTCTTCCTCACCCTTGCCCTACGGTTATAAGGACACCCAAAATGGCGGCCGCAGCCGTTCACAATGGGAAAGAAAGCAAATCCCGAGGTGCACCCAAGATGAAAAAATGTTAGGATCATTGAGTTATTTGTCGTCAAACCGTTCTTCGCCCTGAACCTTTCCTTTTTCTAGAGATCCTTTGAACTTATGGGTATTGCTGCGGATATTGTCGTCATTGTCGTCGCTGCCTTGGTCGGCGGGCTGATCGCCCAACGGCTCAAACAGCCGCTGATTCTCGGCTACATCCTGGCCGGCGTGCTGGTCGGTCCGCATACGGGTGGCATCTCCATCTCCGATTCCCACGACATCGAACTGCTTGCCGAAATCGGCGTGGCGTTGCTCCTCTTTGCCCTCGGCCTGGAATTTTCCCTGAAAGAATTGCAGCCGGTGCGCAAGGTCGCGCTGATCGGCACGCCGATCCAGATTCTGCTGACGATGGCCTTCGGCTATGCCATCGGCCGCTTTTTCGGTTGGGAGCGGGATGCGGCCCTCTGGTTCGGCGGACTGATTTCCCTGTCGAGCACCATGGTCGTGCTCAAGACCCTGATGAACCAGGGGATTCTCGGGACCCTGTCGAGCCGGGTGATGATCGGCATGCTCATCGTCCAGGACTTGGCCATCGTACCAATGATGATCGTGCTGCCGCAGCTGAAGAACCCGGCGGCGGGCCTGCCGATTCTCGGGGTCGCCGCGGTCAAGGCGACGATCTTTCTGGTGCTGATGGTTGTCGTCGGCACCCGCCTGATTCCTTGGGTGATGAAACGGGTCGCCGGTTGGAACTCCCGAGAACTTTTTACCCTGGCAATCACCGCCATGGGGCTGGGTATCGGCTATGGCACCTTCCTCTTCGGCCTGTCCTTCGCCTTCGGGGCCTTCGTCGCCGGCATGATCCTGAGCGAATCGGACTACGGCCATCAGGCCCTGAGCGACATCATCCCCCTGCGCGATATCTTTGGACTGCTCTTCTTTACCTCGGTGGGGATGTTGCTTGATCCCGCCTTTCTCCTCTCCCACTTCGGCCAGGTGCTCGCCATCGTCGCCCTGGTAATTGTCGCCAAGGCGACGATCTTCGCCACCATCACCCGCGCCTTCGGCTATGTCAACGTCGTCCCCCTGGCTGCCGGCCTCGGTCTCTTCCAGGTCGGGGAGTTCTCCTTCGTCCTCGCGCGGGTCGGGGTCGCCACCGACTCCATTTCCCAGGAACTCTACTCCCTGACCTTGACGGTCGCGGTCGTCACCATGCTCCTGACCCCCCTGCTCTCGTCTCTTACCGCCCCGCTCTACGCCCTGCGCAAGAACCGCTTCAAGCATGAGCCTCTGGAAACGATGAATATTCCCGACCAGGGCCTGCGTGACCATGTGGTGCTGGCCGGCGGCGGCCGGGTCGGACGCTACCTCGCCAACGTTCTGCAACGTCTGGATGTCCCCTTCGTGATCATCGAAATCAACCATTGGCGTGTTGAACAAGCCAAAGATGACGGCTTTCCCACCGTTTTCGGCGACGCCACCCATTCGGTGGTACTGGAGGCGGCGGAAATCAACCGGGCCAAGCTGCTGCTCATCACCACCCCGGTGGCGGTAACCGCTTCGGCGGTCGCCTCTCAGGTGCATACGCTGAACCCGGACCTGCGCGTCATCGCCCGCGCCTCCAGCATCGAAGAAATGCAACTGCTGCACGAAGAGGGGGTCTATCAGGTTGTTCTGCCGGAATTCGAAGCCAGCCTCGAATTCACCCGCCAGGCCATGCTCTACCTGAACATGCCGGTCAACAAAATCCAGTGGTACACCGACGCCGTTCGGCGGGAACTCTACTCCCCCCTCTACGAAGGAGAACTGGGCTATCAGGCGATCACCCAATTGCAGGATGCCACCCGCCTGCTCGAACTTTCCTGGGTCGCCCTCAGCGGCGAAAGCCCTCTGCTCGGGAAAAACATCGGCGAATTGCGCGTTCGCAGCCACACCGGCGCCTCCATTGTCGGCGTCTTGCGCCGGGGGGAAATGCAGACCAATCCCCCGCCTGACTTCCAGTTCGCCGCCAGCGACCTGGTCGGGGTCATGGGCGAGCCGGAGCAACTGACCGCATTTCAGAATTTAGCTGAGGGAAGACCCGTAAACCCTTGACCCACCGGAGCTAATCGATGAACAGCCACAACAAAGCACCAGATCGGGACCAGGCACCGGCCCTCATTCGCCGGCTGTTGACCACCGCCAAAGCCGACACCGTCTACTGGGATCTTTATCTCGAACGGGCCCGCCAACTGTTGACCCCTCTGCTCTCTCTTGCCGACTACCGCGCCCTGGAGAAAGAGCGGGCCGGCGCCGCCCGGTTGCCGGAACAGATCCGCGAAGCCATGGAAAAAGCGGACTGGGATCTGACCCAGCAATTGAGCGGCCGCTTGGAGGCCCTGCGGCAAAAGGTCGACAGTCGGCGTTCGTTGATTGAGCTGGGGCAGATGCTTTACGACAACCCGCTCGTCCCCGTCGATCCCTTCTCCCCGGGGTTGCAGGGCTTTGCCGGCGTCACCGGCACCGGCCTGGGAGATCTTCAAGAAAAAACCCTCAACGGACTGCGTCTGCTGCTCGAAGAAGATCCGGAATGGCAGGGCTTTTATCAGGCCCGGCTCGCCGCCTTCGACGCCCTGCCCTTGTCCGATGACGACGAAGCGCAGCCGGAAAGCGGACATTTGGCCGGCGTCCAGTTGCAGCACGAAGCCCTCGACGCCTTCAACCGGGGGGATTTCCAGCGTTTGCGGATACTCTCGGAGCAGCTCGCCGAACTGGGCGAAGAGACCGCCGGTCCGTCGGAAGCACTCGGCGGAGAGTCGCCCAGCCAAAAGGTCGAAGATTTTTCCCTGGACTTCCCCGGTGAAACCCTCGCAGCGGCCGCCGCGCTCGGTCTGGTGCCGATGCACGCCGACTCCTGGCGCGACCGCTACGGCCATCTCTGCCGACTGGCCTGGCATCCCGCCATCGGCGGGGAGATAGGACCCTCGGGGGAGACGCAACGGGTCGGGCAGGCCGCCTTTCCCGCCGACACCCCCGAAGCGATGAAGGAACGGATCCGCATGTTCATGATCCACCCCTTCATCAGCTCCGGCGGCAGCCGTTATCTGCCCAATCTGGCGGCGGAGGATTTTCTCGCCGAGAACTTTCCCGACCCGCAGCCGGGACAGGCACCGCCGACAACGCCCTTGCTCGAAGCCCTGGGCCTGCCCCGCCGCACCCAACTCAGCCGGCTGGCCATCGAGCAAGCCCTGAGCGCCCATGGGGTCACCATCATCGAAAGGCTCGGCCTCTCACCGACCAACTTCCGGCTGGTCTGCATCCCCCCCGATCTGCACCTGCGGGTGGGTGAGGCGCAAGGCTGGGGGCAACAGCCGATCTGGACCCACTTCGACGGCTACATGCTGCAACGGGACGGACATCGCATGGCCCTGGCCGGCGGCGACATACGTTTCGGCGGTATCTTCGACATGGTAAGCGTCGGCATGTCCTACGAATCGGAACGGGTCTTTGCGCGCTTCGCCGTAGTCCAGCGCAAACGGATGGCGGCCTGGTAAGATCGGGATGAATTGAAGAAAATGAATCAGGGATGGGGAGACGCGTCGACCGTGCGCCACTCCCCCGTGCGCCAGTCCCGGTGTTGGCGGGGGTGGAAGCGGTCCTTGTAGGCCAGGGAACGGCAGCCGGGAACAAAATAGCCGAGGTAGTACCAGCTCAGTCCCATCGCCCGGGCCTGCTCGATCTCTTTGAGAATGCTGAAGGTGCCCGGATTGAACGGGGCATAGGCGGGATCGAAAGCGAAATAGACGCTGCTCAGGCAGTCGGCGCCGATGTCGAGAAAACCGATTCCGGCCGTCTCTTCCTCCACGACGATCTCCGACTGCATGGCGGGACAGGAAGGGAGATAGAAATTGAGCAGGAACTCCTCGGGATTAGCCTCCAGTCCAAAACGCTCTCGGGCATGCTCCCGATAGATGGCGTAGGCGCGATCCGACAACCGCAGGGGCCCGAAGTTCACGCCGAGGGACGCGGCTTTTTTCAAGACTCGGCGCTGTTCCCGGGTGGGAGTGAATTCCGCGACGGGGATCCTCAACGGGGTACAGGCGCGGCAATCGGGGCAGGCGGGACGAAAATAATAGAGACCGAACTTGCGCCAACCCTCGGCCAGATAACGGGAAAGTTCGACCCCGTCGAGTTGGCCGGCGAGAAAAAATTCGTAGCGTTTTTTCCGCCCGGGAAGATAGGGGCAGTCGCCCGGCTCTTCGAACTGCAGAGGTTGGATTAAGCGCATCGACGGCCGCCTTGACAGAATCGGAAAGATTAGTCATTTTGATGAGGGCGGTCAGCATCGCACAAGACCCGGGCGGTCGTCAACCACGCCCGTCGCGCCCAAACCGCCGCCGCTGCGGCAGGGGTTCATTTTCATAACAAGGAGGGATGATACGATGCTCTACTGGCACTGGCTGACCCTGGGATTGCTGCTGATCCTGGCCGAGCTCTTCATCCCCAGCTTCACCATCTTCTGGTTCGGCCTCGGCGCCCTGCTCGTTGGTGGGCTGGTCCTGCTCCTTGGCGAGATGGCCTTGAGCTGGCAGATTTTCATCTGGGCCATCGCCTCCTGCCTCTTCACTTTCCTCTGGTTCCGTTTTTTCAAACCGCGCATGACCGACCGCACCAAAGCCGGCCTCTCCCGCGAAGCCATTGTCGGCGAAAGCGGCCAGGTCATCTACCCCCCGGAAGAAGGACGACGGGGCACGGTCCGTTTCGCCAAACCCCTGCTCGGTTCCGACGAATGGTCCTTCATCTGCGAACAACCGGTCGCCATCGGCGATCGGGTCTTCGTCAAGGACGTTTCGGGGAATACGTTGATAGTTGAGAGGCGAGGCTAAAAAGGCTGAAGGCTGAAGGCTGAAGTGAAGGATAAAGGATAAAGGATAAAGGAATGACGGCAGGCTCTCGTTGAGACTGCAACATCTTTTTTTCAAATCTTAATGGTAGATCCTCGTTCCTGGTTCCTCGTTCCTGGTTCCTCGTTCCTGGTTCCTCGTTCCTGGTTCCTCGTTCCTGGTTCCTCGTTCCTGCCCCCACAAGGAGATCGAAAGCATGGAAGGATTGGTCGTTGTCGTTGTTTTTCTGGTACTGGTGGCCGTTACCATCTCGCTCGGCGTGCGCATCGTTCCTCAGGGCTACAAGCATGTGGTCCAGCGGCTTGGCAAATATCACAGCACCTTGGGTCCGGGCCTGAACATCATCATCCCCTACATCGACATGGTCGCCCACAAGGTCACGACCAAGGACATCGTCCTCGACATCCCCTCCCAGGAAGTCATCACCAAGGACAACGCGGTGATCGTCGCCAACGCCGTCGCCTACATCAATATCGTTTCGCCGGAAAAGGCGGTCTACGGCATCGAGGATTACCGCATCGCCATCCGCACCCTGGTTCAGACCTCGCTGCGCTCCATCGTCGGCGAAATGGACCTCGATGACGCCCTTTCCTCCCGGGACATGATCAAAGCCAAACTCAAGGAAGCCATCTCCGACGACATCGCCGATTGGGGGATCACCTTGAAGACCGTGGAGATTCAGGATATCAACCCCTCCCCGACCATGCAGAAGGCGATGGAAGAACAGGCCGCCGCCGAGCGGGGTCGGCGCGCCACCGTCACCCGCGCCGAAGGGGAAAAATCCGCCGCCATCCTCCAGGCCGACGGCCGCCTCGAAGCCTCCAGGCGTGACGCCCAGGCCCAGGTGGTGCTGGCCGAGGCGAGCCAGCGGGCGATCACCAAGGTGACGGAAGCGATTCAGGCGAATGAGCTGCCGGTCATGTACCTGCTCGGCGAAAAATATATCGACGCGGTAAAAAACATCTCCAGCGCCCCCAACGCCAAGATCGTCCTCTTGCCGGCCGATATTCCGGCGGCGGTACGCGGGCTGATGGGCCACCTGAACAAATGAGGCGAAAAAAATCGGGGGCATCGCCGAAACAGCTTTCCCTTGAAGAATGGGAAAACCTCTGCAAGCGCTGCGGTCTATGCTGCTTCGAGAAGTGGGTGGAAGAAGACGGCACCATCCGGCCGACGGATATCCCCTGCCGCTTTCTCGATATCGTCACCCGCGAGTGCAAGGTTTATCACAAGCGGTTCGAGGTCGATGAGGGATGTGTCAAGCTGACTCCGGATGTGGTCGAAACCGTGCAGTGGCTTCCCCCCGACTGCGCTTATGTCAAGCGGATTCATGGACACCGATGATTGTCGCGGTCTCAAGTTTCAAGTTTCAGGCTTTAAGTCTTTTTTACCGAATTGAACATGGAGGAAGGATTCATGCAGATGCGCAAAATCTCTAAACTTATCCGTTTCTTTCTGGGCTGTTGTCTGCTGACGCTCGCCACCGTCAGTCCGGTCGCCGCCGACTCCGACGAGGCGCCCGCCAAGATTGCCGAAGCGCTGGAAAAGGCCTATCCCAAACTTGAATTCCAGAAGATTTTCACCAGCCCCGTCGCCGGACTCTACGAAGTGGCGGCCGGTGGGAAAATCCTCTATTTCGCCCCGGAAACCGGACACATGCTCGCCGGGGAACTGTGGACCAAGGACGGCGTCAACCTGAGCAAGGAACGCCTCGGCAAACTCATGGGTGAGAAGCTCAAGCTGCTGCCCCTGGATAAAGCGGTCAAGATCGGTACCGGCAAGAACACCGTCATCGAAGTCACCGACCCCGATTGCACCTTCTGCCGCAAAGGCTCGGAGTTCTTCGCCCAGCGCAAGGACACGACCCGCTACATCTTCTTTCTGCCGCTGAGAATGCACCCCAACGCCGAGCAGAAGGCGCGCTACATCCTTTCCGCCAACGACCCGGCCGTCGCCTATGAGGAAATCATGTCCGGCCGTTACGACGAAGGCCCCGTCCCTCCCTTCACCGACAATGGCGTCATGGAAAGCCACAAGCAGGCAACGGAGCTGCTCGGCCTGACCGGAACGCCCAACTACTGGATCAACGGTACCTTCGTCGCCGGCGCCAATATCAAGGCGATCGAACAGCTGCTCAAGTGACGAGCAAAAAACAGGCCTGGTTCGGCTGGTGCCTGTACGATTGGGCCAATTCCGCCTTCGCCACGGTGATCTTGGCGGCGGTCTTGCCCGTTTACTTCGTCAGCCTGGTGCCGGAAGGGGGAGCGCCGCTCTCCCTCTTCGGGCAGAGCCGAACCATGCCGGCTTCGGCCCTGTGGGGCTACGCCGTCTCCCTGTCGATGGTGCTGGTCGCCGTCACCGCCCCCTGGCTCGGCGTCCTCGCCGACCGTCAGGGGCGACGGCGTCAGCTGCTGATCTTTTTCGCCCTGCTTGGGGCGACGGCGACCACCCTCCTGGCCCTGGCCGGACCGGGCCGTTATCTGCTCGCGGCGGCCCTTTTCATCGTCGCCAACGTCGGTTTCGCCGCCGGCAACATCTTCTACAACGCCTTTTTACCGGCCCTGGCCGAAAGTCATGAAATCGACCGGCTTTCGGCCCGGGGCTTCGCCTTCGGCTACATCGGCGGCGGCCTCATGCTGCTCATCGCCTTCGCCATGATCCAGGGCTACGAATTTTTCGGCTTCCCTGATCGCGGCGCCGCAACCCGCGCCGGTTTTCTGCTCACCGGGCTGTGGTGGGTGGTCTTCGCCATCCCCACCTTCCGCCATGTGCGGGACAGCGCCTTCCTGCATCCCCCCGCCCCGTTGCCGACCGGTTTCCGGGGCTACCTGCGCACTTTCGGCGAACTGCGCCATTATCCCGATCTGCTGCGTTTTCTCGTCGCCTACCTTTTCTACAACGACGGCATCCAGACGATCATCGTTGTCTCGGCCATCTTCGCCCGGGAAGAACTTGGCCTCTCCCAGGTGAGCATCCTCGGCTGCTTTCTCATGATCCAGTTCGTTGCCATGCCCGGCTCCCTCCTTTTCGGGCGCCTGGCGGAAAAACAGGGGGCCAAGGGCGCGGTCATGCTCAGCCTGATCCTCTTCATCGCCGTCAGCGCCTATGCCTTCACCATGCAGCACGACTGGGAATTCTGGATTCTCGGGCTGGTCGTGGCTCTGATCCTCGGCGGCAGCCAGGCCATCAGCCGTTCGCTCTTCGCCAGTCTCGTCCCCGTCACCAAAACCGCCGAATTTTTCTCCTTCTACGCCATCAGCGGCAAATTCGCCTCGATCTTCGGACCGCTCCTCTTCGCCCTGATCGCCGACCTCACCGGCTCCTCCCGCCACGCCATCCTCGCGCTCGCCGGCTTTTTCCTCATCGGCATCATTCTCCTCACCGGCGTCGACATGAGGCGCGGAAAAGCCGTCGCTTGCGGCCAGGTTGCCGAATCCTGAGAACAAAATCACCCCCTCTCCCTTTACCTGGGACTTAAAATGACGACCCGAGTACTCCTGATCGAAAAAAATGAAAAAGCCGCCGCGACTCTGATCAACTATTTCCGCCTCGTCGGCGTGGCCACGGAACGGGTCAACGAACCGGACGATGCCCTCGCGCGTCTGTCACCCCGCCCCCCCGACCTGATCCTGCTGAGTCTGCGGCCGCCGGCGCGGGACGCCGTCGATTTTCTCAAAACATTGCGCCGCTCCCCGCAAAACCGTCAGATTCCCATTCTGACCCTCTCCTCCGTCTATCGCGGCGAGCCCTATGTCGAGATCTTGCGCAAGCTCGGCTCCGTCCGCCATCTCGAAACCCCTTTTCCCATGAGCCAACTGCTCGCCGCCGTGCGCTTCGTCCTGCCGCAGCTGACCACCGTCGCCATGCCCATTCACCGCCATCTGCGGCGGGCTTTTCTCACCCGCTTCACCGGTACCCACCGCCTGCACGGACTCAGCGGTGAGCGCACGCTGGTCTATTTCGACGGGGTCCCCATCCATCTTGCCCCCGGTTTTTTTCATGACGACCTGGGCCGTTTCCTGCGCCACCGCAACCTGATTTCCAGCGAAGAAAACGGCTGCCTGCGCGCCGCCTCGGGTCGCGGCCATGATCTTCTGGTTCAGATGGGCTGTCTCGACCACGCCGAGCTGTTGCAGGAAAAACTCCTCTACCTGAGCGAAGAACTGATCGCCGGCTTCTCCCAGCCGCCAACGGCCGTGACCGAGCAGGCCTTCCCCTGCCCTCCCGGCTTTCAGCCGCTGGCGGTGAACCTGCCGGAAATCTTCTACCAGGGCTACCACCGCCACGGCGATCTCCCCGCCTTTCGCCGACAACTGGCGAACTGGGGCTACCGCTACCCCGCCGTGACTGGCAACTACTACCGCTTCATCAATTTCCTCACCCTCTCCGAAGGGGAAAAACGCTTCCTTGCCGGGCTGGATGGAAAACGCCCCCTGCGTGAGCTGCTGATCGGGGAGAACGGCCTCGAACCGCTGTTGCTGACCCTCTCGGCCCTCGGCATGCTGTGCCTTTCGGAAGAGCCGACATCCGCAGCCCCGCCCCCGGCTTTGCCCCTGCGCCGGTTCTTCAACGCGCCGCCGACGGGAGAGGATGACCGTCCCCTCGAAAATTTTGCCGATCTGCTCGACGCCGTGCCCGATGTCGCCGGTCTTCCTTCCGCCGCCGGAAGTCCGGGGGAGGAACTGCCCGAACCGGCGGAGATCGCCGCGCTTCTCGACGGCATCCGGCAAAAGAATTATTACGAGATCTTCGGCATGACTCCCGCAACCTTCAGGTCGGCCTCGTTGCGCGACCGCTATTTCCACTTCACCCGGCGTCTGGCTCCCACGGTGTTGATGCGTCTGTCCGGCGAAACCGCGCTTCAAGCCCAGGAGATCCTCGCCAACGTCACCACCGCTTACAACACCCTGGCCGATCCCGTGAAAAAAGAGGCCTACGACGAACTTCTCGGACAAAGCCCCCTCCCCGTCGCGCCCGACCGCCTGCACGCCCAGGTTCAGGCCCAAGCCGGACTGGCCTATCTCGAGCGACGGGAGTGGGGAGCGGCGGAACAGGCTCTGCGCGAGGCCTGCAATCTCGAACCCTTCAACGGCGCATGGCTGGCCCATCTCGCCTGGGCCCTTTACTGCGATTCCCGGGGCGGCGCTGGCCAGACGCGTCGCGACAAGGCCCGGCAGACTGTCAACCGCGCCCTCGGCCTGGAACGGAGTGCGCACGGCCATGCCTACAAAGGCTGTATGATGTTCGACTCCCGCCAGATTCTCGAGGCGCTGGACGAGTTCCGCGAAGCCCTGCGCCTCGACCCCGGTCTCACTTTGGCGCGCGAGGGATTGAAGCAGGCCTCGGTTCCAAAAGATGGGGGATTTTTCCGCCGACTCTTTCCCCGGCGAGAAGACACCGGAAGGGGCATTTTCCCATAAGGTTCTGGACTTGCGCGCCTTGTTGCGGTAATTTAACAGACTCTCAATCGCGTGCTACGCGACCGTTTCCCACTTGATGCTTTCACAAAAAGCATCAAGTTGAATGGCTAAGCAAAAAGCGCCAAATGCAAGGCGCGCCATCGTCGAGCAATGAGGCGTACTGACGTACGTCGAAGCCGCGAGATGATGGCAGCAACGCAGCAGTTGGTGAGTTTTTGCGACGCCATCATCTCTTACGCCACAGGGAATCTTCATGCGCAAAACGATTATCTCTACCGTCTCGATCATGGTCTTTGGCATGGCCCTGGTCTTTTTCGTCCATTCCTCCAACAACCGCTTCGCCCTGGTGGTTAATGAAGATGGGGTGACCTACCAGCTCGACAAACGCAGCGGCAAAACCTGGCTGATCGAGGGGAATAAAAAGACCCCGTTGGATGACCCCGCCGCCCCCCGGCCGAAGCTGGAAAAGTTCGAGATGGCGTCGGAAGAACTGAAAAAGCTCCAGGTCGAAGGGCGCATCAACAAGGGCACCTTTTTCGGCAAGCTCTACAACGGCACCGATCAGCCCCTCACCCGGGTGACCTTCAAGGTCAACGCCCGGGAAGCGGATGGCCGCCTGCGCTGGAGCCGGGATTTTACCGAAGGGATGTTCGTCAAGCCGCAGACCACGGGACGTTTCGCCATCACCGTGACCGACGGCGACGATGTCGGTGAAGTCAGCTGGACCATCATAAAAGCCTTCACCCGCCCCCTGACCAACGGCTCCCCGGCGGGACGGTAAAATTCAAACTGGTAATAATCAGTGAACACTCCCCCCTTTAACAAAGGGGGGTGGGGGGGGATTTCCCCTGAGACTTCCGCAAGCAAATCCCCCTCGTTCCCCCTTTTTCAAAGGGGGAGGTTTCCGTGACCTCGTTACCTCTTATAGTCTTGAATCGTATCCCATTGCATTCCATTTTCCGGAGAGAACCCATGAGTATCCTCTTTACCCTGGCCGGACTGGCCCTGGTCGCCGTCCTTTTCTTTTTTCCCGAACTGCTTCCTCCGCAGCCTGAACTCCTTCCGCAACTGCACATCGCCGCCGTCGCCCTCCTCGGCATCGCCGCGCTGCTGCAGTTGGTCGCCCTCTTCCGGCGGAAACCGGCGGTCGAGCCGGCTGCGCCGGTGAAGGCTGCCGCCGCTCCGGCGGAACCGGTCGTGCCCCGTCCCGCCCCGGAAAAACTCGCCCAGGCCCAGGTGGTACAGTTTCTCGGCCGCCTGCAGGAGAAAGGCCGGCTGGTCGACTTCGTCATGGATGACATCACCCCCTATAGCAACGAAGAGATCGGCGCCGCCGCGCGCGTGGTGCACCAGGGCTGCAAAGAGGTTCTGGCCGAAAGTTTCGACATCCGCGCCCTCCATCCCGGCAGCGAAGGGGAAGACCTGACCCTGGCCGCCGACTTCGACGCCCGCGCCTACCGGCTGGTGGGCAAGGTCCCCGAGCATCCCCCCTTTACCGGCCGGGTGCTCCATCGCGGCTGGAAGACCGCCCGCGTGAACCTGCCCCAACTCACCGACGAGGCCCGCGAAGTGATCGCCCCGGCCGAAGTGGAAATTGCCTAGACAGCGGAGGCCGGAACCATGACTAAACGCTTCGCCCTGGGCATCGACCTCGGCACTTCCAACTCGGCCCTGGCCTACCGCCCCCTCGACGGCGACGAAACCCCCCAGGTGCTGCCCGTTCCCCAGCTGCTCTCCTTCCAGTCCCTCGGCGAGCGGGATACCCTGCCCTCGGCCATCTATCTCCCCCTCGAGCAGGAAGCGGCCGCCACCGGCGCCCGCCTTCCCTGGGAGGAAGGTTCGCCCCTGACCGCCGTCGTCGGTGAATTCGCCCGCGCCCACGGCGCTTTGTCCCCCGAGCGGCTGGTGACTTCGGCCAAATCCTGGCTGTGCAATCCGAACATCGACCCGGAACAGCCCCTGCTCCCCTGGCAATCCGATCTCGGGGAACGGAAAATCTCCCCCCTGACCGCCTCCCGCTGTTATCTGGAGCATCTGCGTCAAGCCTTTTTCCGGCACCTGGAAGCCGCCGGGGAAACGCCCGATCTGGCCGACTGCGAGATCGTCCTCACCGTCCCCGCCTCCTTCGACGAGGTGGCGCGTCTGCACACCCATCTGGCCGCTGAAGCCGCCGGCTGGGGGGAAGTGACCCTGCTCGAAGAGCAACAGGCCGCTTTCTACCACTGGATCGACAGCCACGGCGATCAGTGGCGCGAACAGGTGAGTCCCGGCGATCTGGTGCTGATCTGCGACGTCGGCGGCGGCACCGCCGACTTCAGCCTGGTGGCGGTGGCCGAACGGAATGGCGAGCTGCACCTGGAGCGGGTCAGCGTCGGCGACCACCTGCTTCTCGGCGGCGACAACATGGACCTGGCCCTGGCCCACCACCTCAAGGCCGAGCTTGAAGGACAGGGGCAGAAGATCGACAACTGGCAGTTCCACTCCCTCGTCCACGCCTGTCGTCTCGGCAAGGAAAAACTCTTTGCCGACGGCGATCTCGAACAGTACCCCATCAGTCTCGCCAGCCGCGGTTCCAGCCTCTTCGCCCGCACCCTGACCACGCAGCTGCGCCGGGAGCTGCTCACCCGGGTGCTCCTCGACGGCTTCTTCCCCGCCGTCACCATCGACCAGCATCCCCAACGCCGCCGCCATTTCGGCCTGCGTGAATTCGGCCTCGACTACGCCGCCGAACCGGCCCTGAGCAAGCATCTGGCCGAGTTCCTCGCCCGTAGCTGGCAAAATGTCCAATCCCGCGATGAGCTGCGCGCCCTCGTCGGCGACCGTTTCGGCGAGCACCAGGGGCTGCGCTTCCTGCGCCCGAACGCGGTCCTCTTCAACGGCGGCGTCTTCAAGGCCGCCCCCCTGCGGCAACGGATGCTCGACATCCTCGCCGCCTGGAACGACGGCGCCCCGGTGCGAGAGCTCGCCGGCGCCCATTTCGATCTGGCCGTGGCCAAAGGCGCCGCCGCTTTCGCCGGCATCCGCGCCACCGGCCAGGGGATCCGCATCAAGGCCGGTACCGCCCGCTCCTACTACATCGGCCTCGAATCGACCATGCCCGCCGTTCCCGGCTTCACCCCGCCGCTCAAGGCGATCTGCGTCGTTCCTCAGGGGATGGAGGAAGGGAGCGACATGGCCCTCCCCGACCAGGAATTCGGCCTGATCACCGGGGAGCCGGTGGAGTTCCGCTTCTTCTCGTCAAGCATCCGCGCCGGCGACCAAGTGGGAGATGTGGTCGAAGGGGAGGATGATCTGGAGGAGACCGCGCAACTCGAAGTCACCCTCCCCCCGGCCTCGGGGCAGATCGGCGAGTTTCTTCCCGTGACCCTGCATTCGGTCGTTACCGAACTGGGCACCCTCGAACTCTGGATGCGTCATGCCGCCAGCGGCAAAGAATGGAAAGTGGAGTTCAATGTCCGTCCCCAGTAAACCCCGTTACAGCATCGGCATCGACCTCGGCACCACCAACTGCGTCCTCGCCTATCTCGATCAAAAGGAACCGCGCCGGGGCATCCGCGTCTTTGCCCTGCCCCAGTGGGAATCGGCGGAGAGCCACGGGCGTTTCGAGCTGCTCCCCTCTTTCCTCTGCGCCCTGACGGCGGCGGAGCGGGAGACGGGCTTCGATCCCGCGAGCGGCCCCCATCCCGGCCCCTTCCCCGGCTGGATTCCCGGCCTCTTCGCCCGCGCCCAGACCGCCCTGCGCCCAGGGCGGGTGGTCAGTTCGGCCAAGTCCTGGCTCTGCCACGGCGATATCGACCGCGACGCCCCCATCCTCCCCTGGAAATCGGAGGAGATCCCGGCCGAGCAGCGCCTGTCGCCGATCCAGGTGAGCAGCGCCTATCTCGCCTGCTTCAAGGAAAACTGGAACCGGCTGATGGCCGCCGACGATCCCCGGGCGGCCTTCGAGCATCAGGATGTGGTCATCACCGTCCCCGCCTCCTTCGACGAGGTCGCCCAGCGCCTGACCCTCGAAGCGGCCCGGCTGGCCGGCTATCCCGAAAGCCTGCGCCTGATCGAGGAGCCGCAGGCGGCCTTTTACGCCTGGCTCGACGAGGGGCGCAACCTCACCCAGCTGGCGGAACTCCTCGACCGCCTGCCGGAAAAGCAGGCGCGGGTGCTGGTCTGCGACATCGGCGGCGGCACCACCGACCTCAGCCTCTTCGAGGTGCGCGCGGCCGCCGACTCCCCCATCGGCCTCGCCCTCACCCGCCTGGCGGTCAGCGACCATATCCTCCTCGGCGGCGACAATATCGACCTGACCCTGGCGCATCTGCTTGAACAGAAGCTGTTGCGCGGCCAGGGCAAGCTCTCGGGGCGGCAATGGAACCAGCTCCTCGCCCAGGCCCGCGATCTCAAAGAGCGCCTGCTTGGGGATGAGGCGCCGGAAGACGGCCGCGAATTCCCCATCACCGTCGCCGGCAGCGGCTCCGGCCTCTTCGGCTCGACCCTGAGCGCGAAAATCAGCGCCCGCGAGGTGCGCGACTGCATTGTCGAAGGCTTCTTCCCGTTGTGCACGGCCACCGACCGGCCACGCAAGAGCAGCGGTGGGCTGCGCGAATGGGGCCTGCCCTTCGCCGCCGACAGCGCCGTCACCCGCCATCTCGCCGCCTTCCTCGATGGCCAGCGGATCGACGCGGTCCTCTACAACGGCGGCTCCGTCACCCCCGAGGCCCTGCGCGCGCGCCTTACCGATCTTTTCGGCGCCTGGCAGGAGGGCGAGCGGCCGACGGTCCTCGCCAGCGACTCCCTGGCCATGGCGGTGGCCAAGGGCGCGGCCAAATACGGCTTCCTGCTGCGCCAACCCAAGGGCGGTGAACGCATCGCCGGCGGCCATGCCCACGCCCTCTACCTGGAAGTGAAGCAGAAAAAAAAGGGACACAGCCTGATCTGTGTCCTCCCCCGGGGGATGGAGGCGCACGAAACCATCGTCCTTTCCGAGCAGGCCTTCGATCTGCTGGTCAACCAGCCGGTGCGCTTCCAGTGCTACTACTCGGCCCGCCGCCGGGGGGATCGGCCCGGGGATGTGGTCGCGTGGAACGAGGAGGAATTCCATCCCCTGCCCCCCTTGCAGACCGCCATCCACCTCCCCCTCGACCGCCCGAAACCGGCCAACAACCGCCTGCGGGTCAATCTCGAATGCACCCTCAACGAGCTCGGGCTGTTGCAGCTCCATTGTCTGGAAGAAGGCGGCCCCGGCCGCTGGCGTTTGGATTTCAACCTGCGCAAAAGTCTGCTCGAAGAAGCCCCGCTTACCCTCCCCGCCGCACCGCTGGCTGCCGAAGGCAAAGCTGCCGAGGCCCAGCGACTGATTCAGGCCTTGTACGGCAAGAAACTCGACCCCGATTTCCCCGAACTCAAGCCGAACCAGCTTCTGCGCCGCCTCGAAGAGACCCTCGGCAGCACCCGCGAGAACTGGGACATCCTCACCCTGCGCGGCCTCTGGCCGACTCTGGCCGCGGGCATGACCCGGCGCAACCGCGGCCTCGCCCATGAGCTGGCCTGGCTCCAGCTCGCCGGTTACGCCCTGCGCCCCGGCTACGGCGTCGCCCTCGACGAAACCCGCATCGAAGAAGCCTGGCGGCTCTTCAGCCTCGGCCTGGCCTTCCCCGACGACAAACCCGCCCTCGACCATTGGCACATCTTTTGGCGCCGCATCACCGGAGGGCTCAACGCCCAGCGCCAGGAAAAAATCTACCAAAAGCTGCAGGGGCAGATGCAGGGGGGACGGGAACTCCCCCAGGAACTGGTGCGTCTGCTCGGCTCCCTCGAACGCCTGCCGCTGACGGTGAAACAGTCGCTGGTCAAGAAGCTGCTCGCCGGCTTCACCCGCTTCAAGCACCGCGAACCTTACGCCTGGGCGCTGGGACGCCTCCTCGCCCGCGTCCCCCTCTACGCCGGGCCGGACAGCATCCTGCCGCCGAGCGAGGTAGAAAAGGCCTACCGCGAACTGGCCGCGCTCGACTGGCGCCAGAGCGACTACAGCTCCCTCATCCCCCTCTTCGTCCAGACGGCGCGGCGCACCGATCTGCGCGACGTGGATATTTCCCCCCAGCTGCGCGAAACCCTCCTCGCCAAACTCAAGGAATCAGGCGCCCGCCCCGAGCAGCTGCGCGTCGTACGCGACTGCATCCCCATCGAAGAAGCCGACCGCGTCGCCCAATTCGGCGAATCCCTTCCCGTCGGGTTGTTCTTGGTTACGGGGGGGTAGGAATCCGACGAATCAGGCGCACATCGGTGCGGTCCAGGGATGTAAGGGCGCAGCATGCTGCGCCCCTACCTCGATCAACCACCGCCAAAACAAAACGGCCCGGCCTCTCGGAAGATGAGAGCCGGGCGGACATTCTGTCCTGGCCCCGCAACTTGACGGAAACCACCGGGTAGCTTAAGATTCTCATCAAGACCTGCAAAGGGGGCATAAATGCTGAAACTTTCCATTGATGAAGCAAACAACAAGCTCGGACGGTATCTCGACAAACTGGAAAAGGGGGAAAAAATTCTCCTCTGCCGCAGGAACCGTCCGATCGCGGAAATCCGTTCGTTGCATTCCCCCGCTCTACACAAACCCAGGCCGATTGGACTCGCCAAAGGTCTGTTCAGCGTACCGGAAAGTTTTTTCGAGGAACTTCCCGACGAAATGTTGCGCTCTTTCGCGGGTGAAAACCCTTGAACCTGCTGATCGACACCTGCGCCTTCTTGTGGCTCATCAGCGATGCCCCCGAATTGTCGCAAAACGCCCGCCAGCTTTTCACCAACACGGAGAATCAGGTTTACCTCAGCGTGGCCTCTGCCTGGGAAATCATCGTCAAGAACAAGTTAGGCAAGCTCCCCCTGCCCGAACCGGCCCACGATTTTGTCCATAACTGGCGAAAACGCCATCAGATTGAAACCCTGCCCCTGGATGAACCCGCCGTACTACAGCTTTCCCGCCTGCCGGAATATCACAAAGACCCGTTCGACCGCATTCTCATTTGCCAGGCCATCGCCAACAGCCTGATTATTCTGACACCGGACAGCCAGATCACGCGCTACCCGGTTCGCACCGAATGGTAAACGATCACTCTCCGTAAAAAACAACCGGCCCGGCCTCTCGGAAAACGAGAGCCGGGCCGGTTTCATGACAACCAGCTGAAAAATTGTAGGATGCGGTGACGCAGGAACCGCATCGTTAAGCGTTTTGGAAAAACTTCAAGATTTTCAGGGATGAAGGGGATGAAGGGGATAAAGTCGCTACATCAAGTTCACGCCATCAAAGAAAAGGATTTTCAATCCGCAAGCCATCGAATCGACAACCGTGTTGCAAATCCTCCGTCAACAGGCGGGTAGCGCCGACCGACAACGCGGCTTCAATAATCAATGCATCCCAAAAAGATATTTGCATGGTGCGGGAACGCCCAATGGCCGCCAGGACTTGCGGAACATCCACCGGCGTCACGGACAGTTCGGCAAAGCCGCGCACCGCTTCCTCGGCATCGACAACCGATAGAGGAACGGCAAGTTTGCGCGTTACGGTCACGAAAAACTCCTGTAATACCTGGGTGCTGATGACAAAACGCCCCTCTTCGACCGCCTCCCCAAACACGGCTCTGGCGCGGTTGGCTTTTTCCGGGGAATCGGTATCGAACAGATAGACGAGGACGTTGGTATCGAAAAAGGTCAGCATCATCAACCCCTTTCGTGCAGCTCATCCCGCGACCACCGCGCTTCCCCGCGCCGCGACCGGCAGCGATCAGCGAGGTGCAGTACCCTTCTCGCCGCCTCTTTGTGCCGATTGTGAACCCCCGCATAGGCCGCGAGATAATCCCCCAGCAGAGCATTGACCGAAGTTCCTTGCGCCAGCGCCTTGATCCTTGCCGCCTTCAAGGCTTCATCATCCACGGTGATCGTCAAATTCGCCATCGTCAAACTCCTTTCGTGGTACACGAAAATAGTGTAGCACGACAAGAGAACTATCGCCATTCCGGTTTCCGCCGTAGGGGCGCGTGGCATGCGCCCTGTCCCACCCCGCCACAATCGTACGGTCGGAGATTGTAAGGGCGCAGCATGCTGCGCCCCTGCCCCGCCAAAATAGAACCGGCCCGGTCTCTCGCAAGATGAGAGCCGGGCCGTTTTCATTACAACCTGTCAAAAAATCGTAGGATGCGGTGACGCAGGAACCGCATCGTTATGCATTTCGGAGTGGTGGACTTCAAGCTCTAGATGGATGTAGGGGATGAAAGAAATGAAACAGCTAACGCACACGCCAAGCGTTACCGCTCGGACCGATGACCCCGGTAAAGTCGTCACCATTCGTGGCCGGCGGTTCAATCCCTGCCGCAAGCGGAATGCTTTCAGAACCCAAAACCCGGTCAAAAAAGGTGGTGGTCGTATTGCTATCCACACCGAAATAAGTATCGCCATTGAGATGCTTTGCCACCCCGGTAAAAACGGAGAGGTTGCCGACCGCCGTAGTGGCAACCATAGATACATTATTGCTGAGCCGAAGGGGCATTGCACAGACGTTTCCACCCAAATTCGTAGCGGTAATCCCTGGAATTGCCCCCAAGACAGCCGGCCCTGTGACCCGTGCGCCGGGGCCGCCGGTGGACCCAGCGAAGGCAGCCAGATTCGCCGCTTGCGCACTGACGCCATAGACCTGGAAATCGATAAAAAAAGCAGTCTGTGTCATCAAGAGGTGACGCACATCGGTATGCGTCATGGCATTGAAACTACGAACCCGATAGCTGGCAAGTTGCGGAATGGCAATCGACGCCAGAATGCCGATGATCGCGACCACAATCAGCAATTCAACAAGCGTGAACCCTGCTTCGGATTTACTGAATTTTACCCGCATGTGGAAACTCCAGGTCGGTAAAGGAGGCATTCAGATTCTGGGTGATCAGGTCGGGCAGTCAAAATGTCGTTGAATGCGGTGACGCAAGGAACCACAGCTGGGCTTTTCGAAGGGGTGAATTTGAAGCACTACAGAGATGCAGGGGATGAAAGGGACTCAAACCGCTCACTTGTCCAGCGCGTTTTTAAGACGGAGCATCGGAGGTTCCCATACCAGAATGTAATCGTCTTCGAGGCTCGGCAAGATGGGAAGATATTCCGGAACCAGTTCCTCAAGGGTAGCGGCATCCTGGCCTTGGTGTTCCCGGTAGCGGTCCAGTGATTTCTGGACCTCAATGGCTCGGTTGAAATTATCGATGCCACGCCGGTAGCGGTCTTTGACGAACTCATCCTGCTCGGTCACAAACATGGCTTGCAGCATATCCCGACCGGCGAGAAGGTTGCCGCCGCGCCCCATCAGTTTTCCGGCCAGAGTGCCGAACCAGGACGGGGCTTCGGGCAACTTGGCCATTTTATAAAACAGTTCGGCGGCCTTCACCGGTTCATTCAAATAATAAAAGTAGTTGAAGGCCTGAAAAAACGGATAATACATTTCATTCGGATGTTCCTTGACCGCACGTTCGTGGATATCGTTGGCCCGCTGGGCGTACTCGGGAGAAATAGTAGCCAAAAAAGACTGGCAATAGTGATAGGGATCGATGAATTTCGGGTACAGCTCAGTCATGACCTCGAAATTTTGCGCCAGATTCTCGGCGTAACTCAGCTCATCGACGTCTTTCAGGGGTCCACCGGCGAAGATGGCCACCTTGACGAACAAAGCGAAGCCCGTCAAATGGCTGCCATAGCCGCTGGCGATTTTCAGCACGGGGGCCGGGGCGGCGGGCGACAGATAAAAATCGTTCCAGTTGGATTTGCCTTCCTGCAACCCCCAGACCGCCAGATAGAGGACTAGGCAAAGGATAAATACGAACTTTTTCATTTGAGATCCCGACGGCCGTAGATCCCCGCCGCGAGCGTCAGGGTCAACACGCAATAGAGCACGACATACGCCAGGTTGAGCAGCAGGGAAGAGGCGGCGGGCCACTGATTGGCGACCACCACCAGCCCTTTGTAATCGAAGCGGGAAAAGTTGGGGAAGACCAGAGTCATGCCCACGAGGGCTTTTTGAACCAACTCGGAGCCGCCCTTGAAAAATTCCAGGGCGACCGGCAGGCCGTTACAGATGAGGTAGTAGGAAAGGGTCACCAGCAGCACCGTGAAGCCGCCACGAATCATCCCCGAAAAGAGTACGATCACGGCGAGGATCATCGCCTCGATGCTCAGCACCCCCCACCAGGAGAGCAGATATTCCCAGACGCCCAGGCGGGCGAAAAACGCCACCCCCACCCAGGATTTGATCAGGTAGAGAACGCCGAAACCGGCGATCCCCAAGATAACGTTGAGCAACACCAGCAAGCCGGCAAGCCCGGCGAAGACGCCGAGAACGTAATCGGTACGCGACAGGGGATGAGCCAGCAGGGTATGAATCACCCGCCGATCTTCCCCCCAACTCATCACCTGCACGGCGTGAAAAAGCAGAAAGACCATCCCGGCGCACCAGCCAATAGTCACCACGAAATCGACCGAAACCCGGCCGATGTCGCGAGGGACAAAGGCGAAAAAGAAAAGGCCGCTGACGATGATCGCCAAGGCCAGAAGCACCAGCCCCATCAGGGCATGACGGCGCATGCCGTCGACCAGCACCAGCCGGGCCAGCGCCGAAATTCTTCCCAGGGCATTATTCATGGCGCGTTCACCTCGATGGCTTTCAGGAACCCCTCGACAATGCTAGGAACATTGAAGGTCGCGGCCAGTTCCGCCGACGTTCCCTCGAAACGTTTTTCCCCCTTGTGCAGAATCAACAGGCGATCCGCCAGCCGATCCACGTCTTCGAGAATGTGGGTGCAAAAAAGTATTGTCTTGCCCTGGCCCTTGAGATCGTGGATCAAGTTACCGATGCTCGCCCGGCCGATGGGGTCGAGGCCGCTCATCGGTTCGTCGAGGATGAGCAAGGAGGGATCATGCACCAGCGCCAGCACGAAACTGGCCCGCTGCTGCATCCCCTTGGAGAAGGTCCGGATCGGGCGTTTGCGGGCTTCCCACAAGTCAAGAGTGCGCAGCCAGCGTTCGGACTGTTCGGCGATGGTCGCTTTCGGCAACCGGTGGGTCGCGCCGACGAAGCGCAGCATGTCGAGAATGGTCAGGCTGGAAGGGAAACTGGCGATCTCGGGGAGATAGCCGATGTCGTGACGCAACGCACTTTCCGCTGGACTCCGCCCGTCCAGGGTGATGCTTCCTCGATCGGGTCGGATGAAGTCCATGAGCAGACGGATGCAGGTACTCTTCCCCGCCCCGTTCGCCCCGATCAGGCCCAACGTTTCACCATGCCGGACCGAGAAAGATACCCCGCGCAAGGCTGGTTGCGAAACCGTGCCCAGTTCACGTTCGTAGGTCTTCCAGACCTCGGAAAAGACAACACCTTCGGACATAGAATCGGACCATCCTATAAGAAAAATCGTGCGGTCGAAATAAACAGGGCGCAAGCCTTATGGCCAGCGCCCTGTTTACTAAAAGATAAAGACAAACAATTACCGGATGTTCCAGTTGATATTGCCAGGCCCGGCTACACCCGAAAAATCGTCATTACCTTGGGTACATGGTGCGTCGGCAGCAACCACGGGCGTCCCTTCACTACCTGGATTTTCTACAAAGAAAATAGCCGAAGAGTCACTATCAACAGCGTAGTAAGTATTGCCATTAAGGTGCTTGGAAGCACCCGAATAAGCTGTTAGATCAGCAGCTGCAGGGGTATTGCTAACAAGCGTGACGTTGTTCCCCAGGGGAATCTGAATACCACGATTACCACCTTGCACCGTTGCGATTATAGTAGGCACAAGGTTAGGTGTGTTGAGAGTACCCGTAGGTCCTGTCAAAGGGGTCCCGTTGCCACCACCAAAAGCGGCAAAAACCAGGGGGTTTGCAACCGCAGTAGCGATAGTGCCGCCAAATGCCTGCCAGTCAGAAAAGAAGGCAGCTTGCGAAGTGGAAAGGTTGCGCACGTCGCTTTGCGCCGAGGAGTTGAAACCCCGGACTCGGTAGGCGGCGAACTGCGGAATAGCAATCGCCGCCAGGATGCCGATGATCGCGACGACGATCAGCAGCTCGATCAGGGTGAAACCTTTTTCAGACTTTCTGAATTTACTCAACATGTGTTTTTCTCCTTTTACGGGTTGAAGTACGGGAGCGCCGCCAAAGGGTGACCGGTCAGTCCACTTGCCGGGTCGCTCATCTCGAATTGGTTTGCATGACTTGTCTGTATACAATCGCCGTGCCAAATGCGACGTTGCCTTTTGATATAGCATTAACCTACGGAATTTCAACGCTTAAGAAAAATATATCCGCCCCTGTCAGATAAAAGTAAGAAACTCTCAACATTTTGCGGCAGGGGGTTTGACAATAATTGTCACCGGAACGGGAACCGATGCGGTTCCTTCGTCACCGCATCCTACCAGCTTCCGGATCGCACCGATGTGCGCCCGATTGGGGCGAGAGACGATCTATCCGCCCGGAAGCTCCGTGCCACGATTCATGATTTCGATATAGGCCGCGTAACTGAACAGGCGGTTGCGTTTCTGGGCGGTCAGTTCCTTGACGATGCCAAGCTGCTCCAGATGGCCGAGGGCCTTATTGACCGTGGCCGGGGTGATGCCGGTCTTCTCCACCAGCGAGTTGGATGTGGCGATGGGGTGTTCCATCAGCGCCCGGTGGACCTGCAGGGTGGATGCCGCCGCCCGGCCGAGGCCGCTGATCTTGTCGCGATCCCGGTTCGACAGGTCGAGAAGCTGCTGGGCCGTTTCCACCGCTTGGCCGGCGGTGACGATCACCGCCTCGGCGAAGAAATCGAGCCAGGCTTCCCAGTCGCCGGTCAGCCGCACGTTGCCCAACAACTCGTAATAATACTGACGATGGGTCTTGAAGTAGAGGCTGAGGTAGAGCATCGGCTTCCGTAAAACCCGCTGCTCGCACAGCAGCAACGTGATCAGCAGCCGACCCAGACGGCCGTTACCATCGAGAAACGGGTGGATCGTCTCGAACTGCACATGGGCCAGCGCCGCTTTGAGCAACACCGGCGTCGGCTCCGGCTGGTCATGGAGGAAAAGCTCGAGCTTGCTCATGCACTCCGGAACCTCTTCGGCGGGGGGCGGAACGAAGGCCGCGTTGCCCGGGCGGGTGCCGCCGATCCAGTTCTGACTACGCCGGAACTCACCCGGAGTCTGGTTGCTCCCCCGGCCCTTGGTCAGCAGTACGCCATGAATCTCGCGGAAGAGCCGCAGGGACAGCGGCAGCCCTTCTTTCAGCAGGCGCAGACCCTGGTCAAGGGCGGCGACATAGTTGCTAACCTCCCGCACGTCATCCAGCGGCACGCCGGGCACCTGATCCAACTCAAACAGCAGCAGATCGGACAGGGACGATTGCGTCCCCTCGATCATCGAGGAGAGCACCGCCTCCTTGCGGACATACATGTAGAGAAAGAGCGAGGTGTCCGGCAGCAGGGTCGAGACGCTGTCCAGCCGCCCAAGGGCGAGCAGCGCCTGATCGAACTTGCCGCGCAGCTCCGGCGTCCAGTCAATGGGCGGACGCGGCGGCAGCGGCGCCGGCACAAAGGCCCGGGCCTTCTCCCCCACCGTCGAGATGGTCACGTATCTGCCTTGGAGTTCTCGCTTCATCCTGAATGCCTCGAACCTAAAATAAGATTCAGCTTTATTTTAACTTTGACGCATATCCTAAAATAAAGAAACAGGGTGGATTAATCAAGGGGATTAGCGGTAAGGGCGCAGCATGCTGCGCCCCTACGTCCTTATCCCCTTCATCCTTTTTATCCCTGTTAAAGAGCTTTCTCGGTGTCCTCTGTGCCCCTGTGGTGATAAACACGCCCCATTGATGCGGTTCCTGCGTCACCGCATCCTACCATTCGAACCCGATGAAACACCGTCCGCACGGTAGGGGCGCACCGATGTGCGCCCGATTGGAACGGGGTACGCAGACGGAACAGGGCGCATGCCATGCGCCCCTACGTCCAAAATCCCATCATTTCGCGGTAAGGGCGCAGCATGCTGCGCCCCTACGTCTGCCGGAACATTGACACCCCGCATCCTCCCGCCACATGCCGTTGACTACCCCCCAGCGAAAGAGTATAAAGCAACGGACTTTCGCTGGAGTTTCCTTTGGATAAACGCATTGCCTGCCATTGTTGCGACCTGCTGCACGAGGTCCGTCCCCTGCCCCCCGGCGGGGTCGCGCTTTGCGCCCGTTGCGGGGCGATTTTGTACCGCTACAAGCGCAATCCCCTCGACCGCACCCTGGCCCTCGCCCTCACCGGCCTGATCCTCTTCATCGTCGCCAACACCTTCCCTTTTCTCGCCATCGAAAAAGCCGGGCTGACCCGACAGATGACCCTGGCGACGGGGATTTTCGAGCTCTACCGGGAAGAGGTCTATCTGGTCGCGGCGCTGGTGGCGCTGACCACCCTACTGCTGCCGCTGGTGGAGCTGTGCGCCCTGCTCTATGTTTTCGCCCCCCTGCGCCTGGGCCGCCGCCCGCGCCTGCTGGCGCCGGTCTGGCGGGTGATGGCGCGGGTGCGGGCCTGGAGCATGATGGAGGTCTTCATGCTCGGCATTCTCGTGTCGCTGGTGAAACTGGCGAGCATGGCGACCATCGTCCCGGGGGTGGCGGTCTATGCCTTCGGCGCACTGATCGTCGTCCTCACCGCCGCCTTCGCCGCCATCGATCCGCACCTGGTCTGGGAAGCGCTGGAGAAACATTGATGGCGCTGACCGCGAAAGAGGCCGGATTAGCCGCCTGCCATGTCTGCAACCGGCTGATCCCCGTCGCCGAACTTGCCGCCACCGGGCACCGCTGCCCGCGCTGCGGCGCCGGCGTGCATGGGCGCAAGACCGACAGCCTGGCGCGCTGCTGGGCGCTGGTATTGGCGGCGGTAATCTTCTACTTTCCCGCCAATCTGCTGCCGATGACCCATACCGGATTTCTCGGCAAGGTGCAGAGTGACACCATCATGAGCGGGGTACTCTATTTCTTCGCCTCGGGCAGTTGGCCCATCGCCCTGATCATTTTCATCGCCAGCGTCTTCGTCCCCCTGCTCAAGCTGCTGGTGCTCGCCTACCTGCTGATTTCGGTGCAACGGCGCAGCCATTGGCGGCCCGCGGAACGCACCCGCCTCTACCGCATGACCGAAATCATCGGCCGCTGGTCGATGGTCGACATCTACGTGGTGACGATCCTCGTCGCCCTGGTCAAACTCGGAGCGCTGGCCAACATCGAAGCCGGCCCCGCCGCCCCCCATTTCGCCCTGGTAGTGGTCCTGACCATGTTCGCCGCCATGGCCTTCGATCCGCGCCTGATCTGGGATCGGATGGGGGAAGAAACGGATTAACCGGTAGGGGCGCAGCATGCTGCGCCAGATTGCTGCGGGATATGTAAATGGATCGGTTGTCGGCTTTCCCCTCCCCCCAGCGGGGGGAGGTCGGGAGGGGGGGACACGAAGCAAAGGCATTTCAACAGGGATAAAGGGGATGAAGGGGATAAGTCTTTCCGGATTTTATCCCTTGCATCCCCTTCATCCCTGTAATAATTAAAGTTTTTCCGTGCCCTGAGCGGAGCCGAAGGGCCTGTCTACGTTCCCCCGGACCACGGTAGGGGCGCAGCATGCTGCGCCCGATTGGTGCGGGGTACGTATGCGAAACAGGGCGCATGCCATGCGCCCCTACTATTATATTCGATGATTTGACCGGTAAGGGCGCAGCATGCTGCGCCCCTACGTTCGCCGGTTCGCGGATCCCGACAACCGGCTTTCCGGATTTTATCCCATTCATCCCTGTAATTATTAGAGATGTGCCTCTCCGTCTGTTTTGACAGGTGTTCGGACAAATGCTAGATTTTGTCTACAAATCGAGCAAGGGGGTTCTCATGGCCAGACAATCTGCTGAAGAAAAAAAAATCCTTGAATCTCTGCGCGCCCTTCCACCCGAAAAAAAATCTGAGATTATTGATTTTATTGAATTTCTAAAAACAAAAACGGTGAAGAGCGAACGCCGCAGCTTGAAAAATCTCTGGAGTCGATTTTCCGTTCAGATCTCAGAACAGGAAATCTCGGATCTCCGTAAAGAACTGTGGGAGAACTTCACCAGCGGCAACGAAAAATGAGCGATATTTACCTTGATACCCATACCCTGATCTGGCTTCTGTCCGAACCTGAAAAGCTATCGTCAATCACCTCGGCACTTCATCACGACATCCCCCTTATCACAAAAGACGAAAAAATCCGGCGATCCCCGGTTCAAACCCTTTGGTGAAATTCGCACCCTGCCCGAATCGAGGCGGAGGAAGCGGACGGAACAGGGCGACCCATGGGTCGCCCCTACAATAATATTCATTGATTCGGCAGGTAGGGGCGCAGCATGCTGCGCCCTTACGTTCGCCGCCTCGCACAAATAGCTTTTCAAGGATAAAACACCCCATGACCGAAACGACCGAACAACAGCAAGCGGCCGAGGTGGTGGTGAAGCACCGCCGGATGCCGTCGCTGATCTGGATCATCCCCATCGTCGCCGCCGTCATCGCCGCCTGGCTGGCGGTGAAAGCGGTGAACGACCGGGGGCCGGTGATCACCATCCGCTTCGACTCGGCCACCGGCCTGGAGGCGGGCAAGACCAAGATCCGCTATCGGGATGTGGATATCGGCCTGGTCGAGGCGGTGCGCCTGGACGAGGATCTGACCCATGTGCTGGTCTCGGCGCGCATGGACCGCCGCGCCGCCCCCTTTCTGGTCGACGACACCCAGTTCTGGGTGGTGCGGGCGCGGGTCGCCGCCGGCGAGGTCTCGGGGCTGGGTACCCTCTTCTCCGGCGCCTATATCGCCCTCGCCCCCGGTCGGGGAGAGACTCCCGCAGACCATTTCATCGGTCAGGAGACCCCGCCGGCGCTCACCGGCGACCAGCCGGGGCGCACGTTCATCCTCAAGACCAAGCGCCTCGGCTCCCTCGATGTCGGCTCCCCCGTCTATCACCGGCAGATCCAGGTCGGCCGGGTCATCAGCTACCACTTGAGCAATACCAGCGAGGAGATCGAACTCGGCATCTTCATCGAGGCGCCGCACCACGAGCGGGTGCGGGCCGGTACCCGTTTCTGGAACGCCGACGGCTTCGATTTCGCCCTCGACGCTAACGGTCTGCGGGTCGACAGCGAATCGCTACTGACCATCATCTCCGGCGGTATCGCCTTCGCCCTCCCCGACCCGGCCAAAGCCGGGGAGATCGCCGGGGAGAACAGCCAGTTCATCCTTTACCCCAACCGCCGCGCTTCGATGGAGCCGATTCACCACCTGAAGCAGCGCTACCTGCTCTACTTCAACGAGTCGGTGCGCGGGCTCACCCCCGGCGCCCCGGTGGAGTTTCGCGGCATCCGCGTCGGCCAGGTCGTTTCCGTCGAACTTGAATTCGACACCCAGCGCATGGAGTTCCGCATCCCCGTGGTGGTCGAGCTGGAACCGGAGCGCATCCGCCTCACCGGCAACGGCAAGCTCTACCCCGAGGATCTCGCCCCGAAGCTGATCGAAAAAGGGCTGACCGCTCAGCTCAAACAGGCCAATCTGCTCACCGGCCAGCTGGCCATCGCCCTCTCTCTCGAAGCCAAAGCGCCGCGCCCGACGCCGGGCAAGGACGACCCCTATCCGCGCATCCCGACCATCCCCACCCCCTTCGAGGAACTTTCCGGGACGGTGACGCGGATTCTGAAAAAACTCGACGACCTGCCCCTCGACCGCATCGCTTCCGGGGTGGAGCGGGACCTGGCAAGCCTCGACCAGACCCTGAAGGCAGCGACGGGCACCCTTGAATCCTTCGACACCACCCTGAACGGCTTGAAAGACCTCACCGGCAATCTCGACCGCGAACTGGCGCCGGCGGCGAAGACCGCCATCGAGGAGATGCAGCGCACCTTGCAGGAGCTGCGGGCCAATTTCGGGTCCGACTCCCCCTTGAGCAGCGACGCGCGCCAGGCGATGGAGGAGTTTTCCAAGGCGGCGCGGGGCGTCCGCGACCTCACCGACTACCTGGAACGTCACCCCGAATCGTTGCTGCGCGGCAAGAAAGGGACCGCCCCATGATCCGTTATCTTCGTTATCTGCTGCTGCTCAGCCTGCTCGGCTGTTCGACCACGCCGCCCGCCGCTTTCTACACCCTGAGCCCCGGCCTTGCCCCGCCGGGGACCGCCCTCCCCTTGACCCTGGGGCTGACCCTGAGCGAGTTTCCGGAAGCCCTCGACCGCCCGCAGCTGATGCTGCGCACTGGCGAAAACCGTCTCGACATCCAGGAACTGCACCGCTGGGCCGCCCCCCTCGAAGGGCAGGTGCGGGGCGTGTTGCGGGAGAATCTCGCCTCGACCGGAGCGCGGGTAGAAACCCATCCCTGGCCAAGGGATTTTGCCCCCGAGCGACAGATCCGTCTCGCCGTCACCCGCTTCGACGGCCGCCCCGGCGCCACCGCCGATCTGCACGCGCGCTGGACCCTCAACACCGCCGACGGCACCCCGATCCTGACCCGCACCGCCGCCTACAGCGAACCAGCCGGAGAGAGCATCGAAACCCTCGTCGCCGCCCAGAACCGATTGTTGGAACGGCTGGCGGTGGAGATAGTTGGTTCAGTGAGGTGTGAGGAGTGAGGAGTGAGGGGTGACAAAAGCAATGCGGCCCCATCCGGTTCTCGGATGGGGCCGTTTTTACGGTAGGGGCGCAGCATGCTGCGCCCTGGTCTATTTTCGTACCCCGTGAGAATCGGGCGCAGCATGCTGCGCCCCTACGGCTGGTCGGTGATCTTCATTCATCATTCATCATTCATCATTTCCCCTCACTCCTCACTCCTCACTGCCCTTACAAAACCACCAACTCCTCATTGCTGAAGGTAATGTGTTTCAGCCCGTCCTTGGCAACGCGGAAGGTGTTTTCGATGCCGACGGCGCCGAGGCCGGGGTAGACCGCTTTCGGTTCGAAGGCGAAGGTCATGTTTTCTTCCAGGGTCTGCTCGTTGAAACCCCGGGCGATGAAGGGGTATTCGTCGATTTCGACGCCGAGGCCGTGGCCGATGAAGGAAACCTGCGCGCCCTTCGAACCCATGAAGTGATCGGCGTAGCCGAGTTCGCAGGCGAGGCGGTGACAGTCGTCGTAGAGGGCGCCCCAGGTGACGCCGGGACGGGCAATTTCCTTGAGCCGGTTCTGGATCTGGTACATATCGACGTAGGCCTGACGCAGCGGCTCGGGCAGGCCACCGATGCAGAAGACCCGGGTCTGATCGACGAGATAGCCGTCGAAGGCGCCGGCGAAGTCGACGATGATCGGCTCGTTGGCCTTGATCGTCTTGTAACTCGCCCCCTGGCCGATGGAGGGGTTGACCCCGATGCCGCCGAGGGGGGTGTCGAGAAAGGCCGGGGCGGCGCTGTCGGCGCCGGAGAAGATATGGCCGAAGAAGAGTTCGTTGTTGAAGGCGCGCATGCGGGTGATTCCCTGGTGGCCTTCTTTGCGGGCGACGAACTCCAACTCGGCGGCCAGTTCCAGGTCGGTGATGCCGACGCGGATGACCTCTTTCGCCCGCTGGTAGACCTTATCGACCTGCAGGGCGGCATCCTTCATGATGTCGATTTCGTAGGCGGACTTGACCGCCCGCACGGTGCGGATGAGCGGCGTGGCGTCGCTCACTTTAGCCTCGGGCAACACCGCCTGGAAGCGCTGGAAGAGCGCCACCGGTACCACGTCGAGCTCCATGCCCAGGCGCGTAGGCAGGGGATAACCGAAGTCGGCGAGGCGCCCGGGGATGTCTTTCGGGCTCTTGAAGGGATGGACCTCGCGCAGGCCGCACTCCATCCGCGCCCGGCCGTAATCCTTGCGCACCAGATAGAGGGGCTCGCCGCTGACGGGAACATAGAGCGCCCCCTGCTGCACGGAACCAGTGAAATAGAAGAGATCGGCGCTCTGGATCATCAGCACGGCATCGAGCCCGGCCGGTTCCATCAGCACCTGGAGTTTTTTATAGCGAGCTTCCAGTTCGCTCGCAGGAGTGAGGCGCATGGGGTTTTCCTTCGGAAAAGGTTAAAGGATCGAGGAAAAAGGCTAAAGGAAAGGCCCAAAAACCTTTTTCCTTTAGCCTTTATCCTTTCCCCTGGTTTTTTAAGCCGTCTCGGCTTCTTCGAGGCGGAGTTCGCGGATGGCCATTTCCCGCAGCTTGAATTTCTGGATTTTGCCGCTGGCGGTCATGGGGTATTCATCGACGAATTTGACGTAATAGGGAATCTTGTAGTTGGCGATACGCCCCCGGCAGAAGTCCTTGATTTCTTCTTCGCTGCAGCTCACGCCATCCTTGATCTTGACCGCCGCCATGACCTGCTCACCGTATTTGGCGTCGGGCACGCCGTAGACCTGCACGTCGGCCACCTTCGGATGGGTGTAGAGGAACTCCTCGATCTCCCGGGGATAGACGTTTTCGCCACCGCGAATGATCATGTTCTTGATGCGGCCGGTGATCTTGCAGTAGCCGTTCTCGTCCATCACCGCCAGGTCGCCGGTATGCAACCAGCCGTCGCCGTCGATCGCCTTGGCCGTTTCCTCGGGCATCTTGTAATAGCCCTTCATCACGTGGTAACCGCGGGTGCAGAGTTCCCCCTGCTTGCCGGGGGGGAGAGCCGCGCCGGTCTCGATATCGATGATCTTCACTTCCACATCGGGCAGGGCGCGGCCGACGCTCGCCACCCGCAGCTCGATGGGATCGTCGGTACGGGTCATGGTGATGCCGGGAGAGGACTCGGTCTGACCGTAGGTGATGGTGATTTCGGAACAGTGCATGTCGCGGATGACCCGCTTCATGACTTCGATCGGGCAGGGGGAGCCGGCCATGATCCCGCTGCGCAGGGTCGACAGGTCGTACTTGCGGAAGGCGGGATGTTCCATCTCGGCGATAAACATGGTCGGCACACCGTGCACGGCGGTACAGCGCTCGGCTTCGATCGCCTTGAGCACCGCTTCGGGATTGAAGGTCTCCACTGGGACCATGGTCGAGCCGTGGGTGACACAGGCGAGCACGCCCAGAACACAGCCAAAACAATGGAAGAAGGGAACCGGGATGCAGAGGCGGTCCTGCTCGGTGAACTTCATGCACTCGCCGATATTGAAGCCGTTATTGACGAGGTTGTGATGGGTGAGCATGACCCCCTTGGGAAAGCCCGTCGTCCCCGAGGTGTACTGCATGTTGATAACCTCGTGCTCGTCGAGGCTGGCCTTCACCGCCGCCAGTTCGGCATCGGTGATTTTTTCACCGAGTTTTTCCAGTTCGGCGTAGGCGAGCATGCCGGCGGGGGCGCCGCCGCCCAGGAAGATGACATTTTTCAGAAACGGGAGTTTCGCGCAGGCCAGCTGCCCGAAAGGAGCGCTCGTCAGCTCGGGAACGACCGTGTTGACGGTTTCCACGTAATTGGTGTCCTTGAAGCCCTGAACCAGAAAGAGCGTGGTCGAGTCGGACTGGTTGAGCACGTACTCCAACTCCGCCGACTTGTAACTGGTATTGACCGTCACCAGCACCGCGCCGATCTTCGCGGTGGCGAACTGCAGCACCACCCATTCGGGAACGTTGGTCGCCCAGATCGCCAGATGCTCCCCCTTCTTGACGCCGATGGCCATGAGCCCTTTGGCGACCCGGTCACAGAGGGCGTCGAATTCCCGGTAGCTGAGGCGCAGGCCGCGATCGGGATAGACGAGGGCATCGTTGTCGGGAAAGCGCCGGGCGGTATCCTCAAGCAGGGCACCCAAGGTGAAATGCAGCAGGTTCGACATGGCTTAAAACTCCTTCAAGGCGTGGGACCAAACCCATGTTCAGTCTCGCGAAACTTTGGTTTGAAGACGTTATCTTACTGTTTTTAAAATGGTTTTTTGAATATCACAGGGCTGGTGCAATAGTCAATGAAAAAGGGGGGAGCAGAGACGCAGCGAGGATTAGAGAGAGGACGAGGAAAATGATGCTGCATATTTTTTAGGCAAAAGGCCAATTCATCCCGAGGCACGGGAGGTTAGAAAAAAGATCCGGACTTTTCCACATGGCCGTCCACACCCTCTGTGGACGGGACAAAAATGGTCAGCGGCCCTCCCGGGCATCGAGCCACTGGACGAACTCTTTGGCTTCGAGGGGCGGGCTGTAGAAATAGCCCTGGATGATCGTGCAGCGCCGGGAGAGAAGATAATCGAACTGTTCGCGTTTCTCGACCCCCTCGGCCACCACCTTCAGGCCGAGATTGGCCCCGAGGGCGATAATCGCCGAGACGATCCCCCGGCTGTCGCCATCCTCGGGCAGATCGCGGATGAAGGACTGATCGATCTTCAAGGCATCGATGGGAAAGTGTTTCAGGTAACTGAGGGAGGAATAGCCGGTGCCGAAGTCGTCGATGGCGATACGGAAACCTAGTTCCTGAAGGTTCGCCATAGCCGAGAGAACCTGATGGGTGTGACTCATCAACGCGCCTTCGGTGACTTCCAGGATAAGATCGGCGGGGGCGATCCCCGCTTCTTCCACCTGGCGCCGCATGAATTCGTCGAGGCCGGGGCGATGAAACTGGCTGACGGAGAGATTGACCGCCACCGGCACAGGCGACCTCCCCTGCCGCCGCCATTCCCGCAACTGCCGGCAGGCGGCAGCCACCACCCAGTCGCCGAGAGCCAGGGAGAGGCCACTTTCCTCGGCGACCGGGACGAACCGATCGGGGGAGATGAGCCCAAATCGAGGATGGCGCCAGCGGATCAAGGCCTCGGCGGCAATCACCTGCCCGCTTTCGGCATCGACCTGGGGCTGGTAATAAAGAAGCAGTTCATCCCCGTCGAGCGCCCGACGCAGTTCGTTTTCCAGGCGCATCCGTTCCAGGGCGCGGTCGTTCATTTCCGGGGCGTAATAGCCGATTTGCCCCCGCCCCCGGCTTTTCGCCGCCTGTAGAGCGCTGGCGGCATTTTGCAGCAGATCGGCCCCCTCTTCACCATCGCTGGGGTAAAAAGTGATGCCGCAGCCGCAACTGATGAATATTTCCTGGCCATCGACCATAAAGGGAGCATGAAAAGACTCGATCAGCTCCCGGGCCAGATGCCCGGTTTCGCTCAGGGAAGCCGTTCGCGGCAGGAGGACCGGAAAAGCGCCGGCGCCGAAATGCCCGACCAGGCCGCGCTCGCCGACTTTCAGGCGCAACTCTTCCCCGAGCTGCCGCAGCAAGGTATCGCCACGGCCATGCCCCAGGGCCTGGTTGATCTTCTTGAAGCCGTCGATGTCGATCAGCAGCAGGGCGAAGCCCGATTCAACCCGGCGCGAACGGACGATCTCCTGCTCCAGTTCGGCGAGAAAGGCGGACTTGTTGGGGAGCAGCGTCAGGTGGTCGTGATGGTCGAGGAAACGGACCCGGGCCTCGGCGCGGTTGCGGTGCCGCGCCTGGAGATCGAGGCGGCGACCGCCGATGAGAATGATCCCCAGCCCCAGCAGCCAGAAGAAACCGATCCCGAAAAGGGCCAGCCAGAGCTGAGGGCGACGCACCTCCCGCAGGGGATCGATCGCCACCGAAACACTCAGCCCGCCGCGCAGGTTGCCAATCTCGTAGCCCTGGTGGGCGTGACAGGGGAGGCATTCGGCCTCGGTCCGCAAGGGGAGCATGTAGCGGAGAAAGTCGCCGGCCTCCCCGTCCAGGACCGCGGCAACTTCCGTGTCGCCGTCGGCCAGGCGCAGCAGGGCGGCCTGTTCCCAGGTATCGGCGGTGTTGGCGGGGTTGATCGGGCGGGTACTGGTGATGCGGCCGGAAAGGCCGAGCAGGCTGGCTTCGAGTTGAAAGACCTCGCGCAGCATGTAAGCGGGGTTGACCATAGTCAACAACCGCCCGGAGGGGGTGACCACATCCCGTTCGGGGAGATCGGCAAGATAGGGGTTGGGCGGGGTCTGGGCATCGGCTTCGACGTAAACGCCGCCGTGACGGGCGTTCCAGTGGCGGTAGACGACCATCTTCTCGGCCAGGGCGCGGGCCTGGACCTTGGCCATCTCTACTGTTGCCCGCTCTTCCTTGCGATAATTCCAGTAGAGACCGGCGACCGCCAAAAGGGTCCAGATCAGAGCCAGAAGTACGGCGCCGATCTTCAACAGGCAGGTGTCCTCCGCCCTCGCGAACAACCGAGCCATGATATCCCCCTCATCAAAGAGACGCGGGCGGAAAGGGTTGTCCTTCCCGCCCGCGCCGTCCTTCCCCGTTACCGGGGAAGCCGATCTTGCTTATTCGGCCGGTTGCGTCCGCGAAGCGGGGCTTTCAGTCTGTACCCCGGCCGGCATGGATTTGCTATTGAAACGGACCTGATTACCGAAGGGATCGGCAACGACTTGTTCAGGCATGAACTGAACCTTGGTCTCGCCGCGGTCGTTGAGATATTTTTCCAGTTCGAGATCGATCTCGACGGGCAGTTCCACATTGGCCTTGGTCAACGCCTGGCGCAGCAGGCCTTCGGCCTTGGTGGCGAAAGCGGTGGAGTCGGAGAGGACCCGGGCCGCTTCCGGCGGGTTGTGGAAGCCCATGGAGTTCTCGGCGCCGATGAAGATCAGGCGGAAGAAAGAATCGAAATAGAATTCCTTGGCCTGATCGTAAAGGGCCTGATCGATGACCGCCCCGCCTTCCTGGGCCTTATGGGTGATCTCGAAGAGTTTGGCGACGGTGGCGTTGGCGTAACCGGCGCGGATCTTCATCGACACGGTGCGATCCTGGATGTCATAGACCCGCTGGCGCAGCCACTCGGGCCCTTCGGCGTGGCACTGCTGACAAGCCTTGAGATCGGACTTCAAGGGGCTGGCGACGCGGTGATCGGAGACCTTCACCGAACCGACCTTGGTGTAAGGCATATGGCAGTCGGTGCAAGAAGCGCCGGCCATCCAGTGGACACTGCTGTTGGAGTAGAGCTCGAATTCAGGATGACGAATGAAGGGGAGCCGGAAGCCGGTGACGGATTGTTTCCATTCCCTGACGGTGGGGTCATTGCGGAACTGGGCGATGATATTCTCGATAGTGATGTTACCCATCTTGCTTCCCTGCCAGGGGAAATAAATGCCGACCGATTTCTTGTCCTCGTTTTTGGGGATGGCATAGGTCACATGGCACTGGGCGCAGACCAGGGTGCGCATTTCCTGGGTGGTCAACTTGCTCCGGTCCACCCCGATGACATCCAGGGCCTTGCCCAGGGTGAATTCGCGGGAAAGCTTGAGTGCCATCGACTGGCTGTCGTGACAGTCGACGCAGGCCACGCCGAGTTCGCGGTGTTTCTCAGGAATCTGACCAAGCACCTCATTGAAGGGTTTCATGTAATAATCGACCCCCATCTCCTTTTCGAGCTTGGCGGCATAAGGGGTTTTACAGGTCAGACAGACGCCGCCGGAACCGAGGCGGGAGGAGTCGATTTCGAGCTGGTCGCGCACCATGTAGGCGTGGCCACGCGGCTCGTAATAAGCGACACCGAAGCCCCAGCCGTTAAAAAGCAGGGCCAGGAAAGGGTACTGGGAAAGTTTGTCGTAGTTGATGCCATCGGCGTCCCAACCTTTACGATAGCGGCTCTTCCCCGCCGGCAGAGGCTCTTCGGTCATTTTCCACAGGTCATAATGGACCGGATAGGCCTTGCCCCACTCGGCCGGATCGATTTCACCGTCGGCAATCTTCACCGGACGCACCGCTTCGGTCTTCTCCGGCTGGCAACCGGCCATCAGCAGCGCCGCCAGCGCCAGCATCAACAAAATTGAAATAGGGGATTTCCTGGACATAAGTTTTCGCCTCCTTTTTTTCTGCTAAGTGAACGGGCCGGGCTTGGCGTTAGAGGGTCTGAATCGTGCCGCTGTTCTGATGCTGTACGCCCCGGTGGCATTTCCAGCAATCCCGGGTGTCGTCGATCATCGACACGGTCGTTTCGTGGCAGCGGATACAGTTGGCCTGCAAAACCTTGCGGCCATGATTGGTCAGCTCGATATCGTCGGAAACCTGCCCCGAATAGAAGAGGACCGCATCCTTGAGGCCGTCGATCGATTTCCAGATGTAGTGCACGGTGGCATTCTGGTTCGGCAGATGGCAATCGACACATTTGATGCTGCGATGGGCGCCCACATGAATCCAGGCATCGAACTGCGCCTCCATGACGTGGCAACCGGAGCAGAAATCGGGTTCGCTGCTACGGGCCAGCATTTTCGGTGGCCCGAACATGACATAAGCCGACACCGCGAGCAGAACGACGATGCCGACCAACCCCAGCCAGAAGTATTTATTGAACTTTCCCATTCTTTCACCTCCCCTCGAAAAAAATGACGTAACCAATAAGCGGCCGTGCGAATACGAGCTTCGTAATGAATGTGCCTTTAACTTTACCAGAACTGTGCCATTACGCACCCGGCCCCAAACTTTTTTGTAACCCATGAAAAAACCCGGGATTTCTTCGAAAGAAATCTCCCGGGTTCGATTTATGGAGCGCGATGACGGCCAGGATGTAACGATAGAGTAACACTCCCACCCCGGAATGTTACCTTAGGGTAACTTCTCCGAGAGTCCGAAACGCTGCAACTTCTCCCACAGGGCCTTACGGGAAATCCCCAGGGCGCGAGCGGTTTCAGTACGACGCCCCCCGTGGCGACGCAGGGCCGCGATCAGACAGCGTTCTTCACAGGCGAGCAGCGCGCTCTTGAGATCCCCCACCTCGACCTCGCCGACCGGTTCAGGCACCGTCCCGCCGAATTCGCGGGGAAGATCAGCGATCTCGATGACGTCTCCGTCCCCCAAGGCGACCGCCCGTTCCATGGCATGCTTGAGTTGACGGACATTGCCGGGAAAATCGTAAGCGAGCAAATGGGAACGCGCCTCGGCAGAAAGACGCGGGGTCGGCTTGCTCATACGACGGGCGAAATGGATGAGAAAGTGCTCGGCCAGGGGGAGGATATCCTCGGGCCGTCGGCGCAGAGGAGGAATGTGGATAGGAATGACATTGAGGCGAAAATAGAGGTCGGCACGGAACCGCCCACGGCGCACATCCTCTTCCAGGTCACGGTTGGTGGCGGCGACAATGCGCGTGTCGACGGGGGTTTCCCCTTTACCGCCGACAGCCTGCACCGAACGTTCCTGCAGCACCCGCAGCAGCTTGGCCTGGGCGGCCAAGGGCAGATCGCCGACCTCGTCGAGAAAGAGGGTGCCGCCCTGGGCCTGGAGGAAGCGGCCGGGATGGGCGCCGACGGCGCCGGTAAAAGCCCCCTTGACGTGGCCGAAAAGTTCCGATTCGACCAGATGTTCGGGGAGTGCCGCGCAGTTGACGTTGATCAGTGGGCCACTGCGGCGGGGGCTGAGGCTGTGAATGCGCTCGACGAAAAGCTCCTTGCCGGTACCGCTCTCGCCCGTGAGGAGCACGGTCGAATCGAGGGGGGCGACCGCCTCGACCATGGCCAGGGCCGCTTTGATCGCCGGGCTCTCGGCGATCAAAGCGCTGCGTTCAAAGGGCCGGGCGAGAATCTTTTTCAGCTGCAGGTTTTCCTCGGAGAGATCCTTCTTTTCGGTGATGTCCCGACTGACCAGCAGGGTTCCCCGGTAGTCCCCGGCGGCACCACGCACCGCCGTGTAGGTGTTGTCGAAATAGCGCCCCTGGGCCTGGATAACCCGGTGCCGGCTCGCCGCCCGTCCCTCCTTGAGTCTGTTCAGCAGTTCGTCGACGGCCGCATAGGTCCGGGCCGGATGCAGATCATGGATGGGTCGGCCGATGAATTTCGCGGCGGAGACCCGGCGAATCCGTTCGGCGGCGGGATTGAGGTAGGCGATGCGATCCTCGGCATCGAGGAAGATCACCCCTTCGGTCATTTCGTTGACGATGGCCTGGAATAGCTCGTTGGTGGGATTCATGAAAAGTGCCTGGGGGGATGACGATCGACTAGAGAGGACGGTTTCCGGCCTGTTGTCAACAAATAGAATTGTCCGGATTTGTAGCAAATGAATTGTCCGGTTTTGGCCTCATGCGGCCGCTTTATCTTGGCCCTCCTTGATTTTTCCGTCCGGGTGGTAATCGGCCAACTTCCTCGGGCCATGAAAGATCGCCAGGGATCTGTCCGGGTAGCGGTGGATACGGACTTTGACCTTGATGTAGTTACAGCGGTGCGAATTCTGTGGGATCTGAAGGGTGATGCGTTCGAACGTCACGCAGTTGTTTCGGCCAACGGTTCTTTCGTGCTGCTCACAGAGGATGTCATTGATCTGGGCGTTGAGCAGCGGGACAAACCCTGAACCCTGCTCGGGGGCGGGTTCCATGAACTCGGCATTGAACGCAGGAAGATAGCGTTCCCGCAGGTAGTGATTGGCCGCCGCCATCTCGGTGATGCCAAAGAAAGCCAACTCCTTCACCAACCTATCCTGGTGGGTGGAAAACGCTCGTTCACTACGCCCCCTGGCCTCGGGGGAGTAGGCGGGAATCATCTCGATGCCCAATTGATGCATGGCGCGGCCGAATTGAGTCAGGTTTTTCTTGTCGACCTTGCCACCGGCCTCGGGTGTATGCCAATAGTGACTGCCTCGATCGCTATAAAAGGAGCAGAACAGGCCGCGCGCGAGGAGGACGTCCTTGACCCCGGCAAAGCTGCTGGCAGTTCCCTCTTCGTCGGTAAAGAACATGCTGTAGTGCTCGTTGGTAGCATCGTCCATGGTGACGATCAAGTCCCACTTCTTGCCGGGAACCCATTCGTGAGTGCTGCCGTCCTGATGGATCATCATCCCCGGCAGGGGCGAACGTTCTCGCTTCTTGCGGTGTGCGCCGCGTTTTTTCCCTTTGGGAACCACCTGGGCGGCCTGAAGTTGATTTTTGACCCAAGAGTAACTGCGGGTGCCGCCATCCCGTTGATACCAGGCATGGAAATGCATGACGTTCCAGCCCTTATGCTGAGACCGATAGCGGTCAACCAGCGCCATCGCCTCATCCGCCGGGGCCTTGCGGGCCGACTCCTGTGTCAGACGCTTGTCGAGCAAGCCGTCCAAGCCGCCTTCGTTGTAGCGGTCGACATAGCGGCGAAAAGTGCGGTCACTGACGCCCAACATGCGGGCCGCCTCCTCTTGGGTCAGTCGGTGTTTAGTCCGAAGGCTCAATATTTCTTCGAAGTGCATTTTCCGGGTCTCCTGTAGCAATTGCGTCCGGTTCATGGGTATCCTCCTTGGACAACCATGAACTGGACATACCTTGTGCTACAAGTCCGGACAGTTTATTTGCTCACGACAGAGGACGGTTTCCGGCCTTGTCTTACCGTCCGATATTGACTATAGTGACCGCCTTTTCCACGGGAGATCTTAAAATGATGGCAAACCACTGGACCAGTGTGATTCTTTTTTCCCTTCTCGCCGCCCTGGCCACATTGCTCGGCATGGCGTTGATCCTCTTCAAGGAGGAGTGGAGCCGGCGCAATTCCAACGACCTGATCTCCTACTCGGCGGGGGTCCTGCTCGGCATCGGCTTTCTGCACATCCTGCCCGAGGCCCTGGAACTGAACGAGCACGCCACCCTCTATCTGCTGGTCTCCTTCGTGGTCTTCTATTTTCTCGAACACCATCTGCATTTTCATTCCGATCACGAACAGACCCGGCACCTGCATGTGGACATTCCCAACAGCCACGACGACTGCTGCGCCAATCCCCACCCCATGGGGCTGGTCGCCTTCTTCGGCATGGGGCTGCATTCGCTGATCGACGGTCTGATCATCGGCACCGGCTTCGAAATCGACGCCCAGATCGGTCTGCTCTCGGCCCTGGCGGTTATTTCCCACAAGCTACCGTCCGGAGTCTCGATGTTCTCCATCCTGCTCCATTACGGCTACCCCAAGAGCCGCGCCATCCTCTACACCCTGGGCGTGGCCCTGGCCATTCCCGTCGGCGCCGTCGCCTCCTACGCCCTGCTACGCCATGTGCCGGAGGATTTTCTCGGGGTGATGATGGCCCTGGCGGCGGGCTCCTTCATCTACATCGCCGCCTCTGACCTCATTCCCGAATCCCACCGGGTGCGCGGAATTAAGGGCAGCTTCGCCCTGGTCGGCGGCATTCTGACGGCGATGGCGGTCGGCTGGCTCGGCCACGGGCACTGATCGGCGGAGCAAAGGACAGTTATGAATGATGAGTGATGAATGATGAACCCTCCTCATTCCTCATTCCTCATTCCTCATTCCTCCCCACTCCCCACTCCCCACTCCCCACTCCCTACCTAGCACAATCAGACGGATCGCCCTTGAGCTTGGCCAGGGCGTGGGGCAAAGCCGGCAACAGCACGTCGAGATTTTCCCGTACACCCTTGGGGCTTCCGGGGAGATTGACGATGAGGCAGCGGCGACGTACCCCGACCAGCGCCCGGGAAAGCATGGCGTGGGGGGTTTTCGCCAGGCTCGCCTGGCGCATGGCCTCGGCCATGCCGGGGATGTCGTAATCGAGGACCCGGGCTGTCGCCTGGGGGGTGCGGTCGCGGGGGGAGAGACCGGTGCCGCCGGTGGTGAGAATCAGATCGAGCCCCGCGCTGTCGACCCAGTCGACCAGGGTGGAGACGATCAGTTCCTCTTCGTCGGGAATCACCTGATAGCGCTTGACCTCGCCAAGTCCGGCGACCATCTCCCGCAAAATCTTGCCGCTCTCGTCTTCCCGGGCGCCCCGCGCCCCTTTATCCGAGAGGGTGAGGACACCGATGGCGAAATCGGTCATGGCCGCGCCTCCTCAACCCGCAGGACATCCCCCGAGCGCACCGGCCCACCCTGCAGAACCCGAGCGAAAATCCCCTCCTTCGGCATGACGCAGTCGCCGGCCTGATGATAGATGGCGCAGCGGGTATGGCATTCCTTGCCGATCTGGGTCACTTCCAGCAGAGCTCCATCCCCCACCCGCAGCCGCGTGCCGATCGGTAGGGTGTTGAGTTCGATCCCCTCGGTGGTGAGATTTTCGGCGAAATCGCCGGGACCGACGGAAAGGCCAGCGGCGCGCATCTTGGCGATACTCTCCAAGGCCAGCAAACTGACCTGGCGATGCCAGTCACCGCCATGACCGTCCCCGGCCAGACCGAAGTTTTCCAGCAACTCCCCCTGCCCCACATCCTTCTTGCGCTCCCCTTTGCCGGGGCTGAGACAAACCGCGACGATTTTCCCTTCAATCATGAACGACTCCTTGGTTGATGGCGTCGCAAAAAGTCACCAACGGCTGTGTTGTTAACATCCGACAGGGCACTTTTTGCCAAAGCATCCCGTCTTCTACTCTCGATTTCGCGCTCCCTTCGACTCCGCTCAGGGTGCGGTCGAAGGGTGGTCCCTGAGCGCAGCCGAAGGGCTACTTCCCTTTTTGTTCCTTGGCCTGCAGGATGCGCCGGGCGTTGTTGACCAGCACCGACGACACATCCCGGCTCTTGGCCAGGGCCTTGATATCCTTTTCGCTGAGGATGCTCATGAAACGAAGGGCTTTGGGCAGCGGCGTGCGATTGTGCATGACCAGCGCCCGTTTGATTTCGTAGTTTTTCAGCCATTCGTTGTTGAGGGTGATCAGCCGGATCAGTTCTTCGCTCGAGCTCTTGTTCTTGGCGATGGCGAGGACTTCGCCGTCGGTGATGCGGGGATTTTTCAGGACAGCGGCGGAGACGAGCTTGTTGGCCTCCTTGATCAGTATGCTGCGCCATTCCTTGTCGCCGGTGAGCCCCATCTTGATCTTTTCGGCGACGGGCATTTCCAACGATTGCTGGTATTTGGAGAGATTGACTGAATCTTCCTCGGCCTGATCGTCCTCTGCCTCGGTCCCGGCGACTTCGACTTCGTCCCCGTCATCATCAGGCAGCGTCTCAGGTTCGGGCACCGGCGGCGAAACTGGCAAGCCGAGATGGGCCTTGGTTTCAGCGTCGACCCGAGGGTTGGCGATCAGCGCCGCGCGCAGCTCAGGGGCACTTTCCAGCAACCGCTGCTTGGAGGCGAAGAGGGCGAAGACCGGTCCCCGGCAATGGGTGGCAATATTGATCAGGGTCGGCAAGGTGATTTCGGGGGATTTGAACAGAGCGCCGACCACCCGGACATCCTCCAGGCGGACCCGGGCAATGAGTTCCAGGTGTTTGGGGTGCAATTCCCCCTCGGCGGTGATGAGATCGGCCAGTTCACCGCTGTCTGTGGCAGACAGGGCCGCAATGACCGCCTCCTTGACCATCCGGTCGGCGCTCTGGAAAAGAAAGAGGTAGACCGTCAGCAGATCTTTGAGGGAGAGGGCGGCCTCGCCGCGCAACGCCGCCAACTGCTCCTCGCGGGAAGCCTCCTTGACCAGCCGCACCACTGCCGGTGAAACCATCAGCTGGTTCGGCTTAGTTCCGGATTGGGGCATCCCTGACCTCCATCCTTGCAATCACTGGGGGAAGCTGCCAGCCCTGCCGTTTCCTCATCCCCACCTCATGGATTGCGCAGTACCCGCGCCTCCAGGCCGGCGGCCCGAGCCTGATCGGCGACTTTTTCCGCTTGCGTCTTGTCGGCAAATCCACCGAAGGAGACGCGCCACAAGGTGGTTTTCACTTCGGCCCGTTCCTCGGTCACCGACACGCCCCGCGCCGCCAAGGCCTGGATCGCGGCCTGCGCCTTGTTCGTATCATTGTACGAACCGGCATAAAGGGCGAGGGCATCCCCCCGGGGCAGAGTGAAATTCTTGGGAACCATGGGTTCCAGTTCCTGCGCCTTGGCCCGTGCGGTTGCGGGGGGATAAACGCCGATCAGAAGACGGGTCATGGGCAGGGTTTTGCTCAGAGGCGTCACCTGCGCCTCATAGCCCAGCGCTTTGATTTTGGCAATCGCCTGATCGCGGTTAGTCGTTTCGCCATAGGCACCGGCCTGGATCAGGTAAGGCCCGCCCAGGGTGGCCACCGGAGCGGGAGCTGGTTTTTTTACTGCCGTTTTTTCCGGCGCGGGTTTCGCCGGCGCTACGGGTTTTTCCGTCCCGGTTTTCACCGGCGCCGGACTCGGACTCTTCGCCGGAGCGGGGGCCACCTTGACGGTCTCTTTCCCGGTTGCAACCGTCCCCGTAACCGGCGGCTCGACCTTGCCGCTTTCCGTCGGACGCGCCTGAGCCTCGACCGGTGCGGGGGCCTCTGGCGGCGCCGTCGCATCCGGGGTCCAGGCGGAACCGATCGGTTGCGCCACCGTCGGAGGGATTTCCTGCAGAGTTCCACGGGGGGCTTCGGTCGACACCGCCACCTGACCTTCCGCGACCTGTTGCGCCGCGCCGGCGCCGGCACTCACCGAGCCCCCTTCGGGGCGTTCCGGCATCTCCAGAGTCTGCCTGCTCGGCAGGGGTTCGACCTTCAGCCGGGCATCGGGAGGCACCGGGCTGGAGGTAAAATAGTAGAAGCCTACGGCGGACAAAAGCATCACCAGTGCCCCGTAGTAGATCATGCGCGACGAGGAACGAGAAGGCTTGCTGCGGGGAAGCTCTTCCTCCCCAAGAGACCGGGAGGAGTCCCCTACCGGGGAGTTTTTTTTGCTCAACTCGCCGTCATCGGCGAGGCTGTCGTCGGAAGGCTCCTCAGCAAGAGTGAAATCCCCCCCGGATTCGGCGTCGAATTTGCCCCAGCCGTCATCGGTATCGAAATCGTCATCGAACTGCCCGAAGGTAAAATCCTTGTCGTCGTCCTTCACCTTGTCGTCATCGTCCTTCATCGTCTTATTCCTGTCTTCTTCGATTAGCCTGGAAGCGCGCCTAATTCTTCAAAAAACCGGCGGCCCCCCTGGAAGGGCCGCCGGCGTCTTATCATTCCGCCGCCGCGCTCTTGTGCTCGGCCAGAATCTTGGCCGTCAAGTGGGCGGGCACTTCTTCGTAGTGGGAAAATTCCATGGTGAAAAGACCCCGGTCCGAGGTCATCGAGCGCAGCTCGGGGGCATACTTGAGGACTTCGGCCATGGGGACCTGCACGGCGATGTTCTGGCTCCCCCCCTGGGGTTCGACGCCGAGGACCTTACCGCGCCGGGAGTTCATGTCGCCGATGACGTCACCGACGCAATCGTCGGGGACGGTGATTTCCATGTGCATCACCGGTTCGAGCAGAACCGGGCCGGCCTCCTCCATGCCTTTTTTAAAGGCCATCGATCCGGCGATTTTGAAGGCCATTTCCGACGAGTCGACACTGTGATGTGATCCGTCGTAGAGGGCTACCGAGAAATCCTGCACCGGATAACCGGCCAGAATTCCATGTTTAATCGATTCCTGAATCCCCTTATCGACCGCCGGAATGAACTGCCGGGGAATGACGCCACCGACGACCTTGTCGATGAACTGGTAGCCCGCGCCCCGCGGCAGGGGAGCGATTTCGATATGGACGTCGGCAAACTGACCGCGTCCGCCCGATTGCTTTTTATGACGATAGTGCTGTTTGACGGTCTTTTTGAAGGTTTCGCGATAGGGCACTTTCGGCTCTTTGAGCAGGACCTCGACGCCGAACTTGCGCTTGAGCTTTTCCACCGCGACCTCGACATGGACCTGTCCCATGCCGGAGAGGATCATCTCCTTGGTTTCTTCATCCCGCTGTACGTTGTAGGTGGGGTCTTCCTCCATGATCCGGTGCAGCGAGCTCATGATCTTGTCTTCGTCCCCCTTGCTCTTGGCCGCAAGGGCGAAGGAGATGACGGGCTTGAGGGCCAGCGGGCTCTCAAAGACGATGGGCTTGGCGGTATCACAGAGGGTATCGCCGGTGGCAGTTTCCTTGAGCTTGGCGACGGCGACGATATCACCGGCTTCGGCCTCGGTCAGGGCATGCTGTTTTTTTCCTTCCAGTTCGAAGATCTGGCCGATGCGCTCGGTGGTGTCCTTGTTCGGGTTATAAACCGTCGAATCGCTCTTGAGGGTCCCCGAATAGATGCGGAAAAGTGTCAGTTTGCCGGCGTAGGGATCGCTGATCGTCTTGAAGACCATGGCCGAAAAAGGCTCTTTCGGATCGGGGCGGCGCTGATCGGCGTCGCCGTTTTTAGGATTGGTACCATACTGGATGCCCTTGTCGATGGGGGACGGCAGGCAGTTGACGATGGCGTTGAGCAGGTTGCGTACGCCGATATTGGCGGTGGCGCTACCACAGAGAACCGGGGTGAAGACCCTGGTCAGGGTGCCTTCACGCAGGCCGCGAAGGAGTTCGTCGCGATCAAGGGATTCGGTTTCCAGGTATTTCTCCATCAACTCGTCGTCGGCCTCGGCCGCCGCTTCGACCATACTGAAGCGCAGGCGCTGGGCTTCCTCCAGATACTCGGCGGGGATCTCCGTTTCATCATAGGTCCCCTTCCCGTCGAACTTGAAGAATCGGGCTTTCATGTCGATCAGGTCGATGATCCCCTTGAAGTCTTCGCCGGAACCGACGGGCATGGCGATGGCAATGGCCCGGGTATCGAGACTCTTCTGCACATCGTCAACCGCCTTGAGAAAGTCGGCGCGGTCGCGATCCATCTTGTTGACGAAGACGATGCGCGGCACCTCGAATTCGTTGGCCCACTCCCAGATTTTCAGGGTCTGGGCCTTGACCCCATCGACGGCGGAAACGACCAGGACCGAGCCGCCGAGGATGCGCATGCAGTTGCGGGTATCGTGAAGAAAGTTGGTATAGCCGGGGGTGTCGACGATGTGCAGGCTGCAATCGCCCCACTCGCAATGGTTGAGGCTGGAGCTGATGGTGATTTGCCGTTTGATCTCCTCCGGCTCGAAGTCCATGGTCGAAGTGCCGTCATCGACCCGGCCGAGACGATCGGTCATGCCGGTGTTGTAGAGGATCGCTTCAGTCAGGGATGTCTTTCCGGCATCCCCTTGCCCGACAATTCCCAGGTTACGCAGTTTGGCCGTTTCATACTTTCCCATGATTCCTCCTTACAGTTCACCTCAGGGTGAAACCAGCTACAGGATTGACGTCAGGAAACAACGGATACGGGGACCAACCCCGGCAATCTCTATTCGACCCGCAAAAGTCAAACAAACAAATTCTGCTTATTTATTAAGAAGTTTTAGCTCCTTTGTTGCGACAATAGATGATCCGTAATCCCTCCAGGGTCAGCATCGGCTCGACCTCGTCGATGCCTTGGGAATCACCGGCGACCAGCGGCGCCAGACCGCCCGTCGCGACGACCAGCGCCGCCTCCCCCAGTTCCCGGTTCATGCGCACGACAATGCCGTCGACCAGCCCGACATAACCATAAAAAATACCGGCCTGCATGCTGTTGACGGTGTTCTTGGCGATGACCTGAGGCGGCCGGCGAATATCGACCCGGGGCAGTTTGCTCGCCCGCATGAAAAGCGCTTCGGCAGAAATAGCCACCCCCGGCGCGATGGCGCCACCGAGGTATTCCCCCCGGGCGGAGATACAGTCGAAGGTGGTGGCCGTGCCGAAATCGACGACGATCAGGGCGCGACGGTATTTTTCAAAGGCCGCCACGGCGTTGACGATGCGGTCGGCGCCGACCTCCTTGGGATTGTCGTAGAGAATCGGCATGCCGGTCTTGATCCCGGGACCGACGACGTAGGGCGGCTTGTTGAAACAGGACTGGCAGAGTTGCACGAAGGTGTCGAGGACCGACGGCACCACACAGGAGATGATGACATCGTCGACCTCGGCGAAGGCCAGCCCGGAAAGGCTGAAAAGGCGCTCGATGACAACGATGTACTCATCGGTGGTGCGGGTCTTGTCGGTGGTGATCCGCCAGTTACGAACCAGAGTTTCGCCGTCGTAAAGACCGAGAACCGTATTGCTGTTACCAATGTCGATGACCAGAAGCATGGAGTAGTCGCATATCCATTTAAGTGGTTGAGGTTTTCGGCATCATCCCTTGGGCGATGTCCGCTCCAGGGGTCGGACATCCCCGGCGAGAATCTTTTCGAGGGTACCTTCGGCGCGAACCAGCAGGCCGCCGTCCGTGTCGAGCCCTTCGACTCGCCCCCGGATCAGTCGGCTTTGGCAGTCGACCTCCACGTCCCGGCCGATGAGGTCGCACATCTCTTCCCAGGCGCGAATGACGGGGGGAAAACCGGAGGTCAGATATTCGCCGTAGAGGCTGTCCAGATGGCGATAGAGGGCGCGAGCGAAGGCCAGGCGGGAGACTTCGCGGCCGGTTTCAATGGCCAGGGAGGTCGCCGGATAGCGGAGATCGTCGGGGAATTGCTCGGGACGCATATTCAGGTTGACGCCGATGCCAAGGACGATATAACGCACCCCCTCGGTTTCGGCATTCATTTCGTTGAGCAGACCGGCGACCTTGCGGCCGCCCAGGAGCACATCGTTGGGCCACTTGACCAGCGGCCGGAGACCGCCGATTTCCTCCACCGCCCGGGCCACGGCCACGGCGGAGAGAAAGGTGAGTTGCGGACCATCGTAAGGGAGAATCGGAGGGCGAAGCAAAATCGAGGTGTAGAGATTGACGGCCGGCGGCGAGGCCCAATAGCGGCCGAGGCGGCCTTTTCCCGCTGTCTGTCGGTCGGCGATCACCACCGTCCCTTCGGGATGGCCGTTATCGCCGAGCTCGCGGGCGCGCAGGTTGGTCGAGTCGGTTTCGTCGAAAAAAACCAGTTCCCGACCGATGATGCGGGTATCGAGACCGGCCCGCACCTCCTCGGCGAGCAAAACGTCGGGCAAGGAGGTCAAACGGTAGCCCCGGGAAGGGAGCGCTTCGATGGCGTAGCCAAGAGACCGTAAATGACGGATCTTTTTCCAGACGGCGGTACGCGAGACCCCCAGCTTTCGGCTGATCTCCTCCCCGGACAGCAGCGTCCCGGGATGAGCGCGAAAGAGTTGCAGGATGTCTTCGTGTTCCAGTCGTTGCCCCATGGGGTCTATGGCCTGTCCTTATTGAAAGAGCATGGAAATATCGGCGGAGCGGTAAGAGTGGGTCAAGGCCCCGACGGAAATGAAATCGACGCCGGTTTCGGCGATGCCCCGCACGGTATCGAGATTGACCCCGCCCGAGGCTTCGGACAACGCCCGCCCGTCGATGAGCCGGACGGCATCCTCGAGCATGGGGATATCCATATTGTCGAGCAGGATGATATCGGCTCCGGCCTCCAGCGCCTCGGCCACTTCGGTGAGGTTCTGGGTTTCGATTTCGATGCGCAGGGTGTGGGGCGCCCGATTGCGCGCCCGCTCAATGGCGACGGCGATGCCGCCGGCGGCGACAATGTGGTTTTCCTTGATGAGGATGCCGTCGTACAGGGAGGTGCGATGGTTGCGCCCGCCGCCCATGCGCACCGCGTATTTTTCAAGGACGCGCAGTCCCGGTGTGGTTTTGCGGGTATCGACCAGGGTCGCCCGGGTGCCCTCGACGGCGCGGACGTATTGAGCGGTCAGGGTGGCGATGCCGCTCATGCGTTGGAGCAGATTCAGCGCGACCCGTTCCCCTTGCAACAGCAGCGCCGCCTCTCCCTTGATCCAGGCAAGGACCTGACCACGGTCGACGGCACGGCCGTCTTCGATAATCTTCTCGAAGGCGACCCCATCACCGACCAGCCGAAAAACCCGGGCGGCGACATCAATGCCCGCCAGGACGAAATCCTCCTTGGCGACCAGTTGCGCCCGACCGGGAGTCCCCGGGGCTACCGTGGCCAGCGTGGTGACATCCCCCAGGCCGATATCCTCTTGCAACGCCGTCTGGATGATACGATCGATTTCAAACATTTGCGCTCCTGCCTAACATATTGAAAACGCTTTTTATATAGCACATTAACAAAAGCCCTCGCAACTGAAAAGCCCGAAGGCCGGCAATCTTACCCTCCCCTTCGGGACCGTTGATTTAATCTTTACATTTTCAGTGGTTGTGCTAGAAAAAAGGGCCGTCTCAAACCAGCCCCGAACTATCGCACAAGCGCCCGCCGGGGCGCATTTTTCCCTCCCTTCCATTTTCTTCTCCCCGGAGTTGCTCGTGACCCGTAATTTCCTTCCCGTCCTGATCGCCCTGACCCTGGCCTGCGGCGCCTGCGTCAGCAACAGCGCCTACCAGCAGAAGCTCGACGAAAACGACTTCATCACCCGACAACTCGGCGAGATGGAAGCCGACTGCCAGCTGGTCAAGGATCGCCGGGACTACCTGGTGAAGCTCAACGGCGATCAGGAGCGGCGCCTGCACGAGCTCACCCGTCAGGAAACCCGGCAACGGGCGGAGCTGAAGAAAGCCAAGGAAGATATTGCCCGGCTGGAGAAGGTTCTTGCTTCGCGCTCCACCGAAACCGGCGCCGCCATGAAGGAGATGCGCCAGACCATCGACCGTCTGGAGGAGAAAAATCGGGACCTGGAACAAGAACGCCTGGCCCGGGAAGCCCGCCTGGTGAAAATCCGGGAAACCTATGACGAACTGACCGTCCTTTTGGCGGCGGAAATCGGCCGGCGGGAAGTCGTTCTCGACACCCATCCCGACAGCCTCTCCATCGATCTTTCGGAAAAAATCCTCTTCGATTCGGGGGCGACCGAAGTAAAATCGGCGGGGCTGGAAATCCTGCGCCGTCTCGGCGGGGTCCTCGTCAACCTTCAGGGGCATGACATCCGCATCGAAGGACACACGGACAATGTGCCGATCAGCTCGCGCCTGCGTGAGAAGTTCCCCAGCAACTGGGAGCTTTCGGCGGTGCGGGCGGCCAGCGTCCTGCACTTTCTGCAGGAACAGGTTGGTTTGCCCGGGGAGAGCCTCGCCGCCGTCGGTCACGGGGAATTCCGACCGGTCGCCGACAACGCCACCCCCGAAGGCCGGGCGCTCAACCGTCGCATCCGGATTCTGCTCAAACCGCAGGATCTTCCGGCAGCTCCCTGATGGCTTCCATGACGGCAATTGAATGGATCTTCTGGGACAATGACGGCGTCCTGGTCGATACGGAAGACTTCTATTTCCAGGCTTCGGCGGAGCTGCTGAGCGAGGCCGGCGTCGAGCTCAGCCGCGAGCAGTTTATCGAGATTTCCCTGCGGCGCGGGGCGAGCGTCTTCGATCTCGCCGCGGGAGACAAGCTCTATCTCGACAGCCTGCGCGAGCGCCGCAACCAGCGCTACGCCGAGCTGCTCGCGCAGGGGGTGGCACCCATCGCCGGCGTCGCCGAAACCCTGCGCGTCCTGCACGGGCGGGTCAAAATGGCGATCGTCACCAGCTCCCACCGTGACCACTTCGACCTCATCCACCAAGGCACAGAGCTGATGGGCTATTTCGATTTCATTCTTACCCGGGAGGATTACCGGCACACCAAACCCCACCCCGAGCCCTACCTGACCGCCCTCACCCGCAGCGCCGGTGACCCGGCACGCTGCCTGGTGGTGGAGGATTCGCAACGGGGGCTGGAATCTGCCGTCGCCGCCGGTCTCAGGTGTCTGGTCATCCCCGGGCAGCTCAACCGACAGAGCGATTTTTCTACCGCCCACGCCATTCTTGAAGAGATTACCGAAGTCCCCGGCTACCTCCGCTAGCCGATGTCCGCTTGCTCGGCCTGATGCTGCTGGTCGGCATCGTCCAGGGAGTGACCGGCAGCGACGTAGTATCCCAGTCCGGCAAATAAAAGCAAAATCCCATTTTCGATACAAAAAAGCCGAAGCGAACGCTTCGGCTTTTTTGGTGGGCAGCAGGGGGGATCAGGGATAGACCCGGGCGAGAAATTCCGTGACGCAGGCGGGCTTCTCCCCGCCCTCGATCTCCACGGTGATGAGATAGGTGATCTGTACCGCCTCGCCGATCTTTTCCGCCGCCGCCAAAACAGTGCGGGCGCGGATGCGGGAATTCACCCGCACCGGCGCGGGGAAACGGACCTTGTTGGTGCCGTAATTCACGCGCATGCGCATGCCGGGATAGTTCTTCTGGAAAAAATCGGGGTGGTTGCTTTCGGTGAGGTAAGGCAGGAGCGAGAGGGTCAGATAGCCATGGGCGATCGTTGAACCATAGGGAGATTCCTTGGCGGCCCGCTCAGGGTCAATATGAATCCATTGAACATCGCCGGTCACCTCGGCGAAACGGTCGATCCGTTCCTGGGTAATGGTCAGCCAGGGACCGACATGGATTTCCTGCCCCAGTTGCGGTTGCAGAAAGGTCAACAATTCATCGGCGGCCATCGTTTTTCCTTTTTTTCATCGGCTACTCCTCACTCCTCACCGCTTTTCAAAAACTCCACCACCTGCCGCAGCGCCTGGCCGCGATGGCTGATGCGGTTTTTTACTTCCAGCGGCAGTTCGGCCATGGTCTTGCCGTATTCCCGCACCAGAAAGAGTGGATCGTAACCGAAACCACCCTCCCCGCGCGGAGCGTCGAGAATCAGCCCTTCGATTTTGCCGTGAAAGATGCGCGTTTCCTCACCGGGCCGGGCCAGGGCCATGGCGCAGCAAAACGCTCCCTGGCGTTCCTTGTCCGGCACTTTGGCCAAGGCGGCCAGCAGTTTTCGGTTGTTGTCGGCATCCGTCGCTTCGGGACCGGCGTAACGGGCCGAATAGACACCGGGGGCGCCGTCCAGCGCCGCCGTTTCCAACCCGGAATCGTCGGCCAGGGTCGGCAGGCCGGTCAGGCGACAGACCGTTTCCGCCTTCTTCACGGCATTCTCGGCGAAAGTCGCGCCGTCCTCCTCAACCTCGGGGAGATCGGGGAAGACGTCAGGGCCCTTGACCGCAATTCCGAGTTCGTCGAACAGACGACGGATTTCCTTGAGTTTCCCACCATTGCGGGTGGCGACCAGCAGTTCCATCCCCTACCCCTCCAGAGCCGCTTGCTGCAAACGGGCCAGCTCGCCGCAACCGGAGAGGGCGAGATCGCGCAGGGCGTCAAGTTCGGCCAGGGAGAAGGGGGCTTCCTCGGCCGTTCCCTGGACCTCGACGAAGAGGCCGGAGCCGGTGATGACGAAGTTCATATCGACGGCAGCGCGAAAATCTTCATCGTAATTGAGATCGAGCAGCGGCCGGCCGTCGACGATGCCGACGCTCACCGCCGCCACGCTCTCGCGGATCGGCGAGGCCGACAACAACCCCTTGGCAACCAGACCGTTGACGGCATCGACCAGGGCGACGTAGGCGCCGGTGATGGAGGCGGTGCGGGTACCGCCGTCGGCCTGGAGGACGTCGCAGTCAATCTGGATGGTGCGCTCGCCGAGGGCTTCGAGATCGACCACCGCCCGCAGGGAACGGCCGATGAGGCGCTGGATTTCGTGGGTGCGTCCGCCGATCTTCCCCTTGGTCGCTTCCCGAGGGCTGCGGCTGTGAGTGGCGCGGGGCAACATGGCGTATTCGGCGGTGACCCAGCCCCGCCCTTCGCCGCGCATGAAGGGGGGCACCCGCTCTTCGACGCTGGCGTTGCACAGGACCCGGGTCTCGCCGAAGCTGACCAGCACCGAGCCTTCGGCGTAACGGGTAAAGTTGCGGGCGAATTGAATCGGACGCAGGGCGTCGGGGCGGCGCCCGTCGAGGCGGGCGTTGCTTCCATCGGACATCAAAGAATTCTCCTATCGGCTTTCGACAAAGGTTTTAAGCCCCTCGAAAAGGGCTTGAATCAGGCGGGTTTGTTCTTCGGGGCGGGTGAGTCGTTCAAAATCGTCGGCATTGGTCAGATAGCCCAGTTCGACCAAAACACTGGGCAGATCACCCCGACCCAAGGGAAGCAGGGGCGCCGGGAGAATCCCCGCGACCGCAAAGCCCGCGCCGGTCAGGGCGCCGCGCAGGGCCTCGGCCAGACGCATGCTGCCCCCCTGCGCCGCCGGTTGGGAGACGCCACGGGTTTCCTCGCGGGGACGGACGAAAAGATAGAGGCCATGCGTCTCAGGGTGGGAAGCGGCCTGAGCGTGGAGTTGCAGCAGGGCAGCGACATCGGCCTCGCCGACCGGCTGCAGGCGCTGCTCCAGGGTCAGGGCATAGTCGCTGTCGCGGGTCAGGCGCACCCGTTCGGCGCCGAGCTTCATCTTGATCTGTTTTTCCAGCTGCCGGGCGATCTCCAGAACGACATCCTTTTCTGTGGACCCGTTCAGGCCGATGGAACCGGGATCGTCGCCGCCGTGACCGGGATCGATCACCACTTTGCCAATCGTTGCCTCGGGAGCAAGCCCTTTCTTCTCGAGAAGTCGGGCGAAAAACAGGTCGAGGGAGTCGGCCTCGGGCGCGGGGGGCGGTTCCTGCGGGTCGAGGTTGCGGTAGGTGACGGACAGCCCCAGCAGGGCCGGCAGATATTCGCGCACGAAGCTCTCATCCACCCGCAGCCGGCCGTCGATGAAGCGCGGTGCCTGGGGCAACGTCATCACCTGGGAACCGAGGCGGATACTGGAATTGCCCGGGACGACGGAGATCTTGCCGTAAGGGGTGGAGATCTGGTAGAGCCGGGCGGAGGAATCCCACTGGCCGCTCAGGCCGAGGGCCGGGAGCACGTCATCGAGAGCAAGAAAGATCGACCCCTGGTGGGTATAGACCTCTTCGATGATCACCGGCGTCCGGTTGACCAGGGTCACCTCGACCTTGGCCAGGGCCCGATCCTCCCCCCAAAGCAACAACGCCGACAAAAAAAGCAAAAAACGCCACATATAAATTCACCTCGTAGCAAAAGCGCCGTTTATACCGCGCCCGCCCAGCCCTGTCAATGTCGGCTCACACCAGCTTGCCGCCCCGGTCACGGGGAAAGCCGAGGGCATCGAGGAGCCGCCGGGTCAGGGACCGCTCCAGTTTGCGCAAAGCCGCCGGGTCCCCTTCCTGGGGGCGAATCTGCCCGCCCGCGACCATGCCGTGCCCCCCGGCGGTGCCGAACTGGCCGACGACCTCTTTCATCAGTTCTCCGGACTTGAGATCCTGGCTAAGGGTGCGGAAGGAGACGATCCCCATCCCCTGGGCATAACCGAGGCCTAAGGCATATTGGATACCGTCGACACGCAGCAGGAAGTCGGTCATCTCCGCCACCATGTCGGGGTTGTCGATGGCGAAGAGATTGAAGACCAGGACCGGGCCGTAGGTGCGGGCGTTGCGGATCGCCCGGCTGTAGGCGGCGAAATACTCCCGAGGCACCTCGGGATGGGTGATATCGAAAAGAATCCGGTTGTTGGCCAACGGCACCAGCCGCAGATAGGCCTCGCGATCGGCATGGGACCATTCGCGGCCGAGATCCTGGGTCTCGGACTTGATGGCGTAGAAGAGGATCGTCGCCAGCCGGGTATTGATGGTGATCCCCTGGGCTGTCAGATATTCGAAGAGGATGGTCGCCGAGGCGCCGTATTCCTCACGGATATCGACCCAACGGCTCCGGCTGCAATCCCCCCAGGGGGGATGATGATCGATGACGAGATGCACCGGGCGCGACAAAGGGAAGGAATTGTTACCGGTCCCCGGCTGGGTATCGACCATGCAGACCACCTGAAAATGGTCGAGGTCGAGTTTTTCCATCGGTTCGACGGGGATTTCGAGCTTCTGCACCATCATCCGGTTTTCCCCCCGGCCGATGATGCCGCCGTGGGTCAGGGTCGCCTGCTGTCCGGTCTTGATCAGAATCAGGTGTTGCAGGGCCATGGCCGCGGCCAGGGAGTCGGGATCGGGATTGTCGTGGGCGACGATGAGAATATTCCCTTTGCCGCGCACCCACTCGATGAAGCCGTCGGAAAAAGCCCGAGAATGGTCGAGAGCCAGAGGCATGATAAAGCTCCTAGGGGTTGCGCCCGGAAAGCAGGGCGAAGACCTTGCGCACTGCCTCTTCCGGGGTGTCGGCCCGGGTCATGCCGGGGACATCGGACCAGCTGCGCAGGGAAACCACCGGTTTGCCGAGTTTGAGAGCGACGGCGATTTCGGAAAGGGTGCCGTATTCCCCTTCGATGGCGATGAGCGCCTGGGCGGTATGGGCAATGACGATATTACGGGCGTGGCCGAGGTTGGTGACGATCGGCAGGCCGACCCAGGGATTGGCCTGACCGGCCACGGCGCCGGGGAGGATTCCCACCGCCAGACCGCCGGCCTCGGTACAGCCCCGACAGGCCCCCTCCATGACCCCACCGAGGCCGCCGCAGACCAACGTCGCCCCGGCCTCAGCCAGCAAGCGCCCGACCTCTCGCGCGGCGGCATAAGCGACATCACTCGCCCGCCCCGCCCCAATCACCCCAATCACCACCCCAGACGTCATCTATCCCCCTTAGTGCTTTCCGCCCCTCGCCTCTCGCCTCTCGCCTTTTTCCTTTTTCCTTTTTCCTTTTTCCTTCAGTCTTCCGCCTTCAGCCTTCCCTAACCCTAAACCTCCCCAACAACAAGCTGTTCGTCACCACCGAAACGCTGGAAAGGGCCATGGCCAGTCCAGCAAATTCGGGCTTGAGAGTCAGGCCGAAGGCGGGATAGAGCAGTCCGGCGGCGACGGGAATGCCAACGACGTTGTAGAAAAAGGCCCAGAAGAGGTTCTGGCGGATCTTCCGCAGGGTCGCCCGACCGAGGCGGATACTTCCGGCGACGTCGCGGATATCCCCCCGCACCAGAACGATATCGCCCGTTTCCTGGGCGACATCGGTGCCGCCGCCAATGGCGATGCCGATGTCGGCCTGGGCCAGGGCCGGAGCGTCGTTGATGCCGTCGCCGACCATGCCGACCACCAGCCCCTGCCGCTGGTAACGGCGGACCACTTCGCGCTTGTCGCCGGGCAGAACTTCCGCCTCGACCTCGTCAATCCCCGCCTGGCGGGCGATGTTCAGAGCCGCGTCGCGGCGGTCGCCGGTGACCATCACCGTCTTCAGCCCAAGCTGGCGCAGCCCCTGCACCGCCTCGGCAACCCCCTCCTTGAGGGTGTCGGCGAGGGCCAGCACGCCGAGCAGTTGTCCGGCACGGGCGACGAAGACCAGGGACTTGCCCTCCCCCACCCAGCTATCCCACTCCGGCCGGGCAGGATCAAGGGGGATGCCTTCTTCATCCATAAGACGGCGGTTGCCGACCAGCACCGGCTGGCCGTCGATCAAGCCGCGCAAGCCGTAGCCGCCAATCTCCTGGAGGTCCGTCACTGTCAGGGACAAAGGACCTTCATCCTCGGCCCGCTTGACCACCGCCCGGGCCAGAGGGTGGGTACTGGACCGTTCCAGCGCCGCCGCCGTCGTCAGCAGTTCCCGCTCCCCGTCGGCCTCTTCCGGCAGCAGGTCGGTGAGGGCGAACTCTCCCCGGGTCAGGGTGCCGGTTTTATCGAGGAGCAGCATCTGCAAGCGGGAAACGCCTTCGAGAACCGGCGCCCGCTTGAACAGAATCCCGGCGGAGAGCCCGACGGAACTGCCGACCATGATCGCCGTCGGCGTGGCCAGCCCCAGGGCGCAGGGGCAGGCGATGACGAGCACGGCGATGGCCGACTTGAAGGCAAAGAGAAAACCGGCGCCGGTCAGGAAATACCAGACAAGGAAGGTCAGCAGGGCGATGGCGACGACCAGCGGCACGAAAACCTGGGAGACGGCGTCGGCCAGACGCTGGATCGGCGCCTTCTCCCCCTGGGCCTCCTCGACCATGCGCACGATCTGGGCCAGCGCGGTCGCTTCGCCGACCCGGGTGGCCCGCACCAGCAGCGGTCCGGTCAGGTTGATGGTGGCCCCGGTCACCTCCTGCCCCGGCTCCTTGGTCACCGGCAGCGACTCGCCGGTGAGCATCGCTTCGTCCACCGCCGAGCTTCCCTCGACCACCTCGCCGTCGACGGGGATCTTTTCCCCCGGCCGCACCCGGACCAGATCCCCCGGTTGCAGACGACTGGCCGGGACTTCCCGCTCGGTGCCGTCCACCACCAGCAAGGCCCGGTCGGCGCGCAGATGCAGCAGCTTTTTCAGCGCCTGGCCGGCCCGCCCCCGGGCCCGGGCTTCCAGGTACTTGCCGAAACGGACGAAGGTGATGAGCATGGCGCTGGTCTCGAAGAAATCCGGACCCTCCACCCCGAAGAGGTGGAGCACCGCCAGCACCGAATAACCGTAGGCGGCACTGATCCCCAGCGCCACCAGCACATCCATATTGGCGCTTTTGTTGCGCAGGGACTTGTAGGCACCGCGATAGAAGGTCAGACCGGCGGTGAACTGCACCACCGTTGCGAGCAGGCCGTTGACCAGGTGGGAAGTGGCGCCGAAGGGCATCCACCACATGATCGGCATGATCGGCGCGGTCAAAAGGGCCGAAAAGATCAGCCAGGCGAGTTGGACGCGGGCGTTGTCCTCTTCCCCCTCGGCGTCGGGAAGCCAGGCGCGGTAGCCGAGATCCTCCACCGCCCGACAGAGCGCGGCCCCGTCGAGATGCGCCCCGTCAAAGGTGACGGTGAGCTTTTCCGTGGCGAAATTCACTTGAGAGGTGAAGACCCCCGGCACTTTGGCGATCCCCTTTTCGATCGTCGCCGCGCAGTTGGAGCAGGTCATGCCGCCGAGATGCAGAGTCAGGCGCTCGGTCTTGCCCGACGGGGTGAAGGTACTGCCCTCCCCCTCCGGTTCATTGGCACCGGACTCCGCCCCGACGACGTCATCCTCCGGTACGGCAAAGCCCGCCGCGACGACGGCCGCAACCAGGTCCTCACGGGAAATCCGCGCGGAATCGAAAAGAATGCGGGCGCCCTCTTCTTCCAGCGAGACTTCCGCCTCGGCCACCCCCGGCAAGTCGGTGAGTACGCCGGTCAGTTTGGCCACGCACTTGCCACACTTCATGCCGCTGATGGGGAGACGGACGCGGTTCATACAGTTCCTCCGGAACTGCGGGTTTCGACCAGTTTCTGGAAGGTGCGGCTCTCCCGTACCCGCTCGAAATCGGGGTCGTTCAGGGCGTCGTCGATAAAATGCCCCTCGCGGGCCGCCGCCTTGCCCAGCTCCCGGGCCGCCTCCCGTACCTGGCCGCGCAGGGCGTGGATGCAGGCACGGTTATAGTGGGCCAGGGGATAGTCGTCGGTGCGGGCGAGGATCTGGTCGAAACAAACCATCGCCTCATCGAGACGGCCGAGGTCGATGAGAATATTTCCTTTGTTGTTGAGGGAGTAGATGGAAGCGGGATCGAGGCGCAGGCTCTCGTCGAGGGCGGCCAGCGCTTCCCGCAGATGCCCCTTGCGCTCCTGAATCACCCCCCGGTAGAAGGCGGGCTCGGGGCTCAAGGGGTTGACCCGTTGGGCGTCGTCGAGAACGAGCAGCGCCTCTTCGAGGTAATCCATTTCGATGAGTAGACTGGCCTTTTCTATGAGCGCTTCGTAAAAAGTCGGCTCCAGTGCCAAAGCCGCATCGAGGTCGCTCGACGCGGCCGGCAGGTTGCCGAGGCGAATCAGGGAGATGGCGCGATTATAAAAATAGTTGGCGACAGTATTGTCCCGGGCGATGGCGGCAGTGAACTTTTCCACCGCCTCCTGCTCGCGCCCGAGCCCCGACAGGGCATAGCCGAGACCGTTGAGGGCGGCAGGATCGCCAGCATCGAAGGCCAAGGCATGGGTGAAACTTTCTACCGCTTCGACGTAGCGGCCGAGACGGTTGAAAGCATAACCGCGATTGAAATAGACGTCGGGCGCATCCGGTGCACGGCGCAGGGCCTGATCGTACAGGGCCAGGGCTTCCTCGGTGCGGCCGAGTTCGTCGAGGGTATTGCCCATGTTGATGTAGGCTTCGGGGAAATCGGGCTGCAATTCGAGACAGCGCTGGAAATGACGCAGCGCCTCGTGATAATCCCCCAACCGCTCCAGCAGCACCCCGTAGTTGTGGTGCAGCGCCCCGTTCTGGGGATCGAAGCGCAGGGCTTTCTGGTACAGGGCCATGGCCTTCAGGGTATCCCCCAGATTAGAGGCGGCCACGGCACAGATATTCAACGCTTCTACATCGAGGGGGCTGGTCTCCAGATATTCCTCGGCCAACTCCAGAGCCAGCTGATCTTCCCCCTGGTCGAGAGCCTGTTGCGCCGCCTCCAGATCACCGGCGAAATCATCCTCGATAAAATCCTCAAACTCGTCTTCCATAAACTCTCCAGATAAGCAAATATCCCCTGAGGCTTCCAGGGGATATCACTATAACAGAAAGCGCCCGGCCTGGCACTCTCTTCCTGCTTCGGCAGCCTGGGTCCGCGCTATTTCGGTTGCACTCCAGCACGGATCATCCGCAGCATCTGGCGACGGAATTCATCAGGCATTTCCTCCAGCTTTTCGGTGACCCGCTCGCCTTCGGCGAAACGGACCACCGCCTTGTTCCCTTCCCGCTTTTCGTACAGGGGTTCGAGCATCCGCCCCCGTTGCCAGCGAAAGGTGTAGATTCCCGGCTTGATCCGGCTTTTGAGAAAATGTACGGCCTTGGTCGCGGCGAGCAACTCTTCCCGTCGCCGCTGCTCGATCCTTTCAAGATAAGGGATCAGCAGTTGGGTCAGCAGGGCGAAAGCGACCGCCGTCAGCAGCAGAATAACCGGCAAAGAAAGCATGGAGACTCCTTCGGCATGGATGAGGTGCGTCGACGGAAAACTTTATGCAAATGGCGCACCAGCACCGATTCTCCGGCGGGGGATCCGCCGGGAACCGTGAAACGAGAATGTTTCACAATAGTTGCGAAAGAGCCGGACTTGAAGCACAAACCTCTGATTTAAATGAACAAAAAACCACGAAAATATTCTCTTGATTTTTCCGCCAAAGGGCGTAGTGTGCGCCGCCGTGCCAATCACGGTACATATTTCGCAAAAATGGAGGCAAGAGATAATCCATGAACAAGATCGCTCTGAGTCTGTGCCTGATGCTCGCCCTGTCCCTGACCGCTTGCAAAAAACAGGAAGAAGTTGCCGCTCCCGCCGCTCCCGTCGTCGAGCAAGCCGCGCCTGCAGCTCCTGCCGTTGAACAGGCTGCTCCCGCTGCTGAGCCGGCCGCTCCCGCAACCGAGCAGGCTGCTCCCGCCGCCCCGGCCGAGCAAAAGTAATATCCCAAAGTTTTGGCGGGCCGATGTCGACATCGGCCCGCCAAAACCAAATCCTTTCATTCTTCCCCCCCTAATCCGCCCGTCGCTTCCAAATTCCTGCCAGCACCGCCGTAAGCAGCACCGCCAGCACGATACGAATGCCGAGGATCAGCCAGGCATCGCCGCCAATGACGACGAAAATCAACGTATCCTCGACTACCGCGTGACAGGTGGCGAGAAAGAGTCCCATGAGGAAGAGTTCGCGCCGGGGGAGCCGCTTCTGCTGGGCGACGCGGATGATGATCCCGGCGCCGTAGGCGATGCCGAGAAAGATGCCGGTGAAAAGCGGCACCGCCGCCTCCCGACCGAGGCCCATGCCGCGCATCAACGGCTCGACGGCGTCGCCGATGCGGCGGAAGACGGGCAGATAACGGAAGACCTCGAAGAGGGTCACCAGCGGCACGATGATCAGCAGCAGCTTGAGGGCCAGTTGCGCGGCGCCGAGCAGAGCGGGATAGAGCGTTTCCATCAGCCCACCCCCAGCGCCCGCAGCCCGAGCAGCAGCCAGCCGGCCAGGGCGGCGATGAGCAGTCGGCACAACGTCAGCACGCCCCCCCGGGTGCCGGTGCCGCGCAGCACGGCGCCTTCGACCAGCAGATTATGAGCGATGCCCATCATCAGTCCGCATTGGGTCACCTGCCAGGGGCTGAGATCGAGGGGAGCCATGACCGCGATGGCGGCATAGAGATTGAGTAGAAAGGCGGCGACAAAGGCGAAGGCGGCCTCGCCGGGGAGACCGAAGAGCCCCATCAGCGGCGCGAAAAAGGCGCCGAGCCAGGCGATGACCGGAGTCTGCTTAAGCAGATCGACCAGCACGTAGAGCGGCAGCACGTACTTGCAGAGTTTGAGAGCCGTCTGCACGCCCCCGCTCAAGCCGGTGCGGAGGCGCGTCGGGAGGTCGGGGACGGCTTCGTTCATGGCGCGTACTGGTAGCGGAAACTGGGCAAGAGCGCTTCACCGGCGAACCCGTCGAGGAGCGCCGCCGCCTGCGCCAGGGGAGCACCAGCCGCGTAGATGTTTTCGGCGTAGGCGCCGGGACGGCGGTAGATCACCACCCGCGCTTCGTCGACCCCGGCGAGGGTGCGCAGCAGGGCCAGGGCGTCTTCCAGATAACCGACCTCGTCGACGATGCGCAGGCCCTTGGCCCCGGTGGCGTCAAAGACGCCCCCGCGCCCGAGCTGCTTGAGGGTGCAGGGGCTAAGCTCGCGGTTCTCCTCGATCAGGCCGAGAAAGCGCTGATGGAAGCGGTCGGTGACCCCCTGCATCAGGGCGATTTCCTCCGGTTCGCTGGGGCGCAGCGGCGACCAGAAATCCTTGAGCGGGCCGCTTTTCACCGTCTCCTCCTCGATCCCCCATTTGTCGAGCAGTCCGGCGATATTGAACTTGAAGGTGATCACGCCGACACCGCCGACCAAGGCGGTGGGATGGGCGACAATGGCGTCGGCGGCCAACGCCGCGTAGTAACCGCCGGAGAGGGCCTTGTCCATGACGCAGGCGACGACCGGCACCCCCTTTTCCTCGCCGAAGCGTTTCAGCTCATGGTAGAGGATGTCGCTCGCCGTCACCGAGCCGCCGCCGCTGTCGATGCGCACCAGGAGCCCGACCACGGCGGGATCCTTCAGCGCCAGACGCAACTCCTCCTTCAGCCGGGGGATCAGCGGTGGCTCCTTGGAAAAACGCTCCAGCCCCACCGGCGCCAGGGAGATCAGGCCGCTGATATCGACCATCGCCAGCTTGGCCCGGCCGGAGCCTTCCACCACCTGCTCCCGAGCCGAACCGACCGGGTCAGAAAGAGGGATCTTGACGAAGGCACAGCCTCCCAGCAGCAACAGGCTCAGCAACAACGTCCATCTCTTCATCAAAACACCCTCCCCTTCCCTCGGTTGACTTTACCTGTGCGCCTCTTCTATAGTGCCCACCATGAGAGACCTGTTCATTGCCGACGCCCATCTGCTTGCTCCGCAGGACGCCAACTACCGGCGGCTGCTGGAGTTTCTCCGCGCCCAGCGGGGCCGGACACGCACTCTGGTGCTGCTCGGCGACATCTTCGAATTCTGGATCGGCTACCGCTATTGCGTCTTTTCCGCCTATGTACCGCTGCTCGAAGCCCTGCACGAACTGCGGGAGGCGGGAGCGCGCATCGTCTATGTGGAGGGCAACCACGACTTCCATCTCGGTCCCTATTTCGCCGAAACCTTAGGCTGCGACATCCTCCCCGACGGCGGCATCATCGAGCTCGACGGCCAAAAAATCCATATCAGTCACGGCGACCTGATCGATCCCGCCGACCGGGGCTATCGCCTGCTGCGGCGTTTTCTGCGCAGCCGCTTCCTGCGCCTTCTCGCCGCCAACCTGCCGCCGGATTGGGCCTGGGCCATCGCCCGCTGGGCCGGCAATCTCAGCCGCCGCTCCTATTCCCCCAGGCCGCGCCGCGAGGCTCCTCTGCAGCTTCTCGAAGAACATGCCCGCCGCCACTTCGCAAGCGGTTGCCAGGCCGTCGTCACCGGCCATTTTCATGCCCCGGTACGCCGCGATTTCGACGGCAAGGTCATGATCGCCCTCGGCGACTGGATCGACCAGTATTCCTACGCGGTCTTCGCCGACGGCGAATTTTCCCTCGCCGAATTTTCCACGGAGAGCTGAACCTTCCCCTCCCCCCGCAGATCCTGCAATCGCCCCACCAAGGTCCGCAGAGTCAGGCCAGCCAAAGCCTCACGCCCGGCTCCGTCGATGGTTTCTTCGATCTCCCGCACCAGTTCCCGCTCCGGCGTCTTGCGCAACCGGGTATAACGGGCGCCGTCCGCCTTCAACCCCTGCAACAGCCCATGCACCGTCAGAGTATCGAGGGCGCAGCCCGGCTGATAGGCCGGACCGCCGGCCTTGCCGTCGCGCACCTCACTGAGAAAACCGAGGCGGGTCAAGTGCCCGAGAATGTCCTGGGCCAGGCGCGGAGGGAGATTGATGTGGGCGGCGATGCGGGCTAGATCCCAGGGTTTTTCCCCGCGATAGAAGTTTTCGGCGATGACCAGCATGGCGGTGAGGGAAACCAGCTCGCGGCTGGCGAAATTGACCTCGGGGCCGCGAATATCGCTGGAGGCCCGGCGCAGATTCTGCCAGGCGTAGCTGACTTCGAGGCCGAGCAGTACGATCAGCCAGCTCACATAGAGCCAGACCATAAAGATCGGCAACGCCGCCATGGTGCCGTAGATGGCGTTGTAGCGCCCGACCCCGACCTGGAAATGAACATAGCCCCACTGGGCCAGCTGCCAGAGGGTGCCGCCGAGGATTCCGCCGACCAGGGCCGCCGAGGTATTGACCCGGGTATTGGGCATAAAAATATAGAGGACGGTGAAGGTGATCCACATGCCAACATAGGGGATCGATTTGAAGAGCAGCGGGACCAGCGGCCCCAGGTAGCTGTTCTCCCGCAGGTGGGCGATGAGGTCGTTGCTGGCCAGGGAGGAAGTCATGGAGATGGCCGCCAGGACGAAGATCGGGCCGATGGTGACAACGGAAAAGTAATCGGAAAAACGCCGCAGCATAGGGCGGGTTTCGTCGACCCCCCAGATATAGTTGAAACTTTTTTCGATATTGGAGAGGAGCGTCAGCACTGTCAGCACCAGAGCGGCGAGACCCACGAATCCGAGCCGGGCGACGTTGGTGTTGTCGATGTAATGGATGATCTGAGTGACGACATCCTCGGTCCCCGGGGCGAGGTTGTTGAGGATCAGCGGCTCGAGGGCGTTCTGCACGCCGAAGCCCTTGAGCACCGCGAACATCAGCGCCAAGAGGGGGACGACGGACAAGAGCGTGGCATAGGTCAGGGCCGAGGCGCGCAGCATGCAACGGTCGGCGAAAAACCCCTGAAAGGCGGCGATCACCACCCGTGCCTGACGGAGCAGCAAAGCGCGGGGACGGGAAAGACTCTCCGCCTCCATACGCCAGAGATCCTCCTCCAGAAAATTCCGGAGCCTTTTCCGCCCCTCATCGATCAACGACATGCAACCTCCGTGGCAACGAATAGAGCAGAAAAGGCTGCACCACAGAGGACACCGAGAACACAGAGGAAAAACAAAGAGCTTAAACCCGATAAACCCGAAAGAAAGATCTCCTCCTGATGGACAAGATTATCTTTTTCATCCAGGTTTTGACTTCTCTGTGTCCTCTGTGTCTCTGTGGTGAAAAACAACTTTTTTCAGGCTCATCCATTTCGTCAATAAATATGACTTAAGTACCTGAGTAATAATATGATTCAGACATCCGACCGCAACGCTCGGGCGATCGTGATCCGTTCCTCGGCGCGGCCTTCGTCCCCACCCGACTCCTTGACAAACAGCCGGTTGACCGCCGCCAGGGTGGCGTTCAGCGTTTCCAGGTCGATGACCGCCGAGGCGGGCAGACTCTCCATCCCCTGAAAATTCAACGGGCAGTAGTCGATGAAACGCTCGCCGTCGCGGCGGCCAAGCAGGGGCAGGCCGTGGGTACGGCAGATAAGCGGTCGTGCTGCGTAGAGCAGGCAGGCTCCGTCCTTGAGCAGCGGACAGGGGCCGTCCTCCGCCGCCTCCCGGGCGCGCTCGCGAATCTCCGTCGCCAGCCCCTCCGGGGCCTCGGCCAGTGCCGCCGTCAGCGCCGCCGCCTCTACCGGAAAAAGAGACAGGTGCCGACAACAGCTGTCACACCCCCGTCGACAGAAAATCCCCTCGCGAAAGTCCCCTTCGATCCGGGCACAAAGCTCATCCACCCGCGCCACCAACTGCCGATAATTACTAAGTCTCTCCATCCCTTCCGCCTTCCGCCTTCCGCCTTCAGTTTTCCGCCTTCAGTCTTCAGCCTTCAGCCTTCAGCCTACCCTTAATCCAACGCCTCGATAGTATAAGCGCCGCAGCTCGCCAGATCGGACTCACCGGCGCAGGGTAATTGCCCGGCCAGCTCGCGCAGAGCGCTGCGCAAGCCTTCTTCATAGACCGGATGATAAAAAGGCATGCGCAGCAGATCCCCGACCTTCAGGCCCCGCTCGATGGCCAGGGCCAGCAAATGCACCATGTGCTCGGCGGCGGGGACGCACATCTCGGCGCCGAGCAGCCGTCCGCTTTTTTTGTCGGCATAGATATGCAGCACGCCCTTGTTCTTCTCCGCCGTGCGGGCCCGCCCATGTCGGGCGAAAGAAACCTTGCCGGCAACGACGGCCTCGGAGTCGAGTTCCCTCCAGCGTTTTCCCACCACCGCGACTTCGGGGTCGGAGAAAACGACGGCCAGGGAGGTGCGGCGCTGGAAACAGTGGATCGATTCGGCCACGGCGTTGAGGCCGGCGATGTGCCCCTCGTCCGCCGCCTCATGCAGGAGCGCCGCCTGGCCGTTGGCGTCCCCGGCGAGGAAGATGGGGAGATCGGCCACTTGCAGGGTCGTGGGATTGACCTGCGGCTGGCCGCGCTTATCCAGGGGAATGCCGAGGGTCTCCAGCCCCAGATCGTCGACATTGGGGCGCCGCCCCATGGCGACCAGCACCCGGTCAACGACCACCTTTGCCGCGCCGGCGGTAACTTCGATGCCACCTTCGACCCGGCGCAACTCAGCACCTTCCCCGGTGTGGATGGCGAACTCTTTTTCCAGCAGCTTGACCAAGGGCGCGTTTACTTCCTCGTCGCTGAGGCCCGCCAGGCGCGGGCTCAGGTCAAAGGCGGTCACGGTGATACCGAGGCGGGCGAGGGCCTGGGCCATTTCCACACCAATGGCGCCGAGGCCGATGACCGCCATGCGCCCCGGCAGGTCGGCCTGTTCGAAGAGGTTGTCGGTGGTGAGAATTCCATCGCCGAAAGCACGCCAGGCTTCGGGGACAACGGGGCGGCTGCCGGGGGCGAGAACGATGCGCTTGGCCCGAAAACGGCGGCCGTCGACCTCGACAGTTTGCGCGTCGATCATCCGGGCACGACCGGCGAGATTGCGCTCGCCGAGATCCTCGGTCGCCTTGAGCACGCCGCCGACAAATTTGTCCCGCAGGCTCCGCACCCGGCGCAGCACCGCCGGGATATCGACGGTCAGGGACTCGCCGCCGGAAATGCCGAAAGCGGGGAAATCCTTGCGCCGGGCAAAGGCGTTGGCCGCCTCGATCAGGGCCTTCGACGGCATGCAGCCGACTCGGGCGCAAGTCGTGCCGTAAGGGCCGTCGTTGATCAGCAGAAAATTATCGGTACGTTTGCGCACCTCACGCAGAGCCGCCAGCCCGGCGGAACCGGCGCCGACGATGATCACGTCGAAATTTTGCTCCATAGTCTCCTCCAGATAAAAACAGGGAATGAAATCAACAGCGGTCTTTCGTCCTCAGGAAGCGAAGGCCCCGCGAATGCCCTCAATGACATACTGGACGGCAAGAAAGGCCAGCACCAGCCCCATCAGCCGGGTGACGATGGCCGCGCCCAGGGTGCCGATGAAGCGCAACAGGTCATCGGCACGCAGCAGCAACAGGGCGGTGACGACAAAAACCAGGGCACTCGCCGCCAAGAGGGCGAGATAATCGCTCGCTGAATGGACCTGTTCGACGAAGATCAGCCCGGTGGCGATGGCACCCGGCCCCGCCAGCAGGGGGAAGGCCAGGGGGGTAATGGAAATATCCGCCTTGGCCTCGGCCAGCCGCTCTTCCCGAGGGCTGGTGCCGGTGCCGGTGGGACGGCCATAGAGCATCTCCAGGGAGATCCCGAAGAGCAAAAGCCCGCCGCAGATCCGTACCGCCGCCGTTTCGATGGCGAAATAGTCCATCAGCCAGCGCCCGCCAAGGAGAAAAAAAACAAGGATGGCGAAGGCCGCCAGACAACCGCGAACGGCCATGGCCCGCCGCTGGGCGCGGGTATTGTCCGGGGTGATGGCGAGAAAGACCGGCACCCCGGCGATGGGGTCGACGATGATGAAGAGTTGCAGGGCAAAGGCCGCAAAGAGAGTGAAAGATGAATCCATACCCTGCTCCTCACCCCCTAAGGTTTTTTACGCTCCACTTTTCGCACCGGCAGCCCCAGGCTTTCGGGGGGAGCGGCGAACTCGGCAGGATTGCCCACCAGCACCAGTTGCTGGCGGTCGGGGTTGAGATAGGTCCGGGCGACCCGCTGGACATCCGCGACGCTGACGGCGGCGATCCTGTCACGATAGGTCTGCAGATAATCCGGCGCATAGTCGTAATAATCAAGGCGCATCTGCTGGTTCAGCACCTGATGGCTGTCGCTGAAGGCGAAGACGAAGGAATTGATCAAACTCTCCTGGGCCAGTCGCAACTCCTCAGCCGTCACTGTCTTATCCCGCAGATCGTTCATGATCCCCCGCATCAGGGCGACGACTTCGGCGGCGGCGCCGTTTTTGGTTTCGCAGCCGGCAACGAAGGGTCCGGGCAGGCGCCGGCCGACGTCGTAGTAGGAATAGACCGAATAGGCCAGCCCGCGGTTGGAACGGACCTCGCGCATCAGCCGGGAATTGAAGCCGCCGCCGCCGAGGATGAAGTTCATCACCCGCACCGCCGGCAGATCGGGGTTGTCCTTGTCGATGGCAACCTCGCCGAAGAGGATAGTGCTTTGCGGAATCTCCTTCTCGGCCAGCCACAGCGCCGGAGCTTCGGCCGGCACCAGCGGCGGCACCGGCGCCTTGCTCCCCGGACCGGCGGTCCGGTCGGCGAAGATTTCCGTCATCAGGCGCGTCACCTCCGCACTCTCGAAATCGCCGCTGATGCCGATCCAGAGCGGCGCTTCGGCCAGGTCGCGGCGATGGCGCTCGACCAGATCCTCACGCCGGATCGATTCCAGACCGGCGACGCTCGGCGAACGCCCCAGGGGATGTTCGCCGTAGAGGGCGCGCATCAGCTCCCGCGAAGCGAGGGAGCCGGGATCGTCGTCCTGGCGGCGCACCAGCTCGATCGCCTGGCGGCGCGCCAACTCCAGCCGCCCGGCATCGAATTTCGGCTGATAGAGGACGGCGTGGAGCATCTCCAGCCCGGCGCGCAGGTCGTCCCGGCGCAGCGAGAGGGCCATCTGCGTGGTGTAGGTGTCGGCGGCCACGGAAAAGTCGGCGGCCATGCGCTCCAGTTCGTGATCGAAGGCCTCCGGGCTGAAGCGTCCCGCTCCGCCGGTGCGCAGCAGCGCCGCCAGCAGATCAGTCAGGCCGGTCTGCTCCGGCGGATCGGCGATCCCTCCCGAACCGGTCATGACACTGATCTCCACCAGGGGGAGTTCATGATCCTCGTGCAGATAGAGGCGAATGCCGTTGGCCAAAGTCACCGCCTCGATGCGCGGCACCTCGAATTCCAGGGGGGCGAAGCTGAGCTGGTCCGGCCGCACCGGCGCCGTGGCGGAGCAGCCCGCAAGGAGCAGAGACAGGATCAACGGCAGCCAACGAAACGTGCGGATCATCGCTGACCCCCTTCCTTGTTCAACACGGCGACAGTGCGGTTGGCCGGGCTGAAGTAACGCTTGGCCGTTTCCATGATCTCCTCGGCACCGATGCTCGCCACCTCTTCGTCGTAATCAACCAGATAGCGCCAGTCGCCAGCGATGGTCTGGTAGTAGGTCAGCATCCGGGCCAGCCCGGAATTGGTCTTGAGATAGCGCAGCCGGTCGGTGGCCAGCCGGTTGCGGGAACGGGTCAACTCCTCCGCGCTTACCGGCTCGCTCGCCAGCCGTTCGAGTTCGGCGTAAATCGCTTCTTCCACTTCCGCCGTCGTGTGCGGGTGGCGGGGGGTGGCGGAGATCACGAAAAGGTTGGGATAACGGGAACCGGGGGCGGCCGAGGTGGAGATATCGGCGGCCAGCTGTTTTTCCACCACCAGGCTCTGATAGAGGCGGGAGGTGCGCCCCTGACCGAGAATCAGGTCGATGAGATCGAAGACATAGTCCTCCCGCTCCGGCAGGGTCGGTTTGTGGTAACCGACCAGCAGCGACGGCTCTGCGTCGAAAACCACCGACACCCGTTTCTCCCCCCGCTGCGGCGGCTCCACCGCCGTCACCGGCGGCACCGGCGTCCCCGGCGGGATGTCGCCGAAATAGCGCTCGATCATGGCCACCGTCGCGTCGAAATCGAGATCGCCGACCAGGGCCATGACGGTATTCACCGGCGCATAATAACGCTGAAGGAAATCGCGGGTTTCCTCCAGCGAGAGGTTTTCGATATCCGAATGCCAGCCGATGATCGGGTTGCGGTAGGGATGGGCGGTGAAGGCGGTGGTCAGCAGATGTTCGTAGAGCATCCCCCGGGGGTCGCTGTCGTAAGACCGCCGCCGCTCTTCCTGAATGACCTCGCGCTCGGTGAAAAACTCACGCAGCACCGCGTTCTTCATCCGGTCCGCCTCGATGGCGGCCCAGAGCTCCAGCTTGTTGGCGGGCAGAGAGACGAGATAGGTGGTGAGATCCTTGCCGGTAAAGGCGTTGTAGCCGGTGCCACCGTTTTCGGCGTAGATGCGGGAGAATTCATCCTTGACCACAAAGGCCTTGTGCCGTTCCTGCAACTCGCCCAGCCGTTGGCGCAAAGTCTCCAACTCCTCGGGATTGGCATCCTTGCGCCCCTTCAGGGCGTCGAGCCGGACCCCCACTTCCTCGATCTCGTCCAGCAGGGGTTTTTCCCGGGCATAGTCACTCGTCCCCAGGGTGGTCGTCCCCTTGAAGAGCATATGTTCGAGGAGATGGGCGACGCCGCGGGTTTCGCTCGTTTCGTGCACCGAACCGACGCCGAGGGTGATGTAGGCGGTAAAGGTCGGTGCGTCGGAGCGCTCGACCAGAAGCAGCTTGAGGCCATTGGCGAAGGTGTGTTCACGCACCTTTTCGGCCAGGGTATCGGCCCCGGCCAGGGTCGTCAGCGACAGCAGAAAAAGGGTGAAAAGGGTCGCCGGACCCCGCAGCAGACAATGTTTTGACAGCATGGGACTCCTTGTCTTGGGTAATTGAACGTATTCCGGAAAATTTCGCCGGGCACTCGACAGGATAGCCGAGCACCGCTTTTTGCGAAACCCCAAATTAATCGAAAGAGAGGTCGGGAAATAAACACGGAGAGGGAACGGGCGGGGGAAAGGGGAACAAATACAGAATTTCAGTGAGAATCGCCGCCGTCACATTGGGCTTTTTCCAGCAGCAGGGGAAACTGTTCGCTGAAGGAAGAGTTGGCGACTTTCATGAAATTCTTGAGGGCGGTCAATTCCAGGCGCATCCGTTCCACTTCCCGGCGCAGCTCGTCGAGTTCCCGGGCAAAGGAAGGGGATCCAGAGAGCGCCCCGGCTACAGGGATCCGCAGAGAATCCTGCCGCAGGTTGTCGTTCATATTCCAACCTTTCCGGCCGTCCCGAGAAGTTTGCTCGACGGCCACGCCGGCCCGAAGAGGAGCGGCGTTACTTTAAAAGAGTACCTGGCCACCCCTGTCTGTCAAGAATTACCGGAGGGGAACAAAGCTGTCGACAAAGTGCCCAGTGAGGATTATTTTAAGCCCTGATTCATTTTTCCGTCGGCCAACGGCCCATCCGAACCACCCCGACGCAACGGAGCCCCCCATGAGCAGAAGACGAATTGCAGTATTGACCAGCGGCGGCGACAGCCCCGGCATGAACGCTACCGTGCGCGCCGTGGTCCGCGCCTGTCTCGCCGCCGGCGTGGAAATCGTCGGTTTCCAGAAAGGCTATACCGGCCTCATCGATCGCCTCTATGAAACGCTCACGACCCGTTCGGTGAGCAACGTCCTCCAGCGCGGCGGCACCTTTCTGCAGAGCGCCCGCTGCAAGCAGATGATGGAAGAAGCGGGGCAGCGCCTGGCCGCCGACAACCTCAAGGGGCTGGGCGTCGAGGGACTGGTGGTGATCGGCGGCGACGGCAGCCTGCGCGGCGCCCACGCCCTGCAACGGCAGGGCATCCGGGTCATTGGCATCCCCGCCTCCATCGACAACGACATCCCCTTCACCGACATGTCCCTGGGGGCTGACACCGCCCTCAACAACATCATCCACGCCGTCGACTGCCTCAAGGATACCGCTTCTTCCCACGACCGCACCTTCGTCGTCGAAACCATGGGGCGCAACTGCGGCTACCTGGCGGTCATGTCGGCCATCGCCAGCGGCGCCGAATACGCCCTGATTCCCGAGGCCCCTTACGACATCGACGACATCTGCAAAAACCTGCGCCGCCGCTATCAGGAAGGACGTAGCAATTCCATCATCATGGTCGCCGAAGGGGCCGGCAAAGCCCAACAGATCGCCGACCAGATCAAGGACAAGATCGGCTTCGAGACCCGGGTCATGATTCTCGGCCACTACCAGCGCGGCGGCTCCCCCACCTCCTTCGACCGCACCCTCGCCGCCCGCTTTGGGGTGGCGGCGGTAGAGGCCCTGCTCGCCGGCGACGGCGGCAAGATGGTCGGTCTTTCCTATTCATCCATCCAACTGACCGACATCGAAGAGGTGCTCGCCAAGGGCCGGCGCGGCATCGATCCGGTTATCGTCAAACTCGCCGCCACCCTCGGCGTCTGACGCAACAAGGGCGCGCCGGAAGTTTGCGGCGCGCCCTTGTTTTCATCCCCATCCATCGGAAGCCCCCTCTCTTACTCCCGCGCCATCAGCCAGCCTTTGAATTTCCCGAAGCCCCGCCACCGACTGAACTGATCGAGATAGCTGTAGATGACTGGCACCACCGCCAAGGTCAGCACGGTGGAGGAGAAGAGCCCGCCGGAGATAGCGACGGCCATCGGCTGGCGGCTTTCGCTCCCTTCGCCGATGCCGAGAGCAACGGGCAACACCCCGGCGATGGTCGAAATGGCCGTCATCAAAATCGGCCGCAGGCGCGTAGCCCCAGCTTCGACCAGCGCTTCGTCGAGGCCCACGCCGGAACGACGCAGCTGATTGGCGTAATCAATGAGGAGAATGCCGTTTTTGGCCGCCAGACCGATGAGCAGCACCAGTCCGATCATCGAATAGAGGTTGAGGGTGTTGCCCAGCAGGAGCAGCAAGCCGAAGGCACCAATGAAAGAAAGGGGCAGCCCCATCATGATCGCCAGCGGCTGAGTGAAACTTTCGAACTGGGAAGCGAGGACCATATAGGTCAGGATGGTCGCAAGGAGGAAGGCGAAAAGGACGTAACGCCCTGTTTCCCCCAGGGTCTCGGCGCTGCCGGAGAACTTGACGACATAGCCTTCGGGCAGCAGGGTCTCGGCCAGGGCCTGCACCTCGGGGATCGCCTCTCCCAACAATTTGCCCCCTTCGAGAGTGGCATAGACGGTGGCCGAACGCTGCCGGTCGAGGCGATTGATGACGCTCGGCCCGACCCCTTCCTCGATACTGACGAAACCGCTCACGTCGAGCAGTTCACCGCTGCCGTCGCGCAGGTAGATGCGCTGCACATCCCCCGGCAGTTGCCGCTGTTCGGCCTGCAGGCGCAGGCGGATCTCGTAGCTCTTCCCCCCCTCCTTGTAGTCCGCCACCTCGATGCCGCCAAGCAGCGCCCCGACGGTCGCGGCGATATTCTCGACGCTGATCCCGGCCTCGGCCGCTTTCTCCCGATCGATGCGCACCCGCACCTCGGGCTTGCCGATCTCCAGATCGCGGGAGACTCCGGAATAACCCGGGGTCGTCTCGATTTCATTCATCAGCTCGCGGCTGACCCGATCGAGGACGGCAATGTCCGGCCCCTGGATGACGAGCTGCACATCCTCGGCGCGCTGCCCGCCCCCCAGAGGGGAGATAGCGGTGGCGTTGCCGCGCACGTCGGGCAGGCCGCGCAGAAAACGGCGCACCTCGGTCTGGATTTGCTGCTGGCTGCGGCTCCGCTCCCCCCGGGGGACGAGGGTGACGAAGGCGCTGGCGCGGTTGGAACCGCCGAAGCCGGTGAAGGAGAAGAAATGACTGACCTCGGGGATCTCTTTGAGATAGTCCTCCACCCGCTGGCGCACCCCCTCGGTTTTATCCATGGAATAGGATAAGGGGGTCTGCAAACGGACCATGAAACGCCCCTGATCCTCCTCGGTGATCAGTTCCTGACCGAGCAGGGTGTAAAGCCAGATGCCGCCGCCGAGGGCCAGACCGGCCACCAGCACCATCCAGATCCGTTGGCACAGGACGGCGCGCATGCTCACCCGATAGAAATTCGCCGCCCCCTCCATGACCCGGTCGAAGATGCGAAAGACCTGAAAGTTGGCCGAGCCGAGCTTGAGAAAGCGCGAGCAGAGCATCGGCACCACGGTCATCGCCACGAAGGTCGAACAGACGACGGCGAAGGCGACGGTCACGGCGAACTCGTAGAAAAAGCGGCCGATCATCCCGCCCATGAAGGCGACCGGCAGAAAGACCCCGGCCAGCACCAGGGTGGTAGCGATGATCGCGAAACCGATTTCGTGGGAACCCTCGAAGGCGGCCTGCATCGGGTTTTTGCCGAGGCTGGAGCGGTGGCGGTAGATATTTTCGACGACGACAATGGCGTCGTCGATGACCAGCCCGACGGCCAGCACCAGCCCGAGCATGGTCATATTGTTCATGGTGAAGCCGAGGGCGTAAAGACAGCCGAAGGTGGCGATGATCGAGGTGGGGATGGCGACGGCGCTGATCAGGGTAGTACGGATGTTCTGTAGAAAAAGGAGGATCACCAGGGCGGCGGCGATGCCGCCGAAGACCAGCTGAATCTCGATTTCCCGGATCGACTTTTCGATGAAACGGGTGGTGTCGGTGGCGACATGGATATTCATCCCTTCAGGGAGGATGCGGCGAATCTCCGGCAGGGTTGCCTTGACCGCGCGGGCGATGGCAACCTCGTTCGCTCCGGATCGGGGGGAAACGCGCAGGGCGGCGGTCTTCAGCGACTCGCCCCCCTGGGTGAAACGACCGGCGGGGCGCACTTCGTCCCGTCCGGCTTCGGCGGTGCCGAGCAGTCCGAGGCGGATCGGCGCGCCGTCACGATGGGTGACGATCAGCTCGTTGAAGGCCTCGGCGCTGTCGAATTCCCCCACCGTGCGGATGAGGAACTCCTTGTCCAGGGAATCGATCTTACCGCCGGGAATCTCAAGATGCTGGCGACGGATGGCGTCGATCACTTCATCCACGCCGATACGGTAGGCGGCCAGCCGTTCGCGCATGAGGCGGATGTGGATCTGCTTCTCGCGGCCGGCGCCGACACTGACCTCGCCGACCCCCTCGATCTTCTGCAGCATCGGCCGAATGCGCACATCGGCGAAATAGGTCAGATCCTCGATGGCGCGCTGGCCGGTAACCGCCAACCACATGATCGGTTGGGCGTTGATGTCGAGTTTATCCACCACCGGGATGTCGGCATCGTCGGGCAGGCGCCGCAGCCGTGCCGAAACCTTGTCCCGCACCTCCTGGGCGGCGACGTCGATATCCTTGCCCAACTCGAAGGTGATGGTGATCCGTGAGCGCCCTTCCTGGCTCTCCGAAGTGATGTGCTTGATGCCGCTGACCCCGCTTACCGCGTCTTCGAGGGTGTCGGTAATCTCGTTATCCACCTCTTCCGGCCGGGCGTTCTGCCAGACGGTGGTGACGGTCACCACCGGGTCGTCGATCTCGGGATAAAGCGAGACCCCAAGACGCGAAAGACCGATCAGGCCGAAAATGACCAGCCCCAGCACCAGCATGGTGGCGGTCACCGGCCGCCGGATGGAGAGATCGGGGAGAAACATCGGCTATTTTCTCCCCTCGGCGGCAGGGCCCAACGCCTTCGGCGCCACCTTGGCGCCGTCGCGGCTGGCGAACTTGCCTTCGAGAATCACCGGCGTCCCCGGCGCCAGATCGCTGTCGAGCAGTTGCGCCCATTGGGGGGTGACCTGGCCGAGGCGCACCGGCACCTTGCGGGCGATATCCCCCTCGACGATGTAGATATAGGTCTCCTGCTCGGTCTGAATGACGCTTTCCCAAGGAACGGTCACCGCCTCGGGAAAGATGTCGGTGACCACGACGGCCCGAGCGAAGAGGCCGGGGCTGAGCCGATGGTCGGCATTCTCCACCCGGGCTTTGACCTGGAAGGTGCGGGTCGCCTCATCGACCCCGGGGGCGATGAAGGAGACCTCGGCACTGAAGGTCTGTTGCGGATAGGGCGAAACCTGAAGATCGACCCGCTGGCCAAGGGAGAATTTCGGTTTGAAGCGTTCCGCGACACGAAAGGAAATTTCCAGGGGATCGAGATCGACGACCTGCACCACCGGATCGCCGATCTTGAGGTAATCCCCCGGCGACAGGGTGCGCACCCCGGCCGTTCCGTCGAAGGGGGCGCGGATCTCCGTATCGGCGAGGCGCACCTGTTCGCGAACGAGATTGGCGCGGGCCTGTTCGATCCGCGCCCGTACCTCGGCGATCTCGGTTTCGAGGTTGTCGAACTGCAAGCGGGAAATGAGCCCTTTCTGCAACAGCGGCCGGTTGCGCTCCAGGGTGCGGAGGAGATTCTCCAGGCGCGCGTTGAATTCGACGATCTGCGCCTCGTAGCCGGCGATACCGGCGCGGATTTTGGCCCCATCGAGGCGGACCAGCAGCTGCCCCCGACGCACCGGACGCCCTTCCTGAAAGGCGATCTCCAGCACCTGTCCTTCCGCCTCGCTGCGCAAGGTAACCTCCTGGCCGGCAGTCAGGGTTCCGACCTGCTCCAGAGTCACCTCGACCCGGCGGACCGTTGCCTCGCCCAGCAGTACCGACGTCGGCGGCGTTTCCTTCCGGGTCGCCTCCTGCGGCGGTTCGCCGCAACCACCCAGGGAGAGCATCAGGGCAAGGGCCGTCAGCGCCGGCAAAAAACGATCAATCTTGACCATGAGCAAGTTCCTTGTCTTCCGAAAGGGGGAGGATGCCGTGACGTTCCAGGTTGGCGCCCATGGCCCGGTAGAGACCGGCCAGCCCCTGGTTGAAGTCGACCAGGGCGTTGACCTTGCGCAGTCGCGCCTCGATGATGTCGTCCTGGAAGTCGAGCACCCGGAAGGTATCGCTCAGCCCCTCGCCGAGGCGTTCCATCTCCTGGCTCAAGGTCACGTCGGCCAACCCCTGAAAGCGTTCCGCCACCCGCACCCGCTCCAGACCGCGCTCGACGGCGGTGAGAGTGTTGCGCACCTCGGTCTCGACGGTCGTTTCCAGCCCTTTCAGGCGGTACAAGGCCTGGCGCTTTTCGTGTCCGGCCCGCCGGTAGCGGGCATCGGCGGCACGATTGCCGAGCGGATACTCCAGGCGCAGCCCGGCATACCACTCGTAGCCATCCCCCTGCCCCGTTTCATCGAGGGAACGCCAGTAATCCCCTTCGTAGCGCCGGGCGGCGAGGGCCCCGGAGCCGTCGGCCTCACCAGAGAGACCATTGACACCCAAGCTGGCTTCGAGATCGAGGCGGGGGAGGCGCTGGTTCCGCTGGTAGGCCAGGCGGATATCGCGACTGGCGATTTCCAGCCGTTGCCGTTCGAGATCGGGACGGCTGTCCAGGGCAAGGGCGAGCGCCGCTTCCAGATCGGGGCGAACCTGATCGGTTCCGGGGAGGGGCTCGGTCAAAAGCGGTCCGGAGGCGCGGGGATCGTTGTAGGTGATTTCGAGCAAATCCTTGAGCCGATGGGCGGCCGTCTCCATCTGCTGACGGGCGGAAACGACCTGCTCATCGCGGGCGGCGACCGCCGTCTCCGCCTCCTGCACTTCGGTGATCGGCACGATCCCCGCCTCGAACTTGGCGTTGTTGCCCAGGAGCAGTTCCCGCGCCAGCTCCCGCGATTCGATGCGCAGCCGCAGGATCTCGTGGGCGCGAGCCAATTCGAAATAGGCCAACTCGATTTCCTCGGCCAACCGCTGGGCCTGGTCGAGATAGTCGAAACGGGCCTGTTCGAGTTGCTGATCGGCCAGCCGCAGCTCGGTGGTCGTGACTTCGGCGCCGGCATCGCGCAACAGCGGTTGGCGCAGGTCGAGAACAAGGTAACTGCGATATTCGGGATCGAGCCGAGCGGCGTCGGCGTTGCTCTGAAGGCGGGAACTCTCCAGCGCCAGACGGGCGGCGAGGCCGGTTTCGAAGACCTTGCCCAGGCCAACCCCGACCAGAAGCTCGCGGCGGCGGGCATAGGGACCGACATAGGAACCGGAGGCGGTCGGCGTTCTTTCGCCTTCCATCGAGAGGACAGCATCGGCCAGCGGATCGAAACGGGCCTCTTCGACGGTCACATCCTCGCGCCCGATGGGCAGATTGACCCGCTCGGCCAGCAGGTCGAAGTTTTCCTCCAGGCCGCGAAAGAGCGCCTCCCGCAGGGACAGCGGCGGCAGTACGGCCTCCTCTTCCGCCGCAACAGGCGCAACCGTCAGCAGCAGGCAAAGACCGGCCAACAGCAATAGTCGCGGCATGGTCTCATCCCCTCCCCGGCCACGCCGGTCGCTCCCACGGAAGAGCGCTCGAACCGGCGAAGCCCCGGCGAAACGACGAAGAAAACGGCTTATCCCAGCGAGAAATCATAAAAAACCCCGATAAAAGTATAGGAATGCGGAAAGTGCCGAAGGTGGTCAACAAGTATTAAAAATACCTCCCGGGATGTCAACTCCAACCGGCGCCATTGCAGACGAAAGGCAAAAACGCGGACTAAATTTAGCGCCCGGCCTTGCACTCCATGAATAATTAACTATTGTTTAGAACAATCGCTAACCATGTTGGTCATCATCACATTATGTCGGCAAGGAGATGAGGTATGACCCGTTTGAAAGGGATCGAGGGGATCGGCGAGGAATTCGCCACACGACTCAAGACCATCGGCATCCATTCGGTGCAGACCTTACTGGACCGGGGAGGAACCCCCGAAAAACGCAAGGAACTCGCCAAAGCCAGCGGTATCGCCGAACCGGTGCTGTTGCGCTGGCTCAACAACGCCGACCTCTTCCGCATCCGCGGCATCGGCGAGGAATACGCCGACCTGCTCGAAGGGGCCGGGGTCGACACCGTTCCCGAACTGGCCAAACGCACCCCGGACAACCTCCATCGCATGCTCATCGACGCCAACGACAAACGCCCCCGGGTGCGCCAGCTCCCCTCGGTCAACCAGGTCAAGAACTGGATCGACCAGGCCAAACAGCTCCCCCGTATCATCCATTACTGAAACCCTGTCAGTACGCAAAAAGGCCCGACAACATCCGTTGCCGGGCCTTTTTTGCGTGGTCAGGTCGCGCGGTCCCTAGAAACTCTGACGGACACCAAAAAAGATGTTATGGGTGTCGTACTCGGCTTCGATACCAGCGAAATCGGGATCTTCGGTGCCGAAGTAGCGGTACTGAAGATCGAGTTTGGTGTACGGCCCCACCGAAAAGGCCACGCCGCCGCCGAGCTGGTAGGCAAAAACGCTGTCGTTGTCGCTGCCGAGATAATCGATCTCCGCATCGATGGTGGCGAAGCCGATGCCGCCGAGGATGAAGGGGCAGATCATCTCCTTCGGGAAGAAGTCGACGATCAGGTTGCCCATCACCGAAAAGGCAGATACCTCGCCGCCAACCGGATAGTTGCTCACCCAGGAAGCATTGAATTCATCCATTTCATTGTAACGATAGGCAAATTCCACCTCGCCGCGCAGACCGTTTTCGTTCGACCCGCCAATCGCGGCGGAAAAACCCGCGCCGGCATCGAAGGAAAGTTCGGCCCGGTCGCCGTAGTTATCCCGCAACTCGGCATCGTCGACCAGAACCACCCCGGCATTCCCGGAAACATAAGGCCGCGCCCAGGCCGACGCCACGCCAACGCCCAGCACCAGCAGCGCACAGACAAGCATCATCGACAGTCTTCGCATAAAGCCTCCTCTTCATCCGTTGTGGAATGGAAAACGGTAAAACCAAGGGGCAGTCTATGCCTGATGAAGAAATTTTAAAACCTTCTTTTGTCCTTGGAGTGCGGACGATAGGAATACGGCACTTCCCTGACCAGCTGGTTCTGGAAACAACCGGCGTCGAAATCAGCCGAACAATTCTTTGAGGAGCTTTTCGCGGGTTAGTTTGTGATGATTTTCGAGGTCGGTCAGAATGGCGGCGAGAGTCTAGATTTTCAAGGGATTGTGGGCGGGAATAGTGATGTGATGTTCACCCTTTTCGGACGTGGAAAGTCGGATGTGGCTGCCCGTTTGACGGGTCACGCGATAACCGAGACGGCCAAGGGGAAGGCAGGGTCAGGCTTCCAAGTTGCTAAGTTGTTTTTTCGATGACCGTTTTCAGAGCCTTCATCCTCTTGGCCAAATCCGGCTCATTCTCAAGGCGATCCGACAAGCGGCGCACGGCTGAGCTGATACTTCCCACATCCCGGTTCACCAGCCCGGCAATCTCGGTAAGGGTCACGCAGCCCGATTCACGGGCCAGCCAGCCCGCCGCCGCCCGAGCCTCCGAAGCATCTCTTTGCTGTGATTTCGCCTGCAAAATCAACGGGTCGAGCCGATAGGCGCGGCATACCTGGTCGATAATTTGTCGCGCCGTCAGGCGGAGCGGCATTCCCCCTGAGTCGGACAGACATTTGTCCATAAAATCGTCATCGCCGAGAAGGCGAGAATCGACACCGCCACCGTGAAACTCGGGACGGCGTTCTTCGTTCAAGCCATCAAACACGAAAGTCGTATACGCGGCGCGCGCCTTTTCGAGTTGTTCCCCAAACTGTGCCAGTAGCCAATCGGTGGTCAACCACGGGAGCGTTTCCCTTCCAAGATAGGCGCAATGACTGCTCCAGGGATATTCTTCGGGGTTTGCGACCAGCCCGGCCCGCACCGGGTTGAGGTGGATATAGCGAACCAATTCGAGAAGATAGCTGTCCCCATCCACCAGTACGGCTTTGTAGCGACCCTGAAAGAGATGGCCGGTTCTGTTTTCCCGACGGTTGATCCAGCGAGTGTAACGGAAGGAGAGATTCTGCATGCCGCGAGACAGGGGGATATCGCCTATTTGGACGGCAAGGTGGATATGGTTGGTCATGAGGCAGAAGGCGTGAACCCGATAGCCGAACCGATGCGTCCCCTCCTGAAGCAGAAGGTAGAAACGATAACGGTCCGCGGCGGCCAGAAATACGTCCTGCCCGCCGTTGCCCCGGAAAATAACGTGATAAAGTCCACCCGGCAGATGGATGCGTGGTTTCCGTGCCATGGGGAGAAATCTATCCTTGGCGTTTCAACTTGTCAACTTGGAAGCCTGACCCTAAGACCCTTCCTCATCTCCGTGGGCTACCGGGTCAATTCAGTGCGGGCTACCCAGTTTCGCCAATGGGCCACCCAGGTGCTGCGCGAGTTCGCCATCAAGGGCTATGTGCTGGACAAGAAGCGCATGGAAAATGGCGCGTTTCTGGGCGAGGATTATTTTGAACGGCTTCTGGCAGAAATCCGCGAGATCCGCCTCTCCGAGCGGCGCTTTTACCAGAAGATCACCGACATCTACGCCACCAGCGTCGACTACAACCGCGACGCGCCGACCACCAAGACATTTTTCGCCAAGGTGCAGAACAAGCTGCACTTCGCCATTCACGGCCACACCGCCGCCGAACTGATCGTCCAGCGGGCCGACAGCGACAGAATCAACATGGGGCTGACCACCTGGGAGATGGCCCCGGACGGCAAGATTCTGAAAACCGATGTAGTGGTGGCCAAGAACTATCTGACCAGGGAAGAGTTGGAAGCCTTGGGGCGCATCGTCAACGCCTATCTTGACCTGGCCGAGGATCGCGCCAAGCGCAAAATCCCCATGACCATGGAGGACTGGGCCAAGCGGCTCGATGCCTTCCTGGAATTCACCGAACGCGACATCCTGCAAAACAGCGGCAAGGTCAGCGCCGAAATCGCCAAGGTCCATGCCGAAAGCGAGTTCGAAAAATACCGCATTGTGCAGGACCGGCTGTTTGAGAGTGATTTTGATCGGATAGTAAAACAGATCGAGTCCGCAGAGGACGATGAGAAGGGCAAGGACTGACCGACCGGAATCGGCTCAGGGGAGTCGTTTCATCCTCGACTGGCCGGATGGTTCTGGAAACAAGCGTCGTCGAAATCAGCCGAACAATTCTTTGAGGAGCTTTTCGCGGATTAGTTTGTGATAGCTTTCGAGGTCGTCAGAAGGCAGCAAGAGACCAGATTTTCAGGGGGTTGTGGAAGCCTGCCCCTAAGCCCCTTTCACGGATTCAGGTTCAATTGATTGATTGATTTTTTTCTGTAGAAACAGCCTCTCTTTCAGTCTTCTCCCTGAGATTTGAATACACTAAACTGACTGTAGCAAAGTCTGTGTTCATATCAAAACCAATTAAGTTTATTTTAGCGTTTGGAAAGTTCCATTGGGTGTTATAAATCAATTTCTCTCCACCTGATATATTCGATATTATTTTTGTTTTGTCCTGACCTTTACCTAGCTCGTCTATCAAGCTCTCCATAACTGATTCTATATGAGAAGGGGAAAACCTGCAGAGAATTTTTACGACTTTTTCATCAACAAATTCAATTCTAAATCTGTACTCAATATCTTCAATATAAAAAATATCAACGTAACCTGAAGTAATCATTTTTTGAGTTGGATGTGGTCTATAATTTTCAAGCCTAAAAAACGGACGAATTGCGGTTGCCTCATCGAATGACATCCCCAATTTATACCCACCTAACGATAAATCGAATTTTGAAAGACCTTTAGCCTGAGCTATTTGACTGAAATACAAAAAGAAGAATCCTAGGACAATGGCAATTATTGATATTTTCTTCATTAGAGATATCCTTCTTCAAATAAATAACAGGTGCAATTCGAATGTTCAATCAGCCGTGTTAACTTACTATTAAGTACACAACACCAGCCAAAATAAACATTGAAAAAAACAGTATGCATTTTAGAAAAAAACTTATGTCGTCGAGTTTTTCGATGATTTCGTCTGGGAACTTGTTTATGTAAAAATTGTCTTTTAGGTCTGGGATTCCATTCGAAATTAGGTTAACGCCAAGTCCTAAATTACAAAAAGTGATTACTAGACCCATGGCAAATGTGAAAACCTTGAAGCTCCCCAAGTCTTTTTTTTCGTTTTCCGCAAAAATTTCTCCGAACTCTGAAATATCTAAGTTCTGATTATTTTTTATATTTTTGTTTAAGTTGATTATGTTTGCATTGATTATTTTTAGTCGCTCAAATGTTTCTATATTTTCGATATTCTGAATTTCATTTTGGACCTTTTGTATTGGCCATAAAAGCAAAATTCCAAATGCTATTAATGCCACTCCGTAAAATCTAAGTTCACGGCTCGTTAGGGGTTTGCTGTCAAGAAAGTTTGACGCAAAGGCAATGCTTGCAAATGAAATGGCTGCCAAATAGATTGCTGCAATTTGCAGGGCATTGTTTTCATGGTTCAAGAGTGACGCTGCTATTAAAACAATTCCAACGATGACTAAAAATGCAATATGTAGATATTTGAAGTTCATATTTTTGTAAGCTAACTGAATTAGATAAGCGGCGACGACGCGCCGTATGAATTTGTAGAAACCTTCTCGCGAATCACCGCCGTATCAATCGTCCGCCTTCATTATTGGGTAAGCTTCATTGTTTAAATATATAGTATGTGATTATACCGGCTGATATGTTCAATAGTAGACTGACAGAACAGCTTCCTATAAAATTTCTCATATGCTTGCTGTTCTTTTTGTCGTTTTTTTCTTTTTGGTTTTTGTCGCCATTTGTAATCAAAAATGTTGAGAAAAAACCATAATTGTCAATACTTTCATAGGCTTTCAAAGCAATTATCTTTGAAATAGTCGATATCAATACTACACTAAAGCATGAAACAAAAAGCCACATTATGAAATTCCTGAAAATTTCAACAGTAACTGTCTGATTCAAGCCTAGATGGCTCGAATATTTGTATATAAAAGAAATGAAGGCTAATGCAGAAAACACAGGAAGGCGGTGTAAATCATTTTGTGTAAATGGTTTGGTTTTCGGTTATCAGTAAGCTGGCATTCTGTCTTCGAACAGGATGGAAAACCGGTTGAGGGCCGCCTTCCAGTCCCGGATCGGCAGGGTCCATTT